>NZ_JAKKFI010000040.1 GCF_022230955.1 Micromonospora cabrerizensis
GCTCCGGGACCGCCGGGGTCGCTGCGGGCTCCGGGGTCACCGTGGGCACCGGACGCAGCCGGGTCCGCGCCCGGGCACCCGCCGTGGGCAGCAGGTGTACGGCCGACTCGGCCGCCCGGGCCAGCAACCGTCGGTCGGCATCACGGGCCGGGTGCAGCGCGGCGGCGATCGTCACCGACACCACGATGTCCCGCGCCGCCACCACCCGCGCCATCGAGCGCAGCAGGGTGTCCGCCCCGAGGAAGGCCGTTGCCGTGGTGGTGGAGTCGATGGCCTCGCAGCGGTAGGCGAGCCGCAGCGGCACCACCGGGCTGCCCGCGTCGATCGCCGCCTGGAACATCGCCGGCCGGAAGCCGCCGCCGGGGCGGCAGTCGGCAGCGCCGTCACCAGCGCACCAGGTCGTACCCTCCGGAAAGACCGCCACCGAGCGGCCGGCGCGCAGCACGTCGGCGACCCGGCCGACGCTCGTCGGCAGTGCCCGCGGCCGGGACCGGTCCACGAAGACCGTGCCCGCCGCCGCGGCCAGCAGGCCGACCACCGGCCAGGAGCGGATCTCCCGCTTCGCGACCATCCGGGTGGGCGCGACCGCCAGCACCGCGAGGATGTCCAGCCAGGAGACGTGGTTGGCGACCAGCAGCGCCCGCCGCCGGGGCAGCCGGCCCCGGATCACCAGCCGGACGCCGAACGCGCGCGTGGTCGCCCGGGCCCAGCCGCGTACCGCCGCCTGCCGTTCCCGGGTCGGAAGCACGGGCAGCAGCAGCACCAGGCCGACCCCGGCAACCAGCATTCCGGCCGCGGCGACCAACCGCAGCACCCGGCGGGCCACCGGCACCGTGGGCACCTCGCCGGCCGGCGGCAGACAGTCGTCGCCACAGCCCGAGGAGGGCCGCCACAGGTCGTGCGCCCCGGTGGTCACCGCTGCTCCCCGCCCAGGAAGTGGCGCAGGTAGCGCGGGTTCATCCGGTCCAGGGAGAACAGCACGTAGAAGTCCGCGCACCCGAAGTCGGGGTCGTACGACGGCTCGCCGCAGATCCACGCGCCGAGCCGGAGGTAGCCCCGCAGCAGCGGTGGCACCACGACACGCCCCGCCGGTCCGGCAGCGGCCACCGGCGCGGCGGCCGGCCCGAGAGCCGCGGCCGACTCGGCGAACCAGGGTCGCCGTGGGCGGACCCGCAGCGGCGGCGGCGACAGGTGCCGGGCCTCGGCCTGGCTCCACACCTCGGCGACCGTCCGCCCACCGTCGGCGACCGGCACCGAGGCACAGCCACCGAGCCAGCGGGAGCCACGCAGGTGCAGGTACCGGGTGATGCCGGCCCACATCAGGTTGATCACCGCGCCCGAGCGGTGGTCCGGGTGCACACACGACCGGCCCGCCTCGACGAGGTCGTCGCGGAGCGGGTCGAGCGCGGAGAGGTCGAACTCGTCCTCGGCGTAGCGCTGGTCGGTGCGGCCGGGCGGTAGCAGCCGGTAGGTGCCGACCACCTCGCCGCTGCTGTCCTCGCGGACGATCAGGTGGTCGCAGTACGCGTCGAAGGGGTCCACGTCCAACCCGGCCTCGCCGGGGAGGAGGGTGGCGCCGAGCTCGGTGGCGAACACCTCGTGGCGCAGGCGTTGCGCGGCCGCGACCTGGGTGGGGTCGTCGGCGATCAGCAGGGTGTATCCGCTGGTCTTCAGGGATGTGCCAGCGGCATGCAGAACGGCCATGGGATCTGTGTAGGTGCCCGGGTTGCCATCCACGGGGACCACCGGTGTCGATCGGGTGAACGCCGGCCGGCAAGACCGCTGGCGACACCCCGCGACGACCGTGCGAGGCTGCCCGGGCAGGCCGGCGAGGGCGCCGGTACGCCCACCGGAGGTCGACGATGCGCATCGAGTCCCGCTACAACGGGCCCCCCGGCTCCGGCAACGGCGGCTGGAGCGCGGGAGTGTTCGCCACCGAGGCCGGCGGCACCGGACCGGTCGAGGTGACGCTGCGCCGGCCACCACCACTGGAGACCGAGTTGACCCTGGTCGGCGGTGAGGTCCGTGACCCGTCCGGCGAGCTGGTGGCCGAGGTGCGCCCGGTCGGGACCGTCGATGCCGTCGTACCCCCGGTGGACCTGGCCACGGCGGCAGCCGCGGCGGCCCACTTCCCCGGCCTGGTCGATCATCCGTTCCCCGGCTGTTACGTCTGCGGGCCGCAGCGGGCGGACGGGTTGCGGATCTTTCCCGGTCGGCTGCCCGATGGGCGGACCGCAGCGCCGTTCCGGGCACCCGAGCAGGTCAGCGAGGCTACGGTCTGGGCGGCGCTGGACTGCCCCGGCGGCTGGGCGGTGCTCGCGCCCGGTCGCCCGTACCTGCTGGGCCGGATCGCCGCCGTGGTCACGGCGATGCCCCTGCCGGGCGACGAGTGCGTGGTGACCGGAGAGCTGCTCGGCGTCGACGGACGCAAGGCGCTCGTGCGGACCAGCCTGTACGGCCCGGACGGCGCGCTGCTGGGCGCGGCCCGGGCGACCTGGATCGCGTGCTGACCTCCGGCCGTCGTCCGCAGGGATGAGTCGCCTCCTCCCCTCGGCGGACCCGAACGTAGCGACCGCGCCTGATTGACCTTGTTGCCATGGGCCGTCACGCTGTGCCACGGCGTACCTCGACGCCACACACGGGAGGAGAACGATGTCTGACGGGCAGAGAAGCCCCACCAGCGACGGTCAGATCGTGGTGTCCGGTCTGACGAAGCAGTACAAGAGCGTCCGGGCGGTGAACAACCTGTCCTTCACCGTGGCGCCGGGGCGGGTGACCGGCTTCCTCGGCCCGAACGGCGCCGGCAAGACCACCACGCTGCGCATGTTGCTGAACCTGGTCACCCCCACCGCCGGCACGGCCACCATCAGCGGCCACCGGTACGCCGACCTACCCGACCCACTGCGGCACGTCGGCGCGGTGCTGGAGGCCTCCAGCGCGCACAAGGGCCGTACCGGCATCAACCACCTGCGGGTGATCTGCGCGGCGGCTGGGCTGCCGAAGCAGCGGGCCGACGAGGTGTTGGCCCTGGTCGGGTTGACCCCGGCGGCGAAGCGCAAGTTCAAGGGTTACTCGCTGGGCATGAAGCAGCGGCTCGGCATCGCCGCGGCGATGCTCGGTGACCCCCGGGTGCTGATTTTGGACGAGCCGGCCAACGGGCTCGACCCGGAGGGCATCCGGTGGATGCGCGGCTTCCTCAAGAACCTGGCCCACGAGGGCCGCACCGTGCTGGTCTCCAGCCACCTGCTGTCGGAGATGCAGTTGCTGGCCGACGACGTGGTGATCATCGCGGCCGGGCAGCTCGTCCGGCAGGGGCCGGTCGACCAGGTCCTCGGGTCGATGGCGCAGGGCGCCCTCGTCCGGGTCCGCACTCCGCAGGCCGAGGCGCTGACCGCCGCGCTGAAGGCCCAGTCGGCGACCGTCGACACCGACGAGCACGGCACCCTGCTGGTCGGCGGGGTCGACGCCCCGACGGTCGGTCGGGCCGCCCTGGCGGCCGGGGTGGAACTGCACGAACTGTCCACCGAACGGCCCGACCTGGAACGGGTCTTCCTGGAGCTGACGGCCGGAAAGGCGGGCATCCGATGAACCTGGTCCGATCCGAGCTGCTCAAGATCCGTACCACCAACACCTGGTGGATCTTCGCGCTCATCTCACTGCCGCTCTGGGCGCTCACCCTGCTGATCAACTGGCTGCAGGCCGACACCCTCACCAACGGGGACCTCGGCGAGGTGCCGGCCGACCAGGCCGACACCCTGACTGCCGCGTCCAGCGCGGACGCGCTCTCGTCGAACCTGTTCACCACCGGGCAGTTCTTCGGGCTGCTCATCGTGATGCTGCTCGGCATCATCGTGGTGACCAGTGAGTTCTTCCACCAGACGGTCACCACCACCTTCCTCACCCAGCCGCACCGCACCGCGGTGATGAGCGCCAAGCTGGTCGCGGCCGGCGTACTGGCCCTGCTGTTCTGGCTGGTCACCACCGCGTTCAACCTGATCGCCGGTTCGGCGGTGTTGAACGCGATCGGGCTGGGCTCGCAACTCGGCAACGACGCCGCGTGGCGGGCGATCGGGTTGAACCTGCTCGCGTACCTGCTCTGGGCGGTGTTCGGCGTCGGCATCGGCGTGCTGATCCGCAGCCAGATCGGCGCCACCGTGACCGGCATCCTGCTCTACCTGGGCGGCTCGATCGGCGCCATCTTCGTGATCGCCATCCTGGCCGACCGCTGGGGCGACTGGATCAACAACCTCCAGTTGCTGGTGCCGTCACTGGCCTCGTCGCTGATGGTCACCGGGGCGGACATCCCCGGCAACCCGCCGCGCTGGGCGGGCGCCGCCGTGCTGATCGGGTACGCGGTGGTCACCGGCGTGGTCGGCACCCTGCTGATGCGCCGTCGCGACATCTCCTGAACCGACCGGTCCGGGGTGGTGACGACACGTCCGCCACCCCGGGCCGCCCGGCCAGTTCGCGCGGCTGCTCAGCTCTCCGGTCGTCTGGCCTTACCAGTCGCGGCGGGACCCCGCAGCGGTTGGTGAACTTCTGGCATCTTCTGTGAAACCGGCCACGGGACCGAGGCGGAAATGCCTGCGGGATCGGTACGGCGTAGCCTGGGAGGCGTCCCTTCCGCGCCCCTGACCGGGCGCGGGGAACACACCGCGTGCCACACAAACCCGCGTGAAAGAGGCGATTACCGGCCGTGTCGACCCAGCAGACTTCGCAGGAGAACCCACTAGCGGGTTTCGGCCCGAATGAGTGGATCGTCGAGGAGATGTACCAGCGTTACCTCGCCGACCCAACGAGTGTCGATTCGGCCTGGCACGACTTCTTCGCCGACTACCGCCCGGCGCCCGGAGCGGCCACCCCGCGCGGCGCCGAGTCGTCGGACAAGCCGGCCGCCGCTCCCGAGCCCGACGGCCAGCCGGAGGCAGCCGCCAAGGTCAGCCAGCCGAGCGCCACGGCGAAGCCGGCGACCGCGAAGCCGTCCGCCGCGCAGTCGGCACCGGCCAAGCCCGCCGCCGCTCCGGCCAAGGCCGCACCGGAGAAGGCCGCCCCGGCCAAGCCGGCCGCCAAGGCCGCCGCGCCGACCGCTGACGGCCCGCAGACCACGCCGCTGCGTGGCGTCGCCGCGAAGATCGTCCAGAACATGGACGCCTCGCTGAGCGTGCCCACCGCGACCAGCGTCCGCGCGGTCCCGGCGAAGCTGCTGGTCGACAACCGCATCGTGATCAACAACCACCTCGCCCGTGGGCGCGGTGGCAAGGTCAGCTTCACCCACCTGGTCGGTTACGCGATGGTCCGGGCGCTGGTCCAGCACCCGGAGATGAACAACTCCTTCGCCGAGGCCAACGGCAAGCCCGCCGTGGTCCGCCCGGCGCACGTCAACCTCGGCATCGCGATCGACCTGGCCAAGCCGGACGGCAGCCGCAACCTGGTGGTCCCCTCCATCAAGGGTTGCGAGACGATGGACTTCCGCCAGTTCTGGCAGGCGTACGAGGACGTGGTCCGGCGGGCGCGGCGCAACGAGCTGACCATGGAGGACTACTCCGGCACCACGATCTCGCTGACCAACCCGGGCGGCATCGGCACCGTGCACTCGATGCCGCGGCTGATGCAGGGCCAGAGCGCGATCATCGGCGTCGGCGCGATGGAATACCCGGCCCCCTACCAGGGCATGTCCGAGGCCACCCTGGCCGAGCTGGCCGTCAGCAAGATCATCACGCTGACCAGCACGTACGACCACCGGATCATCCAGGGCGCGCAGTCCGGCGAGTTCCTCAAGGTGATGCACGAGCTGATCCTGGGCGAGCACGGCTTCTACGACCAGATCTTCACCTCGCTGCGCATCCCGTACGAGCCGGTGCGCTGGATGCGCGACGTCGCGGTCAACTCCGAGGGTCAGATCAACAAGACCGCCCGGGTGCACGAGCTGATCCACGCGTACCGGGTGCGCGGTCACCTGATGGCCGACACCGACCCGCTGGAATTCACGATCCGCAAGCACCCCGACCTGGACGTCCTCCAGCACGGGCTCACCCTGTGGGACCTCGACCGCGAGTTCCCGGTCAACGGCTTCGCCGGCCGGCAGCGGATGAAGCTGCGCGAGATCCTCGGCGTGCTGCGCGACTCGTACTGCCGCCGGGTCGGCATCGAGTACATGCACATCCAGGACCCGGAGGAGCGTCGCTGGGTCCAGGAACGGATCGAGCGCAAGTACGAGAAGCCGGCCGCCGACGAGCAGAAGCACGTGCTCAACCGGCTGAACGCCGCCGAGGCGTTCGAGACCTTCCTGCAGACCAAGTACGTCGGCCAGAAGCGCTTCTCGCTGGAGGGCGGCGAGTCGCTCATCCCGCTGCTCGGTGAGGTGCTGGAGTCCTCCGCCGAGAATGGCCTGGACGAGGTCGTCATCGGCATGGCCCACCGGGGTCGGCTCAACGTGCTGGCGAACATCGTCGGCAAGCCGTACGAGAAGATCTTCTCGGAGTTCGAGGGCCACCTGGACCCGCGCTCGACGCAGGGCTCCGGCGACGTGAAGTACCACCTCGGTCAGAACGGCAAGTTCACCACCCCCGACGGCGCGCACTCGGTCAAGGTGTCGGTGGTGGCCAACCCGTCGCACCTGGAGGCCGTGGACCCGGTGCTGGAGGGCATCGTCCGGGCCAAGCAGGACCGCATCGACCTCAAGCTCGAGGGCTACACCGTGCTGCCGCTGGCGGTGCACGGTGACGCCGCGTTCGCCGGGCAGGGAGTCGTCGCCGAGACGCTCAACCTGTCGCAGCTGCGCGGCTACCGCACCGGCGGCACCGTGCACGTGGTGGTCAACAACCAGGTCGGCTTCACCACCGCCCCGGAATACAGCCGGTCCAGCCTCTACAGCACCGACGTGGCCCGGATGATCCAGGCGCCGATCTTCCACGTCAACGGCGACGACCCGGAGGCCGTGGTCCGGGTGGCCCGGCTGGCCTTCGAGTACCGGCAGACGTTCAACAAGGACGTCGTGATCGACATGGTCTGCTACCGGCGGCGCGGGCACAACGAGGGCGACGACCCGTCGATGTCCAACCCCCAGATGTACAAGATCATTGACTCGAAGCGCTCGGTCCGCAAGCTCTACACCGAGGAGCTGATCGGTCGCGGTGACATCACCGTGGAGGACGCGGAAGAGCTGCTGCGCGACTACCAGGCACAGCTGGAGAAGGTCTTCAAGGCCACCCGGGACGCCGCGTCGGCACCGCGCCAGCTCAACCGGCCGCGCCGCGAGGAGGAGCCGGAGCCGCAGGTCGACACCGCCACCGACGCGTCCGTGGTCAAGGCGGTCGGCGAGGCGCACATCAACCTGCCCGAGGGCTTCACCCCGCACAAGCGGATCCAGCAACTGCTGGACCGGCGGGCCAAGATGTCCGTCGAGGGCAACATCGACTGGGGCTTCGGCGAGATCATCGCGCTCGGCTCGCTGCTGCACGACGGGGTCACCGTCCGACTGGCCGGTCAGGACTCGCGGCGCGGCACGTTCGTGCAGCGGCACGCCTCGGTGGTCGACTCCCGCACCGGCGACGACTACCTGCCACTGAAGTCGCTCACCGGCGACGGCGAGCGCTCCCGGTTCTTCGTGCACGACTCGCTGCTCAGCGAGTACGCGGCGATGGGCTTCGAGTACGGCTACTCGGTGGAGAACATCAACGCGCTGGTCGCCTGGGAGGCCCAGTTCGGTGACTTCGTCAACGGCGCCCAGTCCGTGATCGACGAGTTCATCTCGTCCGGCGAGGTGAAGTGGGGCCAGCGCTCCGCCGTCACCCTGCTGCTGCCGCACGGGCACGAGGGCCAGGGCCCGGACCACACGTCCGGCCGGCCGGAGCGGTTCCTGCAGATGTGCGCCGAGGACAACATGCGGGTGTCCATCCCGACCACCCCGGCGAACTACTTCCACCTGCTGCGCCGCCAGGCCCTGTCGCCCAAGCGCAAGCCGCTGGTGGTGTTCACGCCGAAGTCGCTGCTGCGGCACAAGCTCTGCGTCTCGTCGGTGGAGGACTTCACCACCGGCACCTTCCAGCCGGTGCTGCGCGACACGGCCGCCCCGGCGCCGGAAGCGGTGAAGCGGGTGCTGCTCTGCTCCGGCAAGGTCTACTACGACCTGTTCCAGGCCCGTCAGGACCGCGGCGTCACCGACACCGCGATCCTCCGGATCGAGCAGCTCTACCCGCTGCCGGTGGAGGAGATCCGGGCCGCCCTCGCGCAGTTCCCCAACGCGGAGGACTTCGCCTGGGTGCAGGAGGAGCCGGCCAACCAGGGTGCCTGGTCGTTCGTCGCGCTCAACCTGCTGGAGCACCTCACGGACGTCCGGCTGCGGCGGATCTCCCGCCCTGCGGCGGCCGCCCCGGCGGTCGGCTCGGCCAAGACCCACGAGGTCGAGCAGAACGCGCTGATCGAGGCGGCTCTCCCCCGCCCGTGACCTGACGCACCACGAGAGCCGGGGCAGGGCCGTTCACCACGGTCCTGCCCCGGCTCCGTCGGTCCCCTCACCCACCCGATCGCCCGGCCCGCGCCGGGCCGAGCACGAGGACGTACGCGATGTACTTCACCGACCGTGGCATCGAGGAGCTGGTCGAGCGCCGGGGCGCCGACCAGGTGACCCTGGAGTGGCTGGGGGAACGCCTGCGCGACTTCGTCGACCTCAACCCCGACTTCGAGACCCCCATCGAGCGCCTGGCCACCTACCTGGCCCGCCTCGACGACCCCGACGACGACGACGCCTAATCCCGTTCCGCCCCCGGTGATCAAGAGGTTTCGGTCACCATGGGGGCCGGAAGTGACGCGAACTTCTTGATCACCGGGCAAGGGGTGGGTACGTGGCTCGCAGTGTGTATCTGACCAGCGTCGGTTCGGGCGGGGGCAAGTCGACCATCGCCCTCGGGCTGGCGGAGCTGTTGTCCCGCCAGGTCGGGCGGATCGGCGTGTTCCGGCCGCTCGTCGCCGACACCGGCCAGGACCCGATCCTCGCCCTGCTCAGCGAGCGTTACCGGGTCGATCTGCCGCTGGCCGAGCTGGCCGGGGCGAGCTACGCCGAAGCGGCTTCGCTGGTCGCCGACGGCCGGCGGGAGGAGCTGATCTCCACCGTCGTCGAGCGGTACCGGGCGGTGGAACGGCAGTGCCCGGCCGTGGTCGTGGTGGGCAGCGACTTCGACGACCCGGGGGATCCGGCCCGCCCCCGCGAGTTGGCCTTCAACGCCCGGCTGGCCACCGAGTTCGGCAGCGTGGTGGTGCCGGTCGTGGACGGCTTCGGCCAGGAGCCGGCCGCGGTCGCGGCGGCGGTGCGCGGGGCGTACCACGATCTGGCCGACCTGGGCGCGACGGTGCTCGCGGTGATCGCCAACCGGGTGCCCGGGCCGATGACGCTGCCCGACCTGCCGGTCCCCGCGTACGCCATCCCGGAGGTGCCCACCGTGTCGGCGCCGACGGTGGCCGAGGTGGCGGCGGCGCTCGGCGCCACCCTGCTGGCCGGGGACGACGCCGCGCTCAGCCGGGACGTGCTGGACTTCGTGGTCGGTGCGGCACACGTGCCGACCCTGCTGGACCACCTCACCGAAGGCGCTCTGGTGATCACCCCCGGGGACCGGGCCGACCTGCTCGTCGCCGCGAGCGCCGCACACGTGGCCGGGCAGGTGTCGGTGGCCGGGCTGGTGCTCACCCTCGGCGAGCAGCCCGACCCTCGGGTCATGCGGTTGGTGGAGGGGCTGAACACCGGGCTCGCGGTGCTGTCCGTGCGCAGCGACAGCTACGACACGGTGGCCGCGTCGAGCCGGATCGAGGGCCGGCCCAGCACGGCCAACCCGCGCAAGGTGGAGGCGGCGCTGGGCGCGTTCGAGCGCTGCGTGGACACCGACGACCTGGCCCGCCGGCTGCGGGTCAGCCGGTCGACCCGGGTCACCCCGCTGATGTTCGAGAACGAGCTGATCGACCGGGCCCGTTCGCAGCGCCGGCACCTGGTGCTGCCGGAGGGCACCGACGATCGGATCCTGCGGGCGGCGGAGATCCTGCTGCGCCGGGGGGTGGCCGAGCTGACGCTACTGGGCCGGCCGGACGACGTGGCCCGGCGCACCCGCGAGCTGGGCATCGACCTCGGCGACGCGAACGTGGTCGACCCGGTCGCCAGTGACTGGCGGGACGACTTCGCGGCCGAGTACGCGCGGCTGCGCGCCCACCGGGGCGTGACCGCCGAGCTGGCGCACGACATCGTGGCCCAACCGAACTACTTCGGCACCCTGATGGTGGCGACCGGACGAGCCGACGGCATGGTCTCCGGCGCCACGCACACCACCGCCGCCACGATCCGACCGGCGTTCGAGATCATCCGTACCGTGCCGGACGTCTCGGTGGCCTCCAGCGTCTTCTTCATGCTGCTGGCGGACCGGGTGCTGGTCTACGGAGACTGCGCGGTCAACCGCGACCCGGACGCGGCGCAGCTCGCCGACATCGCGATCTCGTCGGCCGACACCGCCGCCCGGTTCGGCATCGAACCCCGGGTGGCCATGCTGTCGTACTCCACCGGCAGCTCCGGTGCCGGCGCCGACGTGGAGAAGGTCGCCGCGGCCACCGCACTGGTACGCGAACGGCGGCCCGACCTGCTGGTCGAGGGGCCGATCCAGTACGACGCGGCGATCGACCCGGCGGTGGCGGCGACGAAACTGCCGGGGAGCCCGGTCGCCGGGCACGCCACGGTCTTCATCTTCCCGGACCTGAACACCGGCAACAACACGTACAAGGCGGTGCAGCGTTCGGCCGGGGCGGTCGCCGTCGGCCCGGTCATGCAGGGCCTGCGACGGCCGGTCAACGACCTGTCCCGTGGCGCGGGAGTGCCGGACATCGTCAACACCGTGGCGATCACCGCCATCCAGGCGGCCACCGAGGAGGCGTCGTGAGTCGGGTGCTGGTGCTCAACTGCGGGTCGTCGTCGGTGAAGTGGCGCCGCTACGACGGTGACCGGGTGCTCGACCACGGCACCGTCGAGCGGGTCGGTGAGCCCGGTGGGGGCCCGGCGGACCACGCCACCGCCGTCCGCCAGATCCTGGACGGGCTGGACCTGACCGGGTTGGCCGCGGTCGGGCACCGGGTGGTGCACGGTGGCCGGACGTTCAGCGCGCCGGTGCTGGTCGACGACGCGGTCCTGGCCGCGATCAGGGACCTGGTGCCGCTCGCCCCGCTGCACAACCCGGCCAACCTGGCCGGCATCGAGGTGGCCCGCGCGGCGCTGCCGGGCGTCCCGCAGGTCGCCGTCTTCGACACCGCGTTCCACCACACCCTGCCGGAGGCCGCCGCGACGTACGCGGTCGACCGGGAGGTCGCCGAGCGGTACGACATCCGCCGGTACGGCTTCCACGGCACCTCGCACGCGTACGTGTCCCGCCGCACCGCAGAGCTGCTGGGCCGCCCGTACGAGCAGCTCAACACGATCACCCTGCACCTGGGCAACGGGGCCAGCGCCTGCGCGGTGGCGAACGGTCGCAGCGTCGCCACCTCGATGGGCATGTCCCCGTTGCAGGGGCTGGTGATGGGCACCCGCAGCGGTGACCTGGACCCGACGGTGATCTTCCACCTGCGCCGGGAGGCCGGGCTGTCGGTGGACGAGATCGACGACCTGCTCAACCACCGCAGCGGCCTGCTCGGGTTGACCGGCGCCAACGACATGCGCGAGGTGCTCCAGCGCCGGGCGGCCGGTGACCGGGCGGCGGAGCTGGCCTTCGACGTGTACTGCCGGCGGATCACCGAGTACGTCGGGGCGTACTACGCGCTGCTCGGCCACGTCGACGCGATCACCTTCACCGCCGGGGTCGGCGAACACGCGGCGCCGGTCCGGGCTGCCGCCCTGGCCGGCCTGGACCGGCTCGGCATCGCCGTGGACGATGCCCGCAACGGCGGCGACGGCGACCGGGTGATCTCACCCGACGACGCCGAGGTGAGCGTCTGCGTCATCCGCACCGACGAGGAACGGGAGATCGCCCGGCAGACCCGGGACGTGGTCGCGCACCGCTGACGACCGATCCGAGGCGGCGGATCAGCGACGGGTTTTACGCCGACGCCGGGCACTGACGGTGCGGCGGACCCGATCCCGGCCGGGCCCCCGTCTGGCCCGGGTCGGGCCGGGAGCCCGGTCCGGCAGGGTGGCCGACCAGACCATGATCCCACCGGTCACGGCGAAGGCCAGACCGAAGGGGATGCCGCCCCAGGCGTTGAGGACGAACACCGAATCGTCGGTGTTGCCGTTCTCGGCGAGGAACTCCTCGGGGTGCACCGGGTCGACCCACACCCGCAGCGCCGCCGGCGGTTCCTCGGTGCAGCCGCCGGCCGAACCACAGAGGATCCGCTCGGAATACCGGACACCCTCGTAGTCGTACCCGACCCGGATGGTGTCGGTGCCGCCGCCACGTCCGGTGGTGTCCCGGCGGTCGCTCACCTCAGCCAGAACCGGCACACCCTCGGCCCGTAACCGCTCAGCCTTGGTGTGCAGGTGCCACTTGTAACCGGCGACGCTTGTCGCGTACGCGAGGCTGGCGAGCAGGAGCAGGGCACCCAGGACGGCCGGACCGCGGCGGATGCTCCGGAGCCTGGTGAGCAGGGACGCCGACGGGTCGTCCGCTGGCCGCGAGTCGAGCGCGTCGGCCCGGTCCGGCACGCTCAGCTCGTCGCGAGCCAGGCGACGAGGGCGACCAGCACGACCACGACGACCGCCGCGCCGATGATCAGCGGCAGGCGGGATGGCGACTCCACTGGCGCGGCGGCCTCCGGCGTCTGGCTGAACGCGCGGAACGCCTCGGTGTTGCCACTGGGGTCGGTGTAGTTCTCAGGCATGCCGGTGACCCTAGCGAAGCCGGTCCAGGCGCACCGCCCCCGCCCACACCACCTGCCCGGGTCGACCCGCCCGGCGGAGCGGACCCGACCGGGTGGTGGGCAGAGCCGGGCCGGACGGCGGGGTCGTCGCGCACGCTCGGGCACCTACCGTGGACCCATGGGGGCGCGACGGCTGGTCGCCGTACTGGTGACGGCACTGGTGGCGGGCTGCGCACCGGCCACCGCCGCGACCGACGAGGCCACCGGGCCGGTGTCGGCGCGTCGGGCGCCCGAGGGGTCGTACGCCGTCGGCGTGCGTACGCTCACCCTCGATCCGCGCTCGGCGCGCCCCCTGCCGGTGACGATCTGGTTCCCGGCGTCGGCGGACGGGGTGGCGGCCGGCCGGTTCCCGGTGGTGGTCTACAGCCACGGGCTGGGCAGCCGACCCGATCTGCACGCCGGGCTCACGACCCGCTGGGCGGCGGCGGGGTTCGTGGTGGCCGCTCCCGCGTACCCGCACACCCGGCAGGGTGCCGCCCACTTCACCCGAGCCGACGTGCGCAACCAGCCGGCCGACGCGTGGCGGCTGATCCGGCACCTCGGGCGGCTCGACCGCAACAGCGAGGATCCGCTCGCCGGTCACCTGGACCTGACGTCGGTCGCCGCCGCAGGGCACTCGGCGGGCGGTTTCACCACCTCCGGCATGTTCAGCGAGGGGCATCCGGCCCGGTTGCGCGCCGGGATCGTGATCGCCGGGGGCGGGCTGCCGGGCAGTTTCGCGGGGCCGGTCGCGCCGGTGCTCTTCGTGCACGGCACGGCCGACGCCGTGGTGCCGCTGACGGTCGGACGGGCGGCGTACGGGCGCACCCCCGGCCCGGCCGCGTTCCTCAGCCTGCTCGGCCAGGACCACGGCGCGTACCTCACGCCGGGCCACCCGGGCTTCGCCCCGGTCCTCGCCACCACCACCGACTTCCTGCGCTGGACGCTCTACGGCGACAGGGCGGCAGGCGCACGTCTCCCCGCCGACGCCCGCACTCCCCTGACCCGCTACGAGTTCCGCCCCGCCCCCTGATGCCCTGGCGCGTCACGCCTGGCGGTTCTGGTCGAGCAGGTCCTCGTACACCCCGACCTTGAAGGTGATCAGGTCCAGGCACTGGGCGAGCCGGCCGATCTGGTCGGTGACGCGCCCGTGGTGCTCGCGCAGGAGCGCGAGTCGTTCCTCCTCGTTGCCGTTGCCCTCGCGAACGAGGTCGGCGTAGCGGCGGAGCGCGGGCAGCGGCATGCCGGAGGCGCGGAGAATGATGCAGATGCTCAGCCAGTCGACGTCGTCCTGGCTGTAGACGCGACGCCCGGCGGCCCCACGGCGTACGGGGGTGACGAAGACGCCCTGCTGCTCGTAGAAGCGCAGCGCATGCACGCTCAAGCCGGTGCGTTCGGCGACCTGCCCGATGCTCAGACCAGCGGTGACCTCAGCCATGCCGAGCAGGGTAACGAGGGTTGACCTAGAGCCGACTCTAGCTCCTACGGTGCCTGGAGATCACCGCTGAATCACCTAGGAGCACCTGCATGCGCTATCGCACCCTCGGCGGCACCGGCATCGAGGTGAGCACCCACTGCCTCGGGACCATGATGTTCGGTGCCGTCGGCAACCCCGACCACGACGACTGCGTCCGCATCATCCACGCTGCCCTCGACCAGGGCATCAACGTCGTCGACACCGCCGACATGTACGGCAGGGGCGAGTCCGAGCAGATCGTGGGCAAGGCGCTGCGTGGGCGCCGCGACGACGTCGTGCTCGCCACCAAGGTGCACTTCCCGATGGGCGAGGGCCCCAACCAGGGTGGCAACTCGCGGCGGTGGATCCTCAAGGCGGTCGAGGGGAGCCTCCGGCGGTTGGACACCGACTGGATCGACCTCTACCAGGTGCACCGTCCCGACCCCTCGACCGACATCGAGGAGACGCTCTCGGTGCTCAGCGACCTCGTCCGCGAGGGCAAGATCCGCGCCTTCGGCTGCTCGACGTTCCCACCCGAGGAGATCGTGGAGGCGCACCAGGTCTCCGAGCGCCGCGGCCTCGGACGCCTGCGCACCGAGCAGCCGCCGTACTCGATCCTGGCCCGCGGCGTCGAGGCCTCGACCCTGCCGGTTTGTCAGCGCTACGGCATGGGGGTGCTGGTCTGGAGCCCGCTCGCCTTCGGGTTTCTCAGCGGGAAGTACCGCAGGGACCAGCCCGTCGACCTGACGACCGGACGGGCCGCCCTGCGGCCGGCGCAGTTCGACCCCGCGATCGCCGAGAACGCCGCCAAGCTGGACGCCGTCGAGAAGCTCGTCGACCTCGCGGCAGGCATCGGCTGCACGCTTCCGCAGCTCGCCATCGCCTTCACCGTGGCCCATCCGGCCGTCACCTCGGCGATCATCGGACCACGCACCATGCCGCAGCTGGAGGACCTGCTCAAGGGCGCCGCGCTCACCCTGGACGACGCGACCCTCGACCGGATCGACGAGATCGTGCCGCCCGGCACCAACCGGTACAACCCGAACGCCGCCTTCCCGCCGCGTTCACTGACCGACACGGCGCTACGGCGACGCCCCCTCGCCGACCGTGCGGCGGCCTGAGTGAGCCCGACGTCGGGACGCAGCGGCGGGTGATCGGGTGGGCACAGCGCGCCGAAGCCCGCCGGGCGGGTCCGTCGGGCAGGGCACAATTGGATTCATGTCGCGTCGTGTCACACCCGCACTGATGGCCAGCACCGTGCTGATGGCCGGTCTGGTTGGCTGCTCAGCGGACACCCGCCCGAGTCAGAGCGGGCAGGCACCGCCGGTCGAGCCGAAGGCCGCCGCCACGCCGACACCGCAGGTCCCCGCCGGGAAGGCCCCGCAGCGCGCCTTCGCGGTCGGCGTACGCCAACTGAAGCTGAACAGGGACGGCCGCGCGCTGCCGACGACGCTCTGGTACCCGGCGGCCGGGCAGTCCGGCGGCGCGGCCAAGCGGTCCGCGGCGGCGGCGGAGGGCCGGTTCCCGGTGGTGATGTTCAGTCACGGCCTGGGCGGTCGGCCGGACGATTACGCCACGCTGCTGACCACCTGGGCGGCAGCAGGGTTCGTGGTGGCCGCGCCGACGTTCCCGCACACCTCCACGGGCGCGGACAACAACGTCCTCGACGTGCTCAACCAGCCGGCCGACGTGTCGTACGCGTTGGACCAGGTGCTCGCGTTGGACGCCAAGGCCGACGACCAGTTGCAGGGCCGGTTGGACGCCGACCGGGTGGCCGCGGCCGGGCACTCGGCGGGCGGGGTGACCACCATCGGGCTGTTCACCGCCAACCGGGACGAGCGGCTGGACGCGGGTGTGGTGTTCGCGGGCACGGCGCTCGGTGTGGGCACCGCGTTCGCCGGCGCGGCCGCACCGCAACTGTTCGTGCACGGTGAGCTGGACGAGGTGGTCGAGTACGCGGCGGGCAAGGCCGCGTACGACAAGGTGCCCTGGCCCAAGGCGATGCTGAGCCTGCCGAAGGGCGACCACGGGCGGACGATGCTCAAGGACAGGGCCGCGCTGCGGGTGGTGTCGGACACGTCCATCGAGTTTCTCCGCTGGTCGCTCTACGGAGACGCGGCGGCCAAGCAGCGCATCCCCACCGGCGCGGCACGCGGCGACATCGCCACCTTCGACAACCACCTCTGAGCCGGCGGGCCGATCACGACGAAGATCCGCGCAACATCAGTGATGTTGCTGCCTCAGCGCGGCCCGAGGCAGCAGTTTCCCCGATGTTGCGCGGACCATGACGGCAGCGTCAGGCGGTGTGGTCGATGACGACCTTGCCGAAGGCGTCGCCGGAGTGCAGCCGGGCGAAGGCGTCCTCGACGCGGCTGAACGGCACCACGCTGTCCACCACCGGCCGCACCTCGTTCTCGGAGCAGAACGCCAGCAACTCGTACAGCTCCCCCGGGGTGCCCATCGACGTGCCCAGGATCTCCAACTGCATCGCGAAGAGCCGGCGCAGGTTGACCGACGGCTGGTGCCCGGCGGTCGCACCGGAGACCACGATCCGGGCCATCGGCGCGGCCGACTTCATCGAGTGGTCGAAGGTGGCCGCGCCGACCGTCTCGATCACCACGTCCACCCGTTCCGGCAGCCGGGCACCGGGCTCCACGGCGGTGGCGCCGAGGGCGGAGATCCGCTCCCGCTTGGCGGCGTCGCGGCTGGTCGCGTACACCCGCTTGCCCATCGCGACGGCGAGCGCGACGGCCGCGGTGGCGACGCCACCGCCCGCGCCCTGCACCAGCACGCTGTCGGCGTCCGCGACACGGCCCTTGGTGGTCAGCATCCGCCAGGCGGTCAGCCAGGCCGTGGGCAGGCACGCCGCGTCGGTCGCCGACATGCCGTCGGGCAGCGGGACCAGGTTCGACCGGGGTACGGCCACCCGCTCGGCGAGCGTCCCGGCGAAGTGCTCGGAGAGGATGGAGACCCCGCGTGGGTCACCCGGGGTGACCACCACCGGGTACACGACCATCGGGCGACCCTCCGGGTCGAGCCCCACCGCGTCGCAGCCGAGGATCATCGGCAGCTGGGCCTCGGTGAGGCCCACGCCGCGCAGTGACCAGAGGTCGTGGTGGTTGAGCGAGGTGGCGCGCACCTGCACGGTCACCCAGTCGTCGGCCGGGTGGGTCGGCTCGGGCCGCTCACCGACAGTGAGCGCGGTGAGCGGATCGGCGTCGTTGAAGCGGGAGGCGAAGGCAGCACGCATGATCGGCACGGTAACAAGCTGAGCGCCCGTTAAGAAGCCGCCCTGCGCACAGACCCCCGGCCCGTGCGGTGCGGTCCTTACCTGCGGGCGACGCCGTCGCGGCGGGCCGCCTCGGCGACCGCCTCGGCCACGGCCGGCGCGACGCGCGGGTCGAGCGGGGACGGGACGATCGCGTCGACGGTCAGCGACTCGGCCACCACACCGGCGATGGCGTCCGCGGCGGCGACCTTCATCGCCTCGGTGATCCGGGTGGCGCCGGCGTCGAGCGCGCCGCGGAACACCCCGGGGAAGGCCAGCACGTTGTTGATCTGGTTGGGGTAGTCACTGCGCCCGGTGGCGACCACCGCGACGTGCCGGGCGGCCACCTCGGGGTGCACCTCCGGGGTCGGGTTGGCCAGTGCGAACACGATCCCGTCGGGCGCCATGCCGGCCACCGCGCTCTCGGGGATCTGCCCACCGGAGACCCCGATCAGCACGTCCGCGCCGCGCAGCGCCTCGGTGATGCCGCCGTGGCGACCGTCGGCGTTGGTGCTCTCCGCCAGCTCGGCCTTGGTGCCGGTCAGCTCCTTGCGGTGCCGGCCGATGATCCCCTTGGAGTCGCAGACCACCACCTGGTCGGGGTTGACGCCCCCGGCGATCAGCATCTTCGTCACGGCCACCCCGGCCGCGCCCGCGCCGCTCACCGCCACCCGCAGGTCACCCAGCTTGCGGTCGAGCAGGCTGGCGGCGTTGCGCAGCGCGGCCAGCACCACGATCGCGGTGCCGTGCTGGTCGTCGTGGAAGACCGGGATGTCCAGCGCCTCGTCGAGCCGGCGCTCCACCTCGAAGCAGCGGGGAGCGCTGATGTCCTCCAGGTTGATCCCGCCGAACGACGGGGCCAGTGCCCGCACCACGGCCACGATCTCGTCCACGTCCTGGGTGTCCAGACAGATCGGCACCGCGTCCACCCCGCCGAACTGCTTGAACAGCACCGCCTTGCCCTCCATCACCGGCAGCGCCGCGCGCGGGCCGATGTTGCCGAGCCCGAGCACCGCCGAGCCGTCGGTGACCACCGCGACGGCGTGCGCCGCCCAGGTGTAGTCGTCGGCCAGGTCGGGGTCGGCGGCGATCGCCTCACACACCCGGGCCACCCCCGGGGTGTACGCCAGGGAGAGGTCCTCCCGGCTGGTGAGCGGCACGGTCGAGGCGACGGCCATCTTGCCGCCCCGGTGCAGCAGGAAGACGGGATCAGCAGGGTCCACGGTGGACGAAGACATGGTGGTGACTCCAGTATCTGTCGAGCAGACGGGGCGGCCGGCCCTGCCGCGAGGTGGGCGGCGAGCGGTGGCACGCGGTGCGGGGGGTCACCCGGGCACTTTCCGAGCATAGTGTCGACACTGCCCCTCGGATGTGAGCAGGGTCATATCCGTCGGCGAGGAACCCGCCCCGGGCGTGGCCAGTAGCGCGCCACCACCCGTCCCCGTACGTCGGCCACCCCGTACGCCCGGGAGTCGTCGGTGATCAGGTCGTTGTCCCCCCGCAGCCACCAGCCGCCGTCCTGCGGCCGGACCGCGCGCTTCACCACCAGCAGCTCGGGACGGGTCCGGAAGACCGCGACCACCACGTCCCCGGGTCGGATCGGGCGGCCACCGGGGCGTACCAGCACCGCGTCGCCGTGCCGCAGTGTCGGCGCCATGGACGGCCCGGTAACCAGAACGGCGGTCAACGGTCGCCGCAACCGGGCCGCCTCACCCGGGTGATCGGTGTCCACTGGTTTCACCTCCACCCGGTTCGGGGAGCATTCCCAGGAGTAATGTCGCCTTTGATCATCGCAAACTTCCCATGGAGGATCCCGATGCGACTTCCGCGCATCCTTGCGCCCCGCGTCACCGCGAGCGCTCACTGCGACCTGCCGTGCGGCGTCTACGACCCGGCCCAGGCCCGGATCGAGGCCGAATCGGTCAAAATGATCTGCGAGAAGTACCAGGCGAACACCGACCCGGAGTTCCGCACCCGCTCCATCATCATCAAGGAGCAGCGCGCCGAGCTGGTCAAGCACCACCTGTGGGTGCTGTGGACCGACTACTTCAAGGCGCCGCACTTCGAGAAGTACCCGAACCTGCACACCCTGTTCAACGAGGCCACCAAGCTCGCCGGCGCCGGTGGCGTCAAGGGCAGCCTCGACCCGGCCACCGCCGACAAGCTGCTCGCGAAGATCGACGAGATCTCGAAGATCTTCTGGGAGACCAAGAAGGCGTGACCATCCCGGTCATCCCGACGATCCGGCCGGTACGTCCCGAGGACGTGCCGGCCGTCGTCGCCATGGTTCACGAGCTGGCCGAGTACGAACGTGCCCCGGAGCAGTGCCACCTGACGGTCGGGCAACTGACCTCGGCCCTGTTCGCAGGTGCCGCAGGTCCCGCGGCGGACCCGCCAGGCGGGCACACTCCCGCGCCGGCGCTCTTCGGGCACGTCGCGGTGGACGAACGCGACGAGCCGATCGGCTTCGCGCTGTGGTTCCTCAACTTCTCCACCTGGGCCGGCGTGCACGGCATCCACCTGGAGGATCTCTACGTCCGGCCGGCCGCCCGCGGCACCGGGGCGGGTCGACTGCTGCTCGCCGCTCTGGCCGACATCTGCGTACGACGCGGATACCGGCGACTGGAGTGGGGGATGATCGACTGGAATCCGGCCGCCGGGTTCTACGCCGCGATCGGGGCGGAGCAGATGAACGAGTGGGTCCCCTACCGGCTCAGCGGAGACGCCCTGCGCCAGTTGGCCGCCCAGGCCGCCACCGTCGGCACGCGTACGGGCGACTGACCGGGTAGAGTCCCCGACCGGGGGGATGAGGCGTGACTCAACTGACTGGCCAGCCAGCAATCGACGACGACGTGGTGCACCTCACGGTGCCCGCCGACGGCGGTTACCTCGGCGTGCTCCGCACCGCCACCGCCGGTCTGGCGGCCCGGTTGCAGTTCGCGCTCGACGAGATCGAGGATCTTCGGATCGCCGTCGACGAGGCGTGCGCCATGCTGCTCGCCATCGCCACCCGTGACGCCGAGCTGGAGTGCCGCTTCGCGGTCACCGAGGACGCGCTGAGCGTCGAGGTGACCGTGCCGACCGTGCGGGGTGCGACGCTGCCCGGCGAGTCGTCCTTCGCCTGGAAGGTGCTCACCGCGCTGACCACCTCGGCGTCGGCCACGGCCGCCGACGGTCGGGCCACGATCGCGCTGCTCACCCGCCGTTCCGGCGGTTACTGACCGGCTCGTCACCTCACCGGCAGGGTCGCGCTCCGGCAGGGTCGCGCTCCGGCAGGGTTACCTCCCGGGCGGCCGGCAGGGTCACTCGAAGCCGAGCGCCCGGGTCGTCGGTGGGCTGACCAGCAGCCAGCTCACGCCCAGGCCGAGTGCCATCAACGGCACGCCCAGCCAGCCCAGCCCGGCCTGGATCATGAACCACCCGATCGGCAGCAGCATGAGCTGAAGCACGATCGCGGGGGCCCGTGCGCCCGCCTGGCGGCGCAGCAGAGCCCGGCCCAGCGCCCAGAGCACGACCGCAGCCCCGATGGCGAACGCCGTCACCAGCAACGCCGACGGAAGATCGGTGGTGGTGGCCGTGAGGTCGGCCCAGATCAGCCACACGGCGATCAACCCGACGACGGCCGCCTCCGCCCACAGCAGCCGGACCGCCCAGCGGAGCGTGACGGGAAACGGGGCCGAGTCGATGGTCACGCGCGCCACGATACCCGGGCTGACGGGAGGTACAGTGCCGCCCATGCGGGCCGTCCTGGTGGTCAATCCAAAGGCCACCACCACCAGCGAACGCAGCCGGGACGTGCTTGTCCGGGCGCTGCGCAGCGAAGTCGACCTCAGCGTGCGCTACACCCGCCGACGCGGGCACGCCGTGGCGTTGGCTCGGGAGGCCGCTGCGGAGGGGGTCGACCTGGTCGTCACCCTGGGTGGCGACGGCACGGTCAACGAGGTGGTGAACGGCCTGATGACGGCCGACCCGCCCACCGGCACCGACGACGCCCCGTTGGCCGAGCGACTGCCGGCGCTGGCGACCGTACCGGGGGGCTCCACCAACGTGTTCGCCCGCGCGGTGGGTCTGCCTCGGGAGTGGCCGGAGGCGACCAGCATGATCCTCGAAGGGCTGCGGCTGGGCCGGAGCCGGACGGTCGGGCTGGGCCTCGCGGACGACCGCTACTTCACCTTCTGCGCCGGGTTCGGCCTGGACGCCGCGGTGATCCACCGGGTGGAGCAGGCCCGGCGCAAAGGACGGGTGTCCACGCCGTCGCTCTACCTGCGCTCGATCATGAACCAGTATTTCTTCGCCTCGGACCGCAGGCATCCCGCGATCACCTTGGAGCGCCCGGGCGAGCAGGCGGAGGCCGAGTTGGCCACCGTCATCATTCAGAACACGGCGCCGTGGACGTACCTGGGCGACCGGGAGGTCAACCCGAACCCGGCCGCGTCGTTCGACCTCGGGCTCGACGTGCTGGCACTGCGTCAGCTCCGGGTGGCTAGCACAACACGCACAGTGACCCAGTTCCTGGGTCGGCAGCCGGATCCACGAGGTCGGCAGGTGTTACGACTCCATGACACGGCGGAGTTTACCCTGCTCTCCAACCGTCCGCAGGCGTTCCAGCTCGACGGCGACTATCTCGGCGAGCGGGAAAAAGTCAGATTCACCTCCGTTCCCGCCGCACTGAGAGTAATCTGCTAGGTCTCGGGTACTGCCGTAGGTCGACACGGTGACCGCAGCCACACCAGCTGGTTACCGCCACACCGAGGGGCAGGTGCCGGAAATGTCAGCAATGTCACGCGGACTGTACTATATTGATCCTCGACTGTGGCACGGCGGGTAACCAGGAAAGCACTGGAACCCGGACAAATGGGTTGTGGGCTTGCTCACCGCTTGGAGTTTTTCCGAGCGTCACCCTTGACATCACGAGCGTTCGTGAAAGTATTCACAAGCGAACTTGAGTTACCGGGACATTGCCTGGATATGCTCGTCAGGTTGAGCTGTTCCAGCAGGTCCCCGGCGATCACCGCCTGCTCACGCACTGCCGAATGGTTGGGCGCTAACTGTCACCATCGGCACGCGGATGCATATAGGAAAAGCACGACTAGCAATTGTTTGCCACCCATCCAGAATGAGGAGTGTTGCCGCCATGGACTGGCGTCACCATAGTGTCTGCCGCGACGAGGACCCGGAGCTGTTCTTTCCGATCGGGACGTCCGGACCGGCTCTCCTGCAGGTCGAGCAGGCCAAGGCCGTCTGCAGGCGCTGCTCCGTGACCGACCAGTGCCTGCAGTGGGCACTCGAGTCTGGTCAGGACGCTGGCGTCTGGGGCGGAATGAGCGAGGAGGAGCGGCGCGCTGTGAAGCGGCGCGGCGGCCTCCGGGTGCTGCGCGCTCACTCCGCCTGATCCCCCCAACGACAAACCGTTACGCCCCGGTGGGTTCACCCGCCGGGGCGTAACGCTGTCCGGCATCGGGCCCGCACCGGTCACCCGATCGGTGTGACCAGCGGCCGGCAGGGCCGGTCGTCGACCCGGCGCAGCACCAACTCGACCAGCTCCGGTGCGTCGGTCAACGGCGCGGCGACCGACACCGCGCCGGCCACCCGGGCCGCCTCGGCCACCGCGTCGTGGAACAGGCCCGGCGCGAGGAAGTACGCGCACACCGCGACCCGACGCGCGCCGGCCGCCCGCAGCCGGGACACCGCCACGCCGGCCGCCGGTGGCGCCGCCGAGGCGTACGCCACCCGGCAGGGCACCGCGAACTCCACAGCGAGCGCGTCCGCGACCTGGCCCACCGAACGACGCGCCCGCGCGTCCCGGGTGCCCGCAGCGGCCAGCACCAACGCGTCGAAGCGACCCGGGTGCGCCTCACCGAGCCTGCGGCGCAACCCGCCCAGCAGCGCGGCATCGACCGTCCCGTCCGCCGGGCCGAGCACGTCGGTCACCCGTACCGCCAGCGGTGGCCCGGCCTGCGCCGCCGCGGCGACCGCCGCCGGAATGTCCACCCGATGGTGGTACGCGGCGGTCAGCAGCAGCGGCACCAGCACCGCCTGACGGTGACCGGCCAGGGCCAGGTCGCGCAGGACCGCTGTCGGCCCCGGCTCGGTGTGGTCCAGCCAGCTCGCCCGGACCGGTGTGCCCGGCCGGGCAGCCGACACGGCTCGCGCGAGCGCCCGGGTGGCATCGGCCGCTCGCGGATCACGGCTGCCGTGTGCGACCACCACCACCGGAGTCACCCCGCCGGCCGCACCAGGGCCGGTCGGGGTCGTCGTCGGCGAGGTCAGACGTGCAGCCCGCACTCGGTCTTCTCGAACATGGCCCACCGGCCGGCCCGCGCGTCCTCGCCGGCCTTGGTGCGGCGGGTGCACGGCCAGCAGCCGATCGACCCGTACCCCTGCTTGAACAGCTCGTTGACCGGCACGTTGTAGCGGGCGATGTAGGCGTCCACGTCCCGCTGCGACCACGCCGCGATCGGGTTGACCTTGACCTTGCCGCGTCGCGGGTCGAAGGTCACCACCGGCGTGTTGGCCCGGGTCGGCGACTCGTCCCGGCGCAGACCCGCGGCCCAGGCGTCGTACCCGGTCAGGGCCCGCTCCAGCGGCTCCACCTTGCGGAGCTGGCAGCAGTCGTCCGGCGACTTGTTGAACAGCCGGGGGCCGTACTGGCCGTCCTGCTGGCCGACGGTGAGCCGGGGCCGGATCGACCGGACGGTCACCGGCAGCGTCCGGGCGACCTCGTCGCGCACCCGAAGCGTCTCGGGGAAGTGCAGGCCGGTGTCGAGGAAGACCACGTCCACGCCCGGGGCCACCCGGGACACCAGGTGGGCCAGCACCGCGTCGGCCATCGAGCTGGTGACGCAGAACCGGTCGCCGAAGGTCTGCGCGGCCCAGCGGGCGATCTCCAGCGCCGGGGCGCCCTCCAGATCGCCAGCAGCCTGCTCGGCCAGGACGCGAAGCTCGTCCGGGTCGCGCCGGGTCGCGTCGGCCGGCGTCGGGCCACCCGGACCGACCAGGCGCAGGTTCGCTGCGGAGACGAGGCTCATCGGGTCACCGACCGGGAGAGCAGCCCGGTGAACTTCACCGAGAAGACCCGGGTGCAGGCGCGGCACTCCCAGGCGCCGTGCCCCGCCTCGTTCGGCCGCAGGTCCTCCTCGCCGCAGTACGGGCAGTACAGGGGTGCCGCTCGGTTCTCGCTGCTCACCGCAGTTCCTCCTCGTCGACTCTGATCACCCAGTTGGCGAACGTCTCGCCCTCGCTCCGACCGGCCAGGTAGCGACGGGCCAGCCGTTCCACGTACTCCGGAAGCTCCTCCGCGGTGGTCTTCAGGCCGCGCAGCTTGCGGCCGAAACCGGCGGTCTGACCCTGGGCCATGCCCAGCCCGCCGCCCAGGTGAACCTGGAAGCCCTCCACCTGCCGCCCGTCCGGGCCGACCACCAGTTGACCCTTGAGCCCGATGTCGGCCACCTGCGTCCGCGCGCAGGCGTTCGGGCAGCCGTTGATGTGGATCGAGATGTCCGCGTCGAAGTCGCGCAGCCGCTGCTCCAGCCGGGCCACCAGCTCCTCACCGCGGGCCTTCGTCTCGACGATGGCCAACTTGCAGTACTCGATGCCGGTGCACGCCATCGTGCCGCGCCGCCAGGCCGACGGCCGGGCCTCCAGGCCGATGTCGCGCAGCGCGTCGACCAACGACTCCGTCCGCTCCGACGGCACGTCGAGCACCAGCAGCTTCTGGTACGGGGTGAGTCGCACCCGGTCGCTGCCGTGCGCCTCGACCACGTCCGCCAGTTGGGCGAGCTGCCCGCCGGAGACCCGCCCGACCACCGGCGCGGCGCCCACGTAGTGCCGCCCGTCGGCCTGCTCGTGCACACCCACGTGGTCGATCGGCTTCGACGGCAGGGTCGGCGCCGGACCGTCGAGCAGCGTACGACCGAGGTAGTCCTTCTCCAGGACCTCGCGGAAACGCTCCACACCCCAGTCGGCCACCAGGAACTTCAGCCGGGCCCGGTTGCGCAGCCGGCGGTAGCCGTAGTCCCGGAAGATCCCGACCACGCCGGCCCACACATCCGGAATCTCGGCCATCGGCACCCAGACGCCGAGCCGCTGGGCGAGCATCGGGTTGGTGGAGAGACCACCGCCGACCCACACATCGAAGCCGGGACCGTGCTCGGGGTGGTCGACACCGAGGAAGGAGATGTCGTTCGACTCGTACGGGGTGTCGACCAGCCAGGAGATCGACGTCTTGAACTTGCGGGGCAGGTTGGAGAACTGCTTGTCGCCGACGTACCGGGCGACGATCTCGTCGACCGCCGGGGTCGGGTCGAGCAGCTCGTCGCGGGCGACCCCGGCGACCGGGCTGCCCAGCACGATCCGCGGGCAGTCGCCGCACGCCTCGGTGGTCTGGAGGCCGACCGACTCCAGCCGGCGCCAGATCTCCGGCATGTCCTCGACCCGGATCCAGTGGTACTGGATGTTCTGCCGGTCGGTGATGTCGGCGGTGTCCCGCGCGAACTCCCGGGAGATGTCCGCGATCACCCGCAACTGGGCCAGGCTGAGCTGCCCGCCGTCGATGCGGACCCGGAGCATGAAGAACTCGTCCTCCAGCTCGTGTGGCTCCAGCACGGCGGTGCGCCCGCCGTCGATGCCCGCCTTGCGCTGGGTGTAGAGGCCCCACCAGCGGAACCGGCCGCGCAGGTCCTGCGGGTCGATGGAGGCGAAACCGCGGTGCGCGTAGATGGTCTCGATGCGGGCCCGGACGTTGAGCGGGTCGTCGTCCTTCTTGATGCGCTCGTTGGGGTTGAGCGGCTCGCGGTGGCCGAGCGCCCACTGACCCTCACCCCGTGGCCGGCGTGGCACCCGGGCCGGGCGGGCCGTCGGGTCCTCGGAACGGGCCGGGATGCTGCTGACCGCCATCGCGGCGTCCTCCGTTGTCTGCTGTGCCTCGGGGTTACGCGGGGCGCGGCGGCCGGCCCGCGAAGCGGGCGGGACAACGGTGTCTGAGACAGCCGGCGCGGAGCGCGCCCGAGACAGAATGGTCGGGCGTCGTCAGTAGGCCGGACAGATCGCGCTGCGCACGCGGCCGTAATCGACGTGGCGACGAGCCACGAAGCGGCGGACGACTGCGGCGGTCATGAGCCCCATGCTGCCACACCCCATGGGGGCCGGCCAATGTCCGCGTGCTGGATCCCACATCACGGGCCAGGCTGGTCGGCCAGCTGGTCACCGGGGACAGTTCGTGGCACCGCGAGCGGCGTGGCCGTGGCAGGCTCGGACCGTGGGCGGATTGTCCGAGTCGACTGCGGCGGCGTGGGAGTACCTGCGCCGCCTGCCGGTCTGGCTTCCCCCGGCGCTGCTGACCCTGGCGGTGACGCTGACCGGGCTGGGCTCCGCCCAACTCTGGCGTGACGAGCTGGCGACCTGGAGCGCGGCCACCCGGTCGCCCGCCGACCTGGCCCGGCTGGCCGGCACCATCGACGCCGCCACCGGGCCGTACTACCTGCTGATGCACGGCTGGACCAGGGTCTTCGGCGACTCCACGATCGCCCTGCGCGCGCCGGCCGTGCTGGCGATGACCGTGGCCGCCGGGTTGCTGGCCGTGCTCGGCGCGCGGCTCGTCGACCGGAGTGCCGGCCTCCTCGCCGGGCTGCTGTTCGCGGTGCTCCCCGGCACCTCCCGCTACGGTCAGGAGGCCCGACCGTACGCGCTGGCCACCATGCTGGCGGTGCTCGCCACCCTGCTGCTGGTGACCGCGCTGCGCCGACCGAGCTGGGCCCGCTGGGCCGGTTACGCCGCCGCTGTCGCCGCTCTCGGGCTCGTCCACCTGATCGCGCTCACGCTGCTCGCCGCGCACGCGCTGGTCGTCCTGGTCACCTGGTGGCACGGCCCCGCCGAGGCCGGCATCGCCACCGGGGAGCACCCCACCGGCGAGCGGGACCGGCGGGTGTGGCGGTGGGTGGTCGCCGTGGTTCCGGTCGCGCTGCTGGCCGGTCCGTTGCTGGTGAAGGCCCGGACCCAGCAGTCCCGGCAGTTGAGCTGGGTGGACCTGGCGCGGTTGGACGACCTCACGGCGCTGCCCGGCGGCGTGGCCCAGAGCAGCGTGGTGGGCGGCCTGCTGGTCGGGGTCGCCGCGCTGGGCGCGGCCCGGCTCGGGCGGCGCGCCCTGCTGCCGGTGAGCGCGGTGCTGCTGCCGGTACTGCTGCTCTTCGTCGCCGGCACGGTCGTACCCCTGTGGGTGCCCCGGTACCTGGTCTTCGTGGTGCCCTTCGCGTGTCTGCTGGCGGGTGCGGCGCTGGCCGCGGTGGCGACGCCGGCCGCGCTCGTCGTGGTGGTCCTGGCCGGGCTGCTCGGCCTGCCCGACCAGGCCGCGCTGCGGCGGACCCACGAGTGGCCGCGCAGCGCGCCGGTGGACTACGCGGGCGCGGCGCGGGTGATCGGCGATGGTCAACGGCCGGGCGACGCGGTGGTCTACTCGCCCCGGCACAGCTGGCTCTTCCTCGACCTCGGCATCGAGTACCACCTCGGCGACCCCCCACGGGACGTGCTGGTCACCGAGGACGAGGTCCGCCGGGGCGACCTGTGGGCCGCCGAGTGCCCGAGACCGGCGCAGTGCCTGGCCGGTACGCCCCGGGTGTGGTTGGTCGTCGCCGGCCGGCACACCGAGCCGCTGGCCGCCGTGCCGGGCGCCAAGGGCGACGCGCTCCGAGCGGACTTCACCGTCGCGCAGGTCTGGCCGCGCCCCGGCCTGACCGTCGCCCTGCTGACCAGCCGCCCCGACCGCTGACCCGCTGACACAGCCCGGTTGCCACCTGGGGCCCGTCGCTGCTCGGGCCGTCGCTGCTCGGGCCGTCGCTGCTCGGGCCGACTGGGGCCCGTTTTCCCGCCGCCGCCTCAGCTCGACCGGCCCGACCCGCCCGAATGCCGGAGGCTGCGCCCGGCGGCTTCCGACAGCCGTCAGACCGCGACCACCCCGGAAGGCGATATACCTGTGAGGCATAAATATGACTCACAGGTATATCGCTCGAAACGACACGACCGCTCGGACGCGTTGCCTCGCCAACGACGGACGGGGGCGGGTGGCGCGGCGGTCAGGCCTGTGAGCGGCCGTCCGGGGTGTTGCGGGCCAGCGGGACGACCAGCACGGCCTCGGTGCCGCCGTTGGCTCCGGCCCGCAGCTCGATGGTGCCGCGCAGCTCCCCGGTGACCAGGGCCCGGACGATCTGCAGGCCGAGCCGGCTGGCCCGCTCCGCGTCGAAACCCGGCGGCAGTCCGCGCCCGTTGTCGGTCACCGAGACGTGCAGCATCTTGCGGAACCGGTGTGCCGAGACGACCACCTCGGGTCGCAGCGAAGGATCGACCTCGGGAGCGGCGACCGGCACCATGCCCGAGGCGGCAGGCGCGCGGGGCTCCTCCGCCTCGTCGGCCGGCGGAAAGCCGTGCTCGACGGCGTTGAGCAGCAACTCGTTGAGGACCATCACCAGCGAGGTGGCGATCTCCGCAGGCAGCACGCCGAAGCTGCCCCGCCGTCGCATTCCGACGCTCACCTCGGTCGCCGCGACCTCCGTCGCCGCGCTGGCCACCCGGTCGACGATGCCGTCGAACTCGACCGCCTCGTCGCTGGACATGGAGAGCGTCTCGTGCACCAGGGCGATCGACGCGACCCGGCGGACCGACTCCTCCAGCGCGACCCGGGCCTCCGGCATGGACACCCGACGGGCCTGTAGCCGCAGCAGCGCGGCGACGGTCTGGAGATTGTTCTTCACCCGGTGGTGGATCTCCCGGATGGTGGCGTCCTTGGTGATCAGGGCTCGGTCCCGGCGACGGACCTCGGTGATGTCCCGGACCAGCACCAGCGCGCCGATCGGCACCCCGGCGGGCATCAGCGGCAACGCCCGGGTGAGCATCGTGGCACCGCGGGCGTCGATCTCCCGGCGGGGCGGCGCCTCACCGCGCAGCGCGGCCAGGATGCCGTTCGAGGCCTCGGTGCCGTCCAGCGGGTCGCCGGCCAGCCGGCGGTGCAGCGCGGCCAGGTCCTCGCCCACCAGGTGCGAGGCGTAGCCCAGTCGGCGGTACGCGGACTGCGCGTTCGGGCTGGCGTAGGTGACCTTGCCGCCGGCGTCGAGGCGGACCAGGCCGTCGCCGACCCGGGGCGCAGAGGTGGTCTCGCCGGGATGCCGGGGCGGCGGGAAGGTGCCGTCCGCGATCATCTGCGCCAGGTCGTCGGCCGTGGTCAGGTAGTTGAGTTCCAACTGGCTGGGGGTGCGCGCCGTGGAGAGGTTGGTGTCCCGCCCCACCACGGCGATCACCTCACCGGCCTCCCCCTCGGCGGTCCGCAGTCGGACCGGGATCGCCTCGTGCCGGGCCGGTACGTCGCCGTACCAGACCGGGTCACCCTCCCGCCAGATCCGGCCCTGGGAGTACGCGACGCCCAGGTGGGCCACCTCCGGCCCGCCGACGATGCGCCCCACCTGGTCGTCCTGGTACGCGGTGGGTGCGGTGGTCGGGCGGACCTGGGCGACGCAGAGGAACGTGCCGTCGGCGTCGACCGGCACCCAGAGCAGCAGGTCAGCGAAGGACAGATCGGAGAGCAGTTGCCAGTCGCCGGCGATCCGGTGCAGGTGGTCGATGTCGGCCGGACGGAGATGGGTGTGCTCCTCGGCGAGGTCGCGCAGCGTGGACACGGTGACCAGGGTGCCACGCCGCGCCTCACATCGTCGCGGTGACCTTCTTCAACCCGCGCGGCGCGTCCGGGTCCTCACCTCGGGTGAGCGCCAGGGCCAGCGCCAACCGCTGCAACGGCAGGATGTCCAGCAGCGGGGCGTACCGTTCGTCGACCTCGGGAACGGCCAGCCGGGTGGCGCCCGGCACCTCGGCGGAGCCGACCACCACGACGTCGGCGCGGCGCTCGCCGAGGCGGGGCAGCACCTCGCCCATCGACCGTCCACCCGGACCGGAGCCGACGACCGCGAGCACCGGGACCTCGGGGTCGGTCATCGCGAGCGGGCCGTGCAGCAGGTCGGCGCCGGAGAAGGCGAGCGCCGGCAGGTACGACGTCTCCATCAGCTTCAGCGCGGCCTCCCGGGCGGTCGGGTAGGCGTACCCCCGGCCGGTGGTGACCAGTTGCCGGGCGAAGCGGTAGCGCGGCGCGAGCCGGGTCGGGGTGTCGTCGGCCAGGGTGCGGGCGGCCAGCTCGGGCAGCGCGTCGAGCGCCTCCCGTTCGGCCGTCGGGAGTACGCCGTCGCCGGCCCGGACCCCCTCCACCAGCATCAGCAGAGCAAGCAGCTCGGCGGTGTACGTCTTGGTGGCGGCCACCGCCCGCTCGTGGCCGGCGGCGATGTCGACGCTCAGCTCGGCCACCTCGACCAGCGGCGAGTCGGGGGCGTTGGTCACCGCGAGGGTCAGTGCCCCGGAGGCACGGGCGGCGCGCAGCACCTCGGCGAGGTCGGGGGAGCCGCCGCTCTGGCTGACACCGACGACCAGCGCGTCGGACAGGTCGGGGCGGGCCCCGAACAGGGTGACCGCACTGGGCGAGGCGAGCCCGGCGGGCAGGCCGAGCCGGATCTCGGTGAGGTACGCCCCGTAGAGGGCCGCGTGGTCGGAGGTGCCCCGGGCGGTGAAGACGACGTGTCGCGGGCGGCGTTCGGCGATGATCGCCGCCACCCGGGCGATCTCGGCGGCGTTGGCGGTCGAGAGCAGGCGGGCGTAGCCAGCCGGCTGCTCGTCGATGTCGGCGGCCATGCCAGCCCCTGCACGTGTCACGGTGACCCTCCCCCTGCGCGGTTGCCGCGCGATTCTTGCTCAGTCTTGCACTTTTAACCGTATCTCAGCAATCGAACGAGCAGGACTGCGCAGCTGATCACCAGTTGATCTCAATATCAACTACGCTGGGAGTGCTGCACCCGCCTGGCCCAGCGACGAGAGGACGACGTGCCCGAGGGAACGGACGATCCCGCGCTCTCCGTGACGGAGGAGCTGGCGCTCGCCCGGCTGGCACTCGACGAGGGCGACCTGCGCCACGCCGCCGGGCACCTCGCCGGCGCGTTGGCACGAGCACCCACCCTGCCGGAGGTGCACGAGACGCTGGCCCGACTCGCCGCGGCGAGCGCCGGCGGTCTCGACCTCTTTCCGATCAACCACCACACCTTCGTGGGGGCGGTCGTCGCCCGCGCCCACCTGCTCGCCACCGCCGGCCGCCCCGCCGAGGGGCTGGAGCTGCTGGCCGCGGCGACCGCGCACGCGCCCGGCACCCAGTGGGCCGGCGTTCCCTGGGTCACCGCGCCCGAGCTCGCCGAACGGCTGGATCCGGACCACATCGCCCGCGTCCTCATGCAGGTCTGCGCGGCGCTGTCCGACCCGGTGCCGCGCATCGGCCGGGCCGCTCTGACGCCGTACCTCACGCTGGCCCGCAACGCGGTCACCGTGCACCCCGAGCACGGCCTACTGCTGGGCGCGGCGTCCGCGCTGGCCCGGCGTCTCGGCGAGGTCACCCTCGCCGTCCGCTGGGCCACCCGAGGCGTACGCGCACAACCCTCGAAGATGGGCGAGGTCTGGCTCGGGTACGCGTACCGCAGCGCGGGCCGGACCCGTGAAGGCCTCGCGGCCCTCGGTCGGGCCGTCGAGCTGGACCCCGACGACCTGGCGATCTACGCGGACATCGCCGGCACCCTGGCCGACATCGGCCGCCTCGACGAGGCACTGGAGTGGACCGAGCGGGCGCTCGCGCGCGACCCGGCGTTCGACTGCGCGGTGCACACCGCACACCGCCTGCGGCACCTACGCGACGGCGACCTGGCCCACCTGGTCGCGCTGGCCGACTTCGTCCGCGACCACCCCGACGACAGCCACGAGCACGGCGACCTGGCCCAGTGCTGCCGCGCGCGGCCCTGGCTCGGTCAACTGACTCCGGCCGGCGGCCCGCTGGTCGACGCGATGCGCCAGGCGGTGGCCGACGACGACAACGGTCTCGGTAGCGCCGTACGCCTACCCGCCGCCGCCCCGCCGAGCGCCGTCCGGACGGCGACGTCCACCGCGCCCGGGCTGCGGATCGAGGTCGTCGGGGGCGCGCTGGAGCCGGACCCGCGCGAGCCGCGGCGGGCGTCCGCCCAACAGTTGTGGCGCTACGCGGACGACCTGCCCACGCCCGCGCTGCCGGCACCCTCGGCGACGGCGGTCGAACGGATCGGGCAGGTCGCACACCCGGCGTGGCCGCACCCACCGGCGGCGTACGACGCGGCGGTGGGCCTGGCCGGCCTCGACGTGACCGACCTGCTCGGCCTGCTGGTGCACCCGCCCGCCGCGCCGGCCAACGCGGTGGGTCGGCTGCTGGCCGCCCACGACCCGTCGGTCTGGGTCCGTGGTGTGCAGGTGTGGGCCTGCCTGGGGCTGCTGCACCACCGCACCGACGAGCCGTGGGAGGGCTCGACCCGCCGCCGCGTGCTGCTCGACCTGATCTGGGGTGTGGAGGACTGGGTCACCGAGGCGGCGCTGTTCGCCCTGGTCACCGCGGCCTGGGTGGATCCCTCGGTGCGGTCGGACGTGGCGCGGGTGGTGGCGGAACGGCTCGCCGATGCGGTCGCCGTGGCACGGACCCGACCGGTGCCGATCGCCGCCTCGCTGGCCCACCTGGCACTTGCCGCCCCGGATCTGGACCCGGCCACCGCGGCACTGGCCACCGAGCTGCTCGGCCCTCTCTCCCCCCAACTCCCCCGCCCCCGCAACCCGCTACGCCGCCTCTGGCAACGACTGCGTGGTGCGCTCACCCGATAGACGCACCGTCGCGGGAAGAGGAGCGCCGCGCCAGCCCGGACGGGACGACGCGGCGCGCGGTGAGGAGTGTCGGGTCAGGCGACCGGGGCCGCCTTGCCGAGAGCGATCTCGGCCTCCTCCTCCGGAGTGGCCTGCGGCGGCGCCTCGTTGGCGGTCCGCAGCGGGATCTCCTTGATGAACCAGGCGAGCACCGGGATCACGATGGTGAACAGCACCGCCCAGAGGAAGACGTGCGAGATCGCGTCGGAGAGACCGCCGAGCACCATCTCGCGGGCCTGGGCGGGCAGGTCCTTGAGCTTCTCCAGGTCCATTCCCGCGCCGCCGGACTCGCCGCCGAAGGCCCGGCCACCCTCGGAGCTGGCCAGCCGGTTGGCGAAGATCGCGCCGAACAGCGAGATGCCGAACGAGCCGCCGATCGACCGGAAGAAGGTCGCCGCGCCACTGGCCGCGCCGAGATCCTTCTGCTCCACGCTGTTCTGCGCGATCAGCATGGACGTCTGCATGAGGAAACCCATGCCGACGCCGAGCACGACCATGTACAGCGAGGACATCAGCTTGCTGGTGTCGGTGTCGAGCATCGACAGCAGCGCCATGCCCGCGGTCATCATGACGCCACCGATGATCGGGTACGCCCGGTACCTGCCGTTGCGGGTGATCGCCCGCCCGATGACCAGCGAGACCACCAGCATGCCGAACATCAGGGGCAGCAGCAGCAGACCGCTGTTGGTCGCCGACGCACCCTGCACGGTCTGCTGGTAGAGCGGCAGGAAGTTCATCGCGCCGAACATCGCGAAGCCGAGCAGGAAGCCGATCACCGAGATCAGCGCGAAGTTGCGGTTGGCGAAGAGCGCCAACGGCAGGATCGGCTCCTGGACGCGGCGTTCCACCAGGCCGAACGCCACCAACGCGAGCACGGCCAGGACGGCCAGGCCGAAGATCTGCGGCGACGTCCAGTCGTACTCGTTGCCGCCCCAGGTGGTGATGAGCACGATCGCGGTGATGCCGACCGAGAGCAGACCCGCGCCGAGCCAGTCGATCCGGTGCTCGGTGCGGTACTTCGGCAGGTGCATGGTGGTGATCAGCACGAGCAGCGCGATCCCACCCAGGGGCAGGTTCACGTAGAACGCCCAGCGCCAGGAGAGGTGGTCGGTGATGAAGCCACCGGCCAGCGGGCCGGCGACCATGGCGATGGCCATGATGCCGGCGATCATGCCCTGGTAGCGCCCACGCTCGCGGGGCGGAACCAGGTCACCGATGATCGCCATCACGCCGACCATGAGGCCACCGGCGCCGAGACCCTGCACGGCCCGGAAGGCGATCAGCTGGACCATGCCGTCCTGCGGGCCGCCGAGCATCCCGGAACCGGCCATGCCGCAGAGTGCGGAGCCGACGAGGAAGACGACCACCGAGGTCAGGAAGACCGACTTGCGGCCGTAGAGGTCACCGAGCTTGCCCCAGATCGGGGTGGAGACGGTGGTGCCCAGGACGTACGCGGTAACCACCCAGGTGAAGTGGTTGAGCCCGCCGAACTCGCCGACGATCCGCGGTAACGCGGTGCTGACGATCATGTTGTCGAGCATCGCGAGCATCATCGCGATCATCAGCCCGAACAGCACGACCCTGATGTTGTTGGGTCGTACGCCGGCCTGGGTTGCCTGAGTCATGGGTAAGCTCCCCCCGAGGATTGCCGTACTTACTTGCCGCCCGGCTAGTCACCTTACTAGCCGCACGGTAAGTTGGGTACGAGCAACGGTCAAGCCAATTGGAGGGCGTGGGTGAGCGAGAGCACAGGCGGCGGAACGCGGGAACGGATCAAGGCCGTCGCGCTCGAACTCTTCACCGAGCAGGGGTACGAGAAGACCTCGCTCCGGGAGATCGCCGAGCGCCTCAATGTCACCAAGGCCGCTCTCTACTACCACTTCAAGAGCAAGGACGACATCGTCGCCAGCTTCGTCGAGGACCGGCTGGAGGGGATGGACGCCCTCACCACCTGGGCCGCGACGCAGCCGGCCACTCTGGCGACCCGGCGCGAGCTGATCTCCCGCTATGCCGACACGATGTTCGGTGGCGACCAGCCGTCGGTGATGCGCTTCTTCGAGCAGAACCAGACCGTGCTCAAGAGCCTCGCCTCCGGCCAGCAGATGCGCGGCCGGATGATGCAGCTCGCCAACGCGCTCTGCCGGGGCGACGACTCCCCCGCCGCCCAACTGCGCGCCGCACTGTCGCTGTTCGCCGTGCACACCAGCTGGTTCGCCGTACGGGCACCGGACATCACCAACGAGGAGCGTCGCCGGCTCGCCCTGGAGGTGGCCGACGAGCTGCTCGCCAAGATCGGCGCGGACGCCGACGACAGTGCGGCACCGGCCACCTCGGGCAGCCCGGTCGACTGATCGGTCGGCGGCTCAGCCGCGGGTCAGGTCCAGGCGCAGGCCGAGCAGGTCCACGCCCGCCGCGGGCGCCCAGTCCTTCTCCGGTGCCCGGACGAAGCCCAGCCGCGAGTAGAGCCGGTGCGCCGAGTCGGCCATCCCGGCCCGGACGCAGATCACCAGCGCCGTGCAACCCAGCTCGACAGCGCGCGCGACGCACGCCTGCGCCAACACCGCACCGACGCCCCGACCCTGGGCGCCCGGGTCGACCGCGAGCATCCGGAACTCCGCCTCACCCGGGCCGGACAGCTCCGCGAACCGCGTGCCCGGCAGCACGAACGTCACCGAGCCGAGCACCGCGTCGGTCACCTCGTCGACCGCGACCAGCACCTCACCGCTGGCGGCCCGGCTCGACACGTCGGCCAGCACCTCGCCGTACCCGTGTTCGCCCTTGAGCTGACCGTCCGCCTCGTACGCGGCCACGGTCAGCCGGGCCACCGCCGGGAAGTCGGCAGGCCCGGCAGGACGGACCCGCAACCCGGTCAAGCGATCACCGCGATGAGGTCACCGTCCTGTACGACGTCACCCTCGTGCACGGCGAGCTGCTGGATCACACCATCGGACTCGGCGATGACCGGGATCTCCATCTTCATCGACTCGAGGATCACCAGGGTGTCGCCCTCGGCCACCGTGTCACCTGCCGTGGCGACGACCTTCCAGACGTTCGCCACCATCTCGGCGCGGATCTCCTCGGCCATGTCCGGGCCCTCCCTCATCGCGATGTGTCTGCCGTCGTATCCAATCATGCGTCGCCCGGCGGCGGGCGCGCAGCGGCACTGCCGGGATGGCACGCCCGCCCTGGGGAAGGCGGCGGGTGTCGACCGCACTACCATCAGCGGGTCGGACCCGACGCCGGACCGCCGGTGGGTGCACTGGCGCCGAGGTCGTGCGCAGGACGGATCCGACCCATCACGAGGAGGTCACATGGCGAAGAAGTCCCGGAAGAAGAAGGCCCGTAAGAAGAGCGCCGCCAACCACGGCAAGCGTCCCAACTCCTGAACGGGTCGACGGGCCCACGGCCCGTCACCGCTCAGCCCGACCCGGCCGACGCCGGGTACACCGGTGGCCCGGGTCGACATCGACCCGGGCCACCGGTGTTGAAGCTGTGTCGCGCCGACGCTCAGTCGGCCAACTCGCGGGACTCACTGGTCTCGAAGACCACCAGCTCGGTGAGCTTGACCCGCAGCCGCTCACGCAGCTCGTCCGGCGCGGTCTCGTTGCCGCAGCACCGAGCCACCAACGCCCGCACCTCCTGCTCCAGCCCGTACTCGCGCAGGCAGGGCCCGCACTCGTCCAGGTGGTGCCGGATCAGCGAGCGCCGCTCGTCGGCGCACTCCAGATCCAGGTAGAGGTAGACCTCCGCGAGCACTTCGCGGCAATCCGTCTCGTGCGGCTCCCCACAGCTCACGTCACACCTCCCGGCCGGCAGCGGCGTTCGAGCCCTTCGCCGAGCGGGCCGCACTGAAGCCCCGCTCCCCGGCGTAGCGCTCGAGCAGCTTGCGCAGATTACGACGGCCCCGGTGCAGACGCGACATCACGGTGCCGATCGGCGTGCCCATGATGTCCGCGACCTCCTTGTACGAGAAGCCCTCGACATCGGTCAGGTAGACGGCCAGGCGGAACTCCTCCGGCAACTGCTGGAGGGCCTCCTTGACGTCGCTGTCCGGCAGCCGGTCCAGCGCCTCCGTCTCGGCCGAGCGCAGCCCACTGGAGGTGTGCGACTCGGCCTCGGCGAGCTGCCAGTCGGTGATCTCCTCGGTGGGCGCCTGGATCGGCTGGCGCTGCCGCTTGCGGTAGGAGTTGATGTAGGTGTTGGTCAGGATCCGGTAGAGCCAGGCCTTCAGGTTCGTGCCCTGCTCGAACTGGTGGAAGGCGGCGTACGCCTTCAGGTAGGTCTCCTGAACCAGGTCCTCGGCATCCGCCGGGTTGCGCGTCATCCGCAGCCCAGCAGCGTAGAGCTGATCGACGAATGGCATCGCGTCCCGCTCGAATCGGGCCCTGCGCTCGTCCGTCTTCTCGGTGGTCAACCGCACATCCCCTCGCGTCGGATGCTTTCCCGCCGAGGATACGCGCACGGACGTGCCCGCAGATTCACTTCCGGCTGGTGTGCCCGTGCTCACCACACCCGTTCCGCCCGGGCCCGCCGTCGCGGGCCACTCCGGGCCATCCAGCAGCCTCTTCAGCTGCCGGGCGTCCCGTTCGTCCCGTTCCAGGCTTCGTGTCTCGGTCGGCACCGGTCACCCCCCTCGCAGAAAAGTCGTCCAGGGTTGGTAACGCGAGATGACCACTGGGGCATTCCGACCGGCCCCCCGTTCCTGGTCCCGGCTTCGACGGCGGCCGGCGCTGGGACCAGGAAGGGCCTGGGAGGACTGGTGCCGTCGGTCCGGTTCGGGCCGGTGGCACCATCGGATGCAACGACCCTCGCCCGGCACCGGAAACGGTCGGCCGGGCGAGCCGGATCAGGTCGCCGTCCAACCCCGGGCCCGCAGCCAGTCCCGGACGACAGCCGCGGTGCCGGCCGGATCACGCCGGAGGTCGTGCGTCTCCCCGGGACGGCTCACCACCTGCACGGTCGGCGACGGCTCCGGCGTCCCGAACGGGTCCCGGTCGCCGTTGACGACCAGCGTCGGCAGGCCGGTGCCCAGCTCGGCGGCACGCGAGCGCTCCGGCCGCCCGGGTGGGTGCAGCGGAAAGGCCAAGGCGACCACACCGACCGCCCCCACCTCGCGCGCCGTCCGACAGGCGACCCGCGCGCCGCTGGAACGACCGCCCACCAGCACCGTCGGCACGTCGGCGTGACGTTCGCGCAGCACGGCGAGCACCGCCGTCCACGCCTCGTCGAGGTGACCCGCCGGTGCCGGGGCACGCCGACCGGCGACCCGGTAGGGCTGGGTCACCCGGACCACCGCCAGGCCGGCCGCGACCGACGCGTCGCGTACCGCCAGCAGGTCGGGCGCGTCGATGCTGCCGCCCGCTCCGTGCCCGAGAACGAGCAGAGCGGTGGCAGGGCGGGCCGGCAGGTCGGTGGTGATCCCCGCCGGGCCGCGCGGAGTGTCGATCTCGTCGCTGGCTGGCACCGACCCATTCTGCGCCGCCTGACAGACGGCGCGTGGCGGACCGGGCCGTTGGTCAGCTCAGCGGGACCAGGGTGAGTAGTCGGTCCCGTACCGGCGGGCCGGGGCCGTCGACGGCGTCCGGGTCCGGCTCGACCTCGCCACGCCAGGCGACCAGCATCGCCCGCCGCTCGCGGGGTGTGGTGGCACCCCACACTCCGTGGCAGTCACCGACGTCGAGGGCCCAGGCCAGACAGGACCCCTGTACGTCGCAGCCGCGGCACAGTGCGACGGCGGCGTCCGCCGGCTCGTTGGGTGCCGGAAAGAATGTCTCCGGATCGACGCTCTGACAGGTGCCTCTGGTGCGCCATGCGTCGTCCTGTTGCCGTTCCCGCACCGCTCGCAGCAGTCGCGGATCTCGCCGCGCCGCAGCCACCTCGTGCGGGCGGGGCATACGCGCTCGTGTCAATCCACCCACCTCCCCCGTGGGACCGGCAAGATCGGTGGACGTCGTCCGCCCCGTGCGAATCGACAGCCACTACCGGCGCTGTGTTCTATCGCACTTCGCAACATGGGGACAAGGGTCTGCCGGGAACCTGACTGAACAGCCAGGAGACGAATCGCGCGCAACCCTGTCAAATCGGTGCCCGACGATGCGCGGGGACGTCAGAACAGGGTCAACTCCTGCGGTGTCACCGTCGGCGCCACCGACACCCGCGCGGTCAACTGCGGCCCGTCGTTACGAACGTCGCCCACCGCCGCCCCCACCGGTCGGATCTCCAACCCCGCCAGCCGCTCGGGCGACGCCGGGACGAGCAACCGCTCCGGCTCGTCCGTCGACGCCAGCCACGACGACCAACTCTCGGGCGGCAGCAGCACCGGCATCCGGTCGTGCACCTCGGCCAGGTCGCCGAGCGCCGCGGTGGTCAGCACGCTGAAGGTGAGCCGGGATTCGGCGCCGGACTCCCAGACCGACCAGATGCCGGCCAGGGCGAGAACCGTGCCGTCGGCGGGGGTCATGTAGTAGGCCTGCCGCCCGCCGTCGGGCCGACGCACCCACTCGTACCAGCCGTCGGCCGGGACCAGGCAGCGGCGACGGGCGAACGACCCGGCGTACGCCCGGCTGGTGGCCACCGTCTCCGCCCGCGCATTGATCATGCGGGCGGCCCCGGCTGCGGAGCGGGACCAGTGCGGCAACAGACCCCAGCGACCGACACACAGGCTGCGATGCCCCTCCGGGCTCACCCGGACCAGGGGCACCCGGTCGGTCGGCGCGACGTTGTGGTCCGGACGGACCACGCCCTCGGTGTCGTCGGACGACTCGAACAGCGCGCTGAGCTCACCGGGGCTCCGAGTCGTCGCGTACCTGCCGCACATGGGGCACACGCTAACGCGTCGAAGGCCCCGTCGGCTGTCCCGCCAACCGGGAGTACGAGCGCCGGGCCACGCCGTCGACCAGTCGGCACGGCAGAATGTAACCGTGGGGAATCTGACCGCGACCCGGCCGCCGCAGCCGTGGACCGCACCGACCGCGTCCGACCCGGTGGCGGCGACGCTGCGCCTGCCCGGTTCCAAGTCGATGACCGCGCGCGCCCTGGTGCTCAGCGCCCTGGCCGCCGGCCCGTCGACGCTGGCCAGGCCGCTACGCGCCCGCGACACCGAGTTGATGGCCGCCGGCCTGCGGGGAATGGGCGCGCACGTGTCGATCAGCGACGACGAGCAGTGGCTGGTCCGGCCGCACCCGCTGGCCGGCCCCGCGCACGTCGACGTCGGGCTGGCCGGCACCGTGATGCGGTTCGTGCCTCCGGTGGCCGGGCTGGCCGACGGGCAGGTCACCTTCGACGGCGACCCCCATGCCCGCACCCGACCGCTCGGTCCGCTGATCGAGGCGCTGCGGTCGCTGGGTGTCCGGATCGACGTCACCGGCGCGGGCAGCCTGCCGCTGACCGTGTTCGGCACCGGCCGGGTCACCGGCGGTGAGGTGGTGATCGACGCGTCCGCGTCCAGCCAGCTCGTCTCCGGGTTGCTGCTGGCCGGCCCGCGGTTCGACCGGGGCGTCGTGGTGCGGCACGTCGGCACGCCGGTGCCGTCCGCGCCGCATCTCCGGATGACGGTGCAGATGCTGCGGGCCGCCGGCGCGGCCGTCGACGACACCACCCCCGACGTGTGGACCGTCGAGCCCGGCCCCCTCACCGGGCGCGGCTGGGAGATCGAGCCGGACCTCTCCGGCGCGGTGCCGTTCTTCGCCGCGGCCCTGGTCACCGGCGGCGAGGTGACCTTGCAGGGCTGGCCGCGCAGCAGCCCGCAGCCGGTCGAGCAGCTCCGCTCGCTGCTCCAGCGGATGGGCGGCGAGGTCACCCTCTCCACCAACGGGCTGACCGTCCGGGGCACCGGCGTGGTGCACGGCCTGACCGCCGACCTCTCCGACGTCAGCGAGCTGACCCCGGCGCTGACCGCGCTGGCCATGCTGGCCGACTCACCGTCGGTGTTCACCGGCGTCGGGCACATCCGTGGCCACGAGACCGACCGGCTGACCGCGCTCGCGCGGGAGTTCACCGCCCTCGGGGCGGACGTCACCGAGTCGCCGGACGGGCTGGAGATCCGACCCCGACCACTGCGCGGCGGGGTGTTCCGCACCTACCACGACCACCGGATGGCGCACGCCGCCGCGGTGGCCGGCCTCGCCGTGCCCGGCATCGAGGTGGACGACGTGGGGTGTACCTCCAAGACCATGCCCGAGTTCCCGGCACTATGGTCAGCGATGGTGACCGGCAAGAGCTGAAGCGAGAAGAGGACAGGTCCTGGCGACCAAACGGCGGGAGTACGACGAGGACGACGTACGGGTTCGGCCCGGAAAGTCGTCGCGCCCGCGTACGCGCACCCGCCCGCAGCACTCCGACGCGGTGGACGGGTTCGTCATCGCCGTGGACCGGGGGCGCTACCAGTGCGTGCTGTCCGGGGCCGAGCGCGGCGTGGTCGGGGCCGAGCTGCCCACGATCACCGCCATGCGGGCCCGCGAGCTGGGCCGCAAGTCGGTGGTGGTCGGCGACCGGGTCAGCCTGGTCGGGGACACGTCCGGCGCGGAGGGCGCCCTGGCCCGCATCGTCCGGATCGCCGAACGCCGCTCGGTGCTGCGCCGCACCGCCGACGACGACGAGACCACCGCCGAGGGCCGACTGGAACGGGTCGTGGTGGCCAACGCGGACCAGTTGGTGATCGTCAGCGCGTTGGCCGACCCACCGCCGCGCACCGGGTTCATCGACCGCTGCCTGGTGGCCGCGTACGACGCGGACGTCGAACCGCTGCTCTGCCTCACCAAGGCCGACCTGGCCGGGCCGGAGGAGGTGCTGGGTTACTACACCGAGTTGGAGCTGCCGTACGTGCTCAACCGCCCCGACAGCGACCTGGCCGCGCTGCGCGCGCTGCTGGGCGGCAAGGTGTCGGTGCTGGTCGGGCACTCCGGGGTGGGCAAGTCGACGTTGGTCAACCGCCTCGTTCCGGACGCGCTGCGCGCGGTCGGCGTGGTGAGTGCGATCGGTCGTGGCCGACACACCTCCACCAGCGCGGTGGCGCTGCGGCTGCCACCGGTGCCCGGCGTCGACACCGACCCCGGCTGGATCATCGACACCCCCGGCATCCGCAGCTTCGGCCTGGCCCACGTGTCCGCCGACAGCCTGCTGCACGGCTTCCCCGACCTGGTCGAGGGCACCGTCGACTGCCCACCCAACTGCCAGCACACGGCGGACGAGGCCGACTGTGGGCTGGACGCCTGGGTGGCCGCCGGCAAGGCCGATCCGCGCCGGTTGGCGTCGTACCGCCGGTTGCTGGCCTCCCGGGCCGGCGAGGGTGACTCGCGCGGCGAGAGCGACCAGCGCGGGCCCGGCGAGGGTGACCGGCGCGGCCCCGACGAGTGAGCCGGCGGGCGTCGGCTAGGTTGCCGGGATGACCGGGTACGCCGACGACCTCGCCCTCGCCCACCTGCTCGCCGACCGGGCCGACGCCATCTCCACAGCCCGGTTCCGCGCGCTCGACCTGCGGGTCGAGGCGAAGCCCGACCTGACCCCGGTCTCCGACGCGGACACCGCCGTGGAGCGCGAGATCCGCGCCCTGCTGGCCGAGCACCGCCCGGCGGACGGGCTGCTCGGTGAGGAGTACGGCGCCGGGCCCTCCACCGACGCGGACGGCCGCCGGTGGATCATCGACCCGATCGACGGCACCAAGAACTTCGTGCGGGGCGTGCCGGTCTGGGCCACCCTGATCGCGCTCTACGACGGCGACCGGCCGGCGGTCGGCGTGGTGTCCGCCCCGGCGCTGGGACGACGCTGGTGGGCCAGCGCGGGCGCGGGCGCGTACGCCGGTCGTCGCGCGGGCGCCGGCGAGCGGATCGGGGTGTCCGCGGTACGCGAGATCGCGGATGCCAGCTTCTGCTACTCGTCGCTCGACGGGTGGGAACGCGCCGGTCGGCTCGACGCGATGCTCGACCTGATGCGGGCCACCTGGCGCAGCCGGGCGTACGGCGACTTCTACGGCTACATGCTGCTGGCCGAGGGCGCACTGGACGTGATGGTCGAGCCGGAGCTGTCCCTGTGGGACGTGGCGGCGCTGGTGCCGATCGTCACCGAGGCGGGTGGCACGGTCACGGATCTGTTCGGCCGGCCGGCCCCGGCCGGCGCGCCGGGCACCGACAGCAGTGTGGTGGCCACCAACGGTGTGCTGCACCCCGACATCCTCACCAGGCTCGATCGCCCAGCCGAGCGCTGACCCCCGGCAACCTCTATCCTCGCCAGGTGGTCTCCTCCGGTTGGTGTTTTCTCGCGACGATGATCGTCGCGTACGGCTTCGCCAACCTTCTCCAGTCGGTGGCCGCGGCCCGCACCACGGTTCACCACACCTTCGATCCGGGCCTGCTGCTGCGCCTCGCCGGGCACCGGACGTACCTGATCGGTCTGGGCTGCCAGATCGCCGGTTTCGTGTTCGCCTTCCTGGCCCGACGGGACCTGCCGCTGTTCCTCGTGCAGGCCAGCGTGGCGGCCGGGCTCGGGGTGACCGCCATCCTCGGTGTGCTGGTGCTGAAGTGGCGACTGCCGGCGGCGGAGGTGGTGCTGCTGGCCCTGCTCTTCGCCGGCATCACCGCCCTGGTGCTCTCCGCCCGCCCGGCGCCGTCGAAGCAGCTCGGCACCGCCGGAACGATCGCCCTGCTGGTGGCGCTCGGCGTCATCGCGGTGCTCGGGGTCTTCGCCGTCCGGCTGCACGGGGCGCCCGGTTCGGTGGCCCTCGGCTCGCTGGCGGGGCTGGCGTTCAGCTCGGCCGCGGTCGCCGCCCGGCCGCTGGCATCCGCGTCGTCCGCCGAGGCGTTCCTCGCCCACCCGCTGTTCTACCTGCTGATCGCCCACTCGATCGTCGGTCAGCTGCTGCTCGGCCTGGCCATGCAGCGTGGCTCGACGACCGCCGCGGTCGCCGCGATGGACGCCGCCGGCGCGGTGCCGGCCGCGATCGTCGGCCTGCTGCTGCTCAACGACAAGATCTGGCCGGGCCGGGAGTGGCTGGCGGCGGTCGGTTTCCTGGTCACCCTGGCCGCGGTGATCGGGCTGACCCGGTACGCGCAGCCGCAGCAGCAGCGCCCGGCAACGCGTCGCCGCGACCGGGCGATGGTCGCGGCGACCCGTCCCGGCTGACCGACCCGGGCCGCCCGACCTGCCGCTCAGGCCTCGACCGGCTTGCGGCGACTCACCACCCGCTCGTAGAGGCGCTCCAGCGCCCCGGCGGTCCGCTCCCAGGTGTAGCTGCTGCGGACCCGGTCCACCGCGGCGTGCCCGTACGCGAACCGGCCGGCGTTGTCGGCGAGCAGCCGACGGATCGAGACCGCGAGTGCCCGCACGTCGCCGGGGGGCACCAGCCGGCCGGTGACCTCGTCGACGACGGCGTCGGCCAGGCCACCCATCGCGTAGCCGATCACCGGCACGCCGCAGGCCATCGCCTCCAGCGAGACCCGCCCGGCCGAGGAGTAGTGCGGGGTGCAGGCGACGACGTCCGCCGACCGGTACCAGGTGGCCATCTGGTCGTGCGGCACCGCGCCGACGAGCCGTACCTGGTCGACGACGCCCGCCTGCTCGGCCAGCTCGCGCAGGCGCCGCGCCTCGGCGTGGTTGGCCAGTTGGTCGGCCGGTGGACCGCCGGCGATCACCAGCTCGGCGTCGCCGACCAGCCGCATCGCCCGGATCAGGTCCTCCTGGCCGTGCCCCGCGGCGAGCGAGCCGACCGAGAGGATGCGGGCCCGTTGCTCGCGTGGCGCCGCCTCGCCGTCGGGGTGGAACTGCTCGATGTCCACCCCGGGTGGCACCAGGGCCACCGAACTGCGTTGCAGACCCATCCGGGTCAGCTCGTCGACCTCGTCGTTCGACTGGGCCACCGCGATGTCCACCGCGCGGGTCAACGCGCGTTCCAGCGTGATCCGCTCCCCCGGCCCGTCGTAGCGGCCGCCCAGGTGGCGCAACTGCTCGATGCCCAGTGAGTGGAACGTCTGCACCACCGGGATGTCGGTCTCGCGTACGGCGTGCGCGGCGGCCAGGCCACCGATCCAGTAGTGCCCGTGCACCACCTCGGGTCGCCAGGCGCCGGCCCACTCGTCGGTCAACCAGCGGCCGAACTCCGTCACGTACGGGATCAGCCCGGCGGTGGGCAGTGGGGTGGGCGGACCAGCGGGCACCTGGTGCACCTGGTAGCCGTCGACGGGGACCGTCGCCGGCAGGCCGGGGTCGTCCCGGCGCTCGTAGAGCCGTACGTCGTGGCCTCGTTCGGCCAACTCGGCGGCGACCCGGGCGATGTGCTGGCGGGTGCCGACCGGCGGGCCGTCGGCGTGGCGGTACGAACTGGCGTGCGCGCAGACGAGGCCGACGCGCATGGGTCACCTCCCTGCGATCTTTCCTCGGCGGTGGTCCTCCCGGTCAGAGCGTCCCATTAACCCCGGGACCGGGAGTCGAAACCTGGCAGATCAGGAAGAGTCCGCGCGAGTGCCACCGACACTTGCGCCACGGCAATCGCAACCGGCACAGGTCACCCGAGTTCGACGATGATCGACAAGCCGCAGGTGGTATGACCAGGCCCGGGCGGGGGTACCGCTCAGGAATGCCGCTGACCCGCACTCTCGACGATTCGACCGTGGTGATCACCGGCGCGTCCAGCGGGATCGGCACGGCGACCGCGTACGCCTTGGCCCGCCGGGGTGCTGCCGTCGTGCTGGCCGCTCGCAGCGAGCCGGCCCTCCGACAGGTCGCGCAACGCTGCCGGGAGTTGGGCGGCCAGGCGCTGGTCGTACCGACCGATGTGACCGATCTGGAGTCGGTGCGACGGCTGGCCGAGCGGGCGGCGGCCGAGTTCGGCCGGATCGACGCCTGGGTGAACAACGCCGCGGTGGGCGCGGTGGGCCTGTTCGACGAGATCCCGGTCGCCGAGTTCCGCCGGGTGCTGGAGGTCAACCTGCTCGGAACGGTGCACGGCATCAAGGCCGCCCTGCCCTACCTGGGGGCGGCCGGTGGCGGTGTGCTGGTCAACAACGCCTCGGTGCTGGCCGAGGTGGCCATGCCGTACCAGTCGGCGTACAACGCCAGCAAGCACGGCATCCGCGGGTTGGCCGACACGGTCCGGCAGGAGCTGCGGGTCACCGGCCGCGGTCAGATCTCGGTCTGCACGGTGCTGCCGGCCACCATCGACACCCCGTTCTTCCGGCACACGGCCAATCACACCGGCCGGGAACTGGTGCCACCGCCTCCGATCTACCCGCCGGAGGTGGTCGCCGAGACCATCGTCCGGCTGCTGCGCCGGCCTCGCCGGGAGGCGTACGCCGGTGGCGCGGCCCGGTTGATCGGTCTGCAGTGGCGGCTGGCGCCCGCGTTGGTGGAACGCACCCTCGGCTGGTACCTCCAGCGCACGCAGTTCGGTCCGGGCGCCCGGGCGGACAGCAGCGGCAACGTGTTCCAGGCCGACGCCCAGGCCCGCCGGGACGGCGGCTGGAACGGCCGACGACGTCAGTTGGTGCGGATGACCGCCGCGTTCGGTCTCGCCGCCGCCGGCACCGCCGTCGGCACCATGGCGGCCATCAACCGCCGGTCCCGGTCGGTCCGCTGATGACCGGCATCGACCGCCCGAATGCGCGAACGGTGACTGACGCGCACAATGAGGCGATCATGTCGAACTGTCTCGTGGAAATCGACGAGTCGTCGGCGGTGGTCCGGCTGACCGGTGTGCTCGACGCCGCCGGAGCCGAGGCGGTACGCGGCGCGCTGCTTGCCAGACTCTCGGACCGGCCGGGCCCGGTGGTGGCCGACGTGACCGGGCTGCGCATCGTCGACGAGGTCGGGCGGGGCGTCTTCGCCGAGGTTCGCCGGGAGGTGGCCGACTGGCCTGCCGCGGATCTGCTGCTGTGTGACCCGGCGGTCCAGGTGGGCGTCGGAGCGCCGGCCCGGCAGACCGTGGAGGCCGGTGTGCCGGTCTGGCCGACGGTGGACGGCGCGCTCGCCGCGCTCGCGGCGACGCCGCTGGCGGCGGTGCTCTCCGCCGACCTGGCCCCGGCGGTGGGAGCTGCCCGGCAGGCCCGCGAGCTGGTCACCACCGGCTGCCAGCGCTGGGGCATGTCGATGCTGGTCGACCCGGCCTGCATCGCGATCACCGAGATGGTGAACAACGTCGTGGCGCACGCCCGGACCCCAATGACGGTGCGGCTCGCTCCTCAGGACAGCACCCTGCACCTGGCGGTCCGCGACCACTCCCCGCGTCGCCCGACGTTCGCCGGGGTGTCCCCGCCGAACCGGGCCGGCGGCCGGGGCCTGCTGCTGATCGACACGGTGGCTCGCCGATGGGGCAGCAGCGCGATACCGGACGGCAAGGTCGTCTGGTGCGTCCTGCACCCGGACGACGAGGTCGCCCACCTCGGCTGACGGGCGTTTCGCCGCCGCTGTCGTTTTCGCCACCGCACAGCCTGCGGTGCTCCGGTTATGGCGGGAGGGCAGCGGGTAGTGATCAGACATGCGCGACAACGAGTACCCGACCCCCGTGTCCGACACCGAGGCGCAAGGCCTGCCCGACACCGCCGATGACGACTCGACCGCCAACGACGACGTCCTCACCGGGCGCGAGGCGGACGGCCCGGACCCGGCCCAACTGCCCGGCGACCGTACGCCGGTGGCGGTGGACCGGTTCGGGACGACCGCCGAGGAGCAGCTCGACGGTGAGTCGTTGGACTACAAGCTCGACCGGGAGGTCTACGAACGCCCGGCCGACGACCCGCTGGCCGGGACGATCGACCCGAAGATCGCCTTCGAGGCGGACAATCTGGAAGCCGCGGCGGAGGCCCAGCTGGACGCCGACGTGATGGATCCCGGGCCCACCTCGGACCCGAACTCACCGGTCTCCCTCTACGACCACGGTCAGCTCGGCACGGTGGCCGACGCCACGGTCGGCCGGCTGGTCGAGCCGGACGAGGGCGCGCACACCGACCAGGAGACCGACTCGGTGGCGTACGACGCCGGATCGGCTGGGGGCGGGGCGACCGCCGAGGAGTTGGCCATCCACGAGACGGAGCCGCCGCGCTCGGTCTGACCCCGGTCAGTCGTCCAGGCCGCGTTCGATGGCGTACCGGGTCAGCTCGACCCGGTTGTGCAGTTGCAGCTTGCCCAGGGTGTTCTGCACGTGGTTCTGCACCGTGCGGTGCGACAACCCGAGCCGCTGCGCGATCTGCTTGTACGACAGCCCCCTCGCCACCTGCCGCAGCACCTCCGTCTCGCGCTCGGTGAGCCGGGGCGTCGCGGGCTGCCCGTCCCCGGCCGGGTCGGTCGGTTGCCCCGGCCGGGCGGCCAGCCGGCGGTACTCGCCGAGCACGAGCCCGGCCAGGCCGGGGGTGAAGACCGCCTCGCCGGCCGCGGTTCGGCGGACCGCGTCGAGGAACTCGGCGGGTGCGGTGGACTTCACCAGGTAACCGGTGGCCCCCGCCTTGACCGCGTCCAGCACGCTCTGCTGTTCACCGCTGGCGCTGAGCATCAGCACCCGCACGTCGGGCAGTGCCGCACGCAGACCCAGGATCACCTCGACGCCGGAGATGTCCGGTAGTTGCAGGTCGAGGACGACCACGTCGGGCCGCGCGGCGGCGGCGACCCGGACGGCCTGCCGCCCCTCGCCGCTGGTCGCCACGACCAAGAAGCCCGCCTCGGTGAGGTCGCGGGCCACACCCTCGCGCCACATCGGATGGTCGTCGACCACCATCACCCGCGTCGCGTTCACCGCTGCGCCCTCGGCACGGTCAGCTCGATCTCGGTGCCGGCGTCGGGGGCGGACACGATCCGGACCGTTCCGCCCACGTCGGCCACCCGACCCTGGATCGACTGGCTCACGCCGAGCCGGCCCTGTGCGGCCGCCTCGGTCAACCGGCCGTCCGGGATGCCCGGCCCCTCGTCGCGGATCGACACGGTCACCGTCGCCCCCTCATCCTCGATCAACACCCAGGCCCGCCCGCTGGCGTGCCGCCCCACGTTGTCCAGGGCCGCGCCGGTCGCGGCGGCCAACTCCCCGGCCACCCGCCGAGGCAGCGGCACCGGGGTGGCCGGGGCGGAGAGCACCACTGCCGCCGAGGCGTACCGGCCGAGCAGCGCCCGCAGGTCGACCGCCGCGGCCTCGCCGCCGTCGGGCAGCACGGCAGCGGTCGCCGGGCTGGTGCCGGCGATCAGGGCCCGCAACGCGACCTCCTGCTCGCCGGCCAACCGGGCCAGCTCGCCGGCCTCGCCGGGCAGGTCGGCGCCCCGCCGCTGCACCATTGCCAGCACCTGGAGCACCGAGTCGTGGATGCCCCGGGCCAGCCGCTCCCGCTCGCGGGTGGCGGCCTCCAACTCCACCGCGCGTTGCAGCCGTGCCTCGGCGCTCGCCGCGAGCCGGGACACGTGTCCGACCACCACTCCGGCGAGCAGCATCAGGATCACCCCGGTGAACGAGGACTGGCCGATCCGCTCCCGGGTGATCAGATCCGCGCCGGCGACCAGCAGCGCGGCGATGGTGCCCCGCCGCCGACCGCCGGAGACGGCCCAGGCCAGCACCGGGCCGGCCATCCAGGCGACCCCCATGGTGGGTACGCCGGTGGCGAGCGCCGCCCGACCGACCACCCACGGGGTTGCCGACACGATGGCCAGCACGACCCCGAGGTCGGCCAGGAGCAGCGGCCAGCGCCGCCAGGCCGGCCGGGCGTACCCGACCGCGGTCGCGGCGGTCCAGGCGGCCATCACCAGGATCAGGGCGCCGACGGCGTACGGGTGGTCGTACCGGTCGGCGTCGCGCACCGCGAGCACGCAGACGTACGCCAGGGACGCCAGCCGGAACACCGCCAGCGCACGCCACAGCGGCACCTCGAATCCACCCGGCGGCGACGACATGGCGGTCAGGATGCCACAACCGGTCGAGCCGCACGGCGAGCAGCGAGTGCGGTTCGGGAAACCCTGACGTACGGTGGAAAAGCCGCGAAATACTCCGAGATCCGCCGCCGGGACGGGCCCATGACGAACGCAGATCCGCACGCACCGCGTACGGTTGTGCCCATCGAACCTGCCCTCCTGATCGCCGACGCCTTCGACCAGGCCCAGGTGACCGAGATTCGACACTCGGTCACCTCATGCGCGCATGCCTGCGGACTCACCGGTCAACGGCTGGACGACTTCGTGCTCGCGATCAACGAGTTGATCACCAATGCGGTCCGACACGGTGGCGGGCGTGGATGGCTGCGACTCTGGCACGAGTCCGACCTGCTGGTCTGCGAGGTGGCCGACCACGGGCACGGCATCAGCCCGCAGCGGCTGGGTGACCGCAGTCGGCCGGCACCGGACACCGCCGGCGGTTGGGGCCTCTGGCTGGCCCGCGAGCTGACCGACGCCATGGAGGTCGTCTCCACCGCCGCCGGCACCACCGTCCGGGTCACCGCCGGCCTCGTCAGCCACGACCGCACCACGCGCTGATCCCTCCCGCAGCCGCGCCGCGGGACAGGGAAACGGCTGCGGCGTGCGGTTGCCATCGGCGGCTCAGGCGAACAGCGCCGAGACGGACTCCCCGTTGTGGATCCGGCGCATCGCCTCGGACAGGGCAGGCGCCACCGACAGAACCTGCAACTTCGGCACCCGCTTGGCGTCCGCGATGGGCACCGTGTTGGTGCAGACGATCTCCAGGACGCCGTCCTGGTCGCTGAGCCGCTGGAGGGCGTCGCCGGAGAAGAGGCCGTGCGTGCAGGCCAGCCGGATCGACCGGACCTTCAGGCCCCGCAGGTGCTCCATCAACTCGACAACCGTGCTGCCCTTGGCGATCTCGTCGTCCAGCACGATGACGTCCCGGTCGGTCACCTCGCCGATCACTGCGCTGATCTTGACCAGGTCGTCACTGAACCGCTGCTTCGCACCGGCCGCGACCGGCGTGCCGAGCAACCGGGCGAAGGCCGCCGCCTCCTTGGCGTTGCCGAGGTCGGGCGAGACCACCACGGTGTTGCTCAGGTCGTAGCGCCGGAAGTGGGTGGCCAGTTCCCGCAGCGCGTGCAGGTGATCCACCGGGACGCTGAAGAAGCCGTGCACCTGCGGCGAGTGCAGGGTCATCGCGAGCACCCGGTCCGCCCCGGCCGACACCAGCAGATCCGCGACGAGCCGGGCGCCGATCGAGATGCGCGGCGCGTCCTTCTTGTCGGATCGGGCGTACGCGTAGTGCGGCAGCACCACGGTGATCCGGCCGGCCGAGGCGCCCCGCGCCGCGTCGATCATCAGCAGCAGCTCGACCAGGTTCTCCTGCACCGGCGGCACCAACGGCTGGATCAGGAACACGTCCCGCTCCCGGCAGTTGGCCTGCAACTGCACTTCCAGACAGTCGTTCGCGAATCGGGAGACCCGCACCGGGTGCAGCGGCACCCCGAGGTGGGCACAGATCTCGGCAGCCAGGTCGGGATGGGCAGTTCCACTGAAAACGGCGATGTCGCGCACGTTCGCACATCGTAGGCGACGCGGACGGCCGGGGACGGCGGCGGGCCGCAACCGGCCGTGACGCCTGTCGCACCGAACGCCGGTCCGGGTACGGTGCTGCGGTGACCCCCCAGTACGTCGCCGCCATCGACCAGGGCACCACCTCGTCGCGGTGCATCGTCTTCGACTCCGCCGGGGACATCGTCGCCGTGGCCCAGCGCGAGCACCGGCAGATCTTCCCCCGACCGGGCTGGGTGGAACACGACGCCGAGGAGATCTGGGACAACGTCCAGCAGGTGGTGTCCGAGGCGCTGCGGGCCGCCGGCACCGACACCGCCGGCCTGGCCGCCGTCGGCATCACCAACCAGCGGGAGACCACCGTCGTCTGGGACCGGGCCACCGGTCGCCCGGTGGCCAACGCCATCGTCTGGCAGGACACCCGCACCGGGCCGCTGCTGCGCGAACTGGCCTCGGCGTACGGCGAGGAGCGGTTCCGGTCCCGCACCGGCCTGCCGCTGGCCACCTACTTCGCCGGCCCGAAGCTGCGCTGGCTGCTGGACGAGGTCGACGGCCTGCGCGAGCGCGCGGAGCGCGGCGAGGTGCTCTTCGGCACCATGGACAGCTGGCTGATCTGGAAGCTGACCGGCGAGCACGTCACCGACGTGACCAACGCCAGCCGGACCATGCTGATGGACCTCACCACCCTCGACTGGGCCCCGGACCTGCTGGACGCGATGGGCGTCCCGGCGGCGATGCTGCCGCAGATCCGCTGCTCCGCCGAGGTGTACGGCACCGCCACCGGCGTGCTGGCCGGGGTGCCGGTGGCCAGCGCGCTCGGTGACCAGCAGGCCGCCCTGTTCGGGCAGACCTGCTTCCAGCCGGGCGAGGCGAAGTGCACCTACGGCACCGGGAGCTTCCTGCTGCTCAACACCGGTGCCACCCCGGTGCCGTCGACGCACGGCCTGCTCACCACGGTGGCCTACCGGATCGAGGGGCAACCACCGGCGTACGCCCTGGAGGGCGCCATCGCGGTCACCGGCTCGCTGGTGCAGTGGCTGCGCGACAACCTCGGGTTGATCTCCACGGCGGCGGAGGTGGAGGAGTTGGCCCGCACCGTCGACGACAACGGCGGCTGCTACGTGGTGCCGGCGTTCTCCGGGCTGTTCGCCCCGCACTGGCGCACCGACGCCCGTGGCGTGATCGCCGGTCTGACCGGCTACATCACCAAGGGGCACCTGGCGCGGGCTGCCCTGGAAGCGTCGGCCTGGCAGACCCGCGAGGTGGTCGACGCGATGGACGCCGACTCCGACGTGGCGCTGCGGCGACTCCGGGTGGACGGCGGGATGACCGCGAACGGGCTGCTCATGCAGTTCCTCGCCGACGTGCTCGACGTGCCGGTGGTCCGGTCCCGGATCACCGAGACCACCTGTCTGGGCGCCGCGTACGCGGCCGGCCTGGCGGTCGGCTTCTGGCCGGATCTGGCCACCCTGCGGGCGCAGTGGCGCTCCGACGCGCAGTGGGAGTCGACCATGGCCCCGGAGCTGCGCGACCGGGAGCTGCACAACTGGCGCAAGGCAGTGCAGCGCACGCTCGACTGGGTGGAGTGAGCGCCGACGCGGCGGTCAGCTCCAGCGGTTGCCGGTGAGCTTCTCGTACACCTCGACGTAGCGGGCGCGGGTCGCCTCGACGACCTCGTCGGGCACGTCCGGGGCGGGGGCCTGCTTGTCCCAGCCGCTGCCGGTGGCCCAGTCCCGCACGTACTGCTTGTCGTAGGAGAACTGCACCCGGCCCGGCTGGTACGACTCGGCGGGCCAGAACCGCGACGAGTCGGAGGTGAGCAGCTCGTCGCCGAGGACCAGGGTGCCGTCCGGTGCCCAGCCCAGCTCGATCTTGGTGTCGGCGACCAGGATGCCCCGGTCGGCGGCCAGCTCGGCGCCGCGCCGGTAGACGTCGATGGTGATCTGCCGCAGTCGCTCGGCAGTGGCCTCGCCCACCTTGTCCACCACGTCGTCGTACGTGATCGGCTCGTCGTGCTCGCCCACCGGTGCCTTGCTCGACGGCGTGAAGATCGGCTCGGGCAGGATCGACGCCTCGCCGAGCCCTCGCGGCAGGGTCACGCCGGACACCGCGCCGGTCTGCTCGTACTCCCGCAGGCCGCCGCCGGTGAGGTAACCCCGGGCCACGCACTCGACCGGCACCATGTCCAGCCGCTGGCAGCGGATCGCCCGCCCGGCGAACTCGGCGGGCACGTCGGTTGCCGAGATGACGTGGTTCGGCACCAGGTCGGCGAGCTGCTCGAACCACCAGAGCGAGAGCGCGGTGAGCAGGCGACCCTTGTCCGGGATCGGCGTCGGCAGCGCCACGTCGTAGATCGAGATGCGGTCCGAGGCGACCAGGATCAGATCATCGCCGTCGGAGTAGACGTCCCGAACCTTGCCCGAGTGCAGAAGTTCCACGCGCCCTAGTACACCATGCGACATCGGGAGCCCTGATTCGACCACCCACGCCGGGGGGTGACCGGACGGACGTTGACACCTTCGTGCGCTGCCTGCGTGAATGGTCCGACCGCCGCCCTCGCAGGTCCAGGAGACCCCCGTGCCCGTTGTTCGACCCCCGTTCGACCGCCTCGGCGCCGACCCGGGCCGGCGCCGACTGCTGACCGCGCTGCTCGGCGCACCTCTGCTCGGCGCCGGTGGGCTGGCCGGGTGCAGCGACGACGCCGCCACGTCGACCCAGGACGGGCCGGTCGAGCTGTCGGTCTTCTGGTGGGGCGGCACCAGGCGGGCCGAGATCACCGAGAAGGTGCTGCGGCTCTACTCGGAACGCAACCCGCGGGTCACCTTCCGGGTCACCTGGCAGGGCGCCGACGGCTACTACGACCGCCTGGCCACCCAGGCGGCCGGCGGCAACGTACCGGACCTGATCCAGATCGACGACGCCATGCTGACCGAGTACGCCCAACGCCAGATCATTCTCGACCTCACCGACCGGGTCGCCGACCACCGGCTGGATCTGCGGGGTCTGCCGGAGGGGCTGATCCGCTACGGCACGGTGGAGGGGCGGACGATGGGGGTGGCCTGCGGGCAGACCCACGCCGGTGTGGTCTTCAACCGGGAGTTGCTGCGGGAGCTACAGGTGCCCGAGCCGCGGGCCGGGATGAGCTGGGCCGAGTACCTCTCGTGGGCCGAGCAGGTCACCGAGGCCAGCGACGGCCAGGTGGCCGGCACCATGGACGGGTCCGGTGACTACCGGGCGCTCTGGCTCTGGCTGCGGTCGCAGGGCGGCGAGCTCTACCGCGGCAAGCAGCTCGGCTTCGGCGTGGAACAGCTGATCGCCTGGTTCGAGCTGTGGCAGCGGGCCCGCAGCGTGCGGGCCACCCCGGGTGCGGCGCTGGTCGAGCAGGCCGACAGCGGCGAGCCGTCCCGGCAACTGGTGGTGACCGGGTTGACCGCCGCGTCGTTCGCGTGGTCCCACCAACTGCCCGAGTTGCAGCGGCTCACCGAGGCCGAGCTGGGCATGGTCGGCTTGCCGGGGCCGACCGGTGCGCAGTGGGCACGCGCGTCGATGTTCTGGGCCGCGTTCCGGGGCACCCGCCACCCGGACACCGTCACCGACGTGATCAATTTCCTGACCACGAACGGCGAGGCCGGCACTGTCCTCGGGCACGAACGCGGCCTGAACGCCAGTCTCGCCGTCCGCCGCTATGCCGAGGGCAGCATCACCGATCCGGCCCAGCGGCGGGCCGCCGCGTTCGGCGCGGCCATCGCCGACCAGCTCGGGCCGGCCCCGGCGCCACCACCGAAGGGGCACGCCAAGGTGCGGACCCTGCTGGTCGCCACCGCGGAGAGCATCCGCGTCAAGCGGGCCGGCACGCGGGCGGCCACCTCGCGTTTCATCGCCCAGGCCAATGCCGCCCTGGCGGCCTGACCAAGCAACGCCGCCCTGGCGGCCTGACAAGCAACGCCGCCCTGGCGGCCTGACCAAGCAACGCCGCCCTGGCGGCGTGACGACCGGCGGTCGGCCCCCGGCCCGCCGCCGTGGACCGACCTGACCGGTTGCCGGGTCAGCGCGGCGGGCCGCCGCGACGGTTGCGCATCAGACGCAGCACGAGGAACACGACGATCGCGACCACCACCAGGCAGCAGAGCAGGGGAAGGATCCCGAAGCCGCTGCGGCCCCGTCGCCGGGCGGCTTCCACCACCAGCTCGCCGGTGCCCGTGGACGCCCAGGCCGCGACGGGCACGAACACCGCCAGGACGGCCCCACCGAGGACCGCGCTGAGTCGGCCCCACCACTTACCGAAGGAAGACATGTGCCCATCCTCGCCGAAGGGCGCAACCTCGGCACGTCGGTCCACGCCGAATCACGGTACCGAGATCTTTCCGACGTGCCCCCGGGGCGCGAGCTGTTGCGGCAACGCCCCGGGCAAAGACGGTGATTCTTAGCGAGGCACGAACAAGCCCGGCCCCCACACTGTGGGGGCCGGGCTTGTGTCACTTTCATTTGTAGCGGGGACAGGATTTGAACCTGCGACCTCTGGGTTATGAGCCCAGCGAGCTACCGAGCTGCTCCACCCCGCGTCGACTGGTTAAGACTAACCCATGCGTTCCCGCGATGATCAGCGGGGGTCGGCAACCGCTGCGGCCGACACCGCAGAATGTCGAAAGCCCGCCTCCGGCATTCCGGAGACGGGCTTTCTGTCGTAGCGGGGACAGGATTTGAACCTGCGACCTCTGGGTTATGAGCCCAGCGAGCTACCGAGCTGCTCCACCCCGCGTCGGCTCGCTAACCGTAGCGCACCACCCCCGGGCCCCGCAAAACGACATCCGAATCCGCCGGATCGCGACCCAGCACCACCGCCGGATCGCGACCCGGCCACCACGGTCGGATCGCGACCCGGCCACCACGGTCAGCCGAGCCAGACCTTCACGGCGGCGGCCGCCCGCGCACTGTCCGCGTCGACCTGCGCCCGTTGGCTGGAGGTGTTCTCCCAGCCCTGCTCCCAGAGGATGGTCACCACGTCGCCGACCCGGATCGCCCGGATCAGCCGCACGTCCTGCACACCGGTCGGGTCACCGTTGATGTCCTGACCTGGACTGCGCATCTCGAACAACACCGACTCGTCGCCGTACCCGCTGTCGGCCAGCAGCCGCTGTCTGCCCAGCACGGGCGCGCTGCCGCCCGACCGTTCCTGCTGCGGGCAGTCGCGCACCGCCTGCCGCAGCTCGTCCAGCAGGTCGTCGGCGCGCCCGGCCCGGTAGATGGTGATGGAGTGCGTGTAGGTGCCGTCCGGGACGTACCCCTCACCCGGGTTCTGCGGCAGCTTGTAGACCACGTTCCGAGCCCGACGCTGCACGATCGCCGCCTCGCTCGGGAAGGTGGCCCCACACAGGCCGGGCAGGACGTCCAGGTCCCGGAATTCCGGCGCGATGCCGATCTGGTTGGCCGCCGCGAGCCTGAAGAACGCCCGATCCGGGATGCTGGTCGGCGTCCTGGGCTGCGGCGAACCGGTGACACCCGGAGACGTCGCCGTCGTACCCGGGGAGCGGCCGGGCGTCGTCGGCGACACCGGCGGTGACGGCGAACCACCGGTCACCGACGGCGACGGCGACACGGGCGGCGGCGTGGGCGTGCCGGCCGGCGACGGTACGGTCACGGGCGGCGGGCCGACCACCTGGGTGCCGATCACCACGCCCACCACCACCAGCGCCACGGCAACGGTGCTCCCGGCGGCACGCAGCCGGGCCCGGCGGTCCGCCTGCTGCCGCAGCAGGTCGGGGACGCCCAGATCGCGAGCGTCAGCGTCGGCGGCGAGGGACTGGTACATCTCAGACAGTTCACGCGACATCGGTGGCCTCCAGTTCCACGACGGCCAGATCGGGCAGCAACGCGGCGAGTCGGGCCCGGCCGCGGGAAAGCCACGACTTCACTGTGCCAACCGGCGCGTCGACCTCACGGGCGATCTCCTCGACGGGCATGTCGTACAGGTAGTGCAGCGCCAACACGCGCCGGTGGGTCGCCGGCACCTGACGGAGGGCCTGGACCAGCAGCACGCTGTCCTCGTTGGGCGGAGCCACCGGTGGTGGCGCCCCCGCCAACCGCAACGCGCCACGCAGGCCGCGCAACCGCCGCCAGCGGTCGGTCGCCAACCGGGACACCACCAGGCGCAGCCACGCCTCCGGCGCCGGATGCGCCGACAACCTCCCCCACTGCCGCCAGGCCCGGGCGTACGCCTCCTGCACCAGGTCCTGCGCCTCGTTGTGGTCGCCGGTGACCGCATAGCCGTACCGCACCATCCGCCGTGCGGTGCTGCGGTAGAAGTCATCAAAGCTCTGCGCGTCCCTCACGACTGCTCCCCCTCATCCCCACCCCGTTCCACCCCGTTGCAAATGAGGACGGCGGACCGGTGCCGCAGGTTGCGGTCCGACCCCACCTGTCGGTCAGGTGACAGACAGGCTCCCGCCCGGGACGCGGCGAAGCCCCCGCCGTCCGGACCGGTGCGGTCCGACGACGGGGGCTCCGAGACGTGCTCCCCGCTGTGGTGGATCAGCCGCCAGGGCTCGGTGACGGGCCACCACTGGCAGTGCCGGCGGCCTGCTGTGCCTGCTGGAACGCGGTGAGCGCCTCGTCCAAGGCCTTCAGCGCACGCCCGTACCGCTCGAAGTCGCCGGACGTCTGCGCGGCCCGGACCTCGGTGATCGCGGTCTGCACCCGGTCCGCGGCGACCGCCAGGTCACCGGTCGGCGGCGGGATGCTGGCGCTCGGCGTCGGCGTCGGCGTCGCGGTCCCGCTGGGCGTCGGCGTCGGCGTCGGGCTCGTGGGGTTGCCCCCCGTGGTCGGAGGCGGTGACGTGCCCTGCCCGGCCTTCTTGCCCTGCTCGACCAACTGCTTGATGCCGTCGTTGATGTTGTCGGCCAGCGCCACGAAGGAGCCACCGTCACCGTAGGAGAGCAGCACCTTCTGCAACAGCGGGTACGCGTCCTGCTGGTTGCTCTTCACGTAGACCGGCTCGACGTAGAGCATGCCGTCGGCGAAGGGCAACGACAGCAGGTTGCCGTACTGCACCTGGGCCTGGTTGCTGGAGAGCAGGTTGAGCTGCTGACGGATGTTCGCGTTGTTGGTCATCTGCTGGTGCACCTGCACCGGACCCGAGATCCGGGTCTGGTCCGGCAACTCCAGCACCTCCAGGCGGGGCTTCCCCTCGACGTACGACCCGGAGATCAGCGCGGCGAGGTTCTGCCGGCCGTTCGGGGTGACCGCCGAGGTGAGCTGGAACCGGGGGCTCTCCTGCCCCGGGAACTGGGTGAACAGGTAGTACGGGGGCTGCTTCTGGCCGCTGTCCGGAGCGTCCGGCACGTTGGGCACCTGCCAGAAGTCCTGCGCCGAGTAGAAGTCACCCGGGTTGGTCACGTGGAACTTGGTGAGCAGGTTGCGCTGCACCTTGAACATGTCCGCCGGGTAGCGCAGGTGCTCGGTCAGCTCGACCGGGATCTCCGCCTTCGGCAGCACCAGGTCACCACCGAACGCCTTGTTCCACGCCTTGAGCACCGGGTCGGTGTCGTCGTACTCGTAGAGCTTCACGGTGCCGTCGTACGCGTCGACAGTGGCCTTCACCGAGTTGCGCATGTAGTTGACGTCTTCCCGGGCCAGCTGGAAGGTGCCCCGGTTGGTCAACTCGTCGGTGGTCTCGGTCTGGAGGTTGACCTTCTCCGCGTACGGGTAGGTGGCCGCCGTGGTGTAGCCGTCGACGATCCACTGCACCCGGCCGTCGACCACCGCCGGGTACGGGTCGCCGTCCAGCGTGAGGAACGGCGCGACCTTCTCCACCCGGTCGCGCGGGTTACGCACGTAGAGCAGCTTGGAGTCCTTGTTGACCGCCTCGGACAGCAGGAAGTTCGACTCCTGCTCCTTGATGGCGTACAGCAGCCGCCGGGTGAAGGAGCCGATCTCCACGCCGCCCTCACCGGTGTAGGTGTAGGACTCGCCGCCACCCTCACCGACCGGCCGGTCGAACTCGGCCTTCTTGTTCGGGTCGGACTGCCCGACGATCGCGTAGTCGTCGGCCGCCATCCGCTCGCCGTAGTAGATCCGCGGCTGCTTGGCCGGGATCTGCTCGGTCTGCGAGGAGCACGCCTCCTGGGTCTTCTCGCCGAGGAAGCCGGAGACGAAGAACGGCTGCCCGCCGCAGACCACCTGGTTCGCCGGGGCGGCCACCAGCCCGTACCCGTGGGTGTAGACGGTGTGCCGGTTGATCCAGGTGTTCTGCTGGTCGGTCAGCTCGCCGTAGTTGATCTCCCGGACGCCGACCACGTAGTCGGAGACCTTCCCGTTCACCCCGTACCGGTCGATGTCCAGCTTGGGGCCGAAGTCGTAGAAGCCACGCACCTGCTGGAGCTGGGTGTACGTCTCGCTGACCAGCTGCGGGTCGAGCAGCCGCACGTTCGACACCACCGAGGTGTCGGTGGCGAGGTTCGCCGGTGGGGTGAGGTTGTTCGCCGCGTACGGTGTCGTCTCGGTGGCCCCCAGCCCGAACGCCGCTCGTGTCGCGTCGATGCTGCGCTGGATGTACGGCGCTTCCTTGTCCTTGGCGCTCGGCTTGACCTCGAAGGTCTGCACGGCCCAGGGGTAGATGCCGCCGATGGCCACCGCGGACACGCCGAGCAGTGCCAGCGAGATCCCCGGCCAGACCAGGTTGCGCATCCAGGCGTTCGAGAACACGATGATCGCGATGGCCACCACGATCGAGATGTAGGCCAGGATCTCCTTCGCCGGCAGCAGCGCGTTGACGTCGGCGTAGCCGGCGCCGTACAACTTGGCGCCCTCGTTGTACTCCAGCAACATCGCCCGCCGGTCCAGCACGTACGCGATGGCCTTCAACAGCACGAAGACCGCGACCAGGCTGCTCAGGTGCGCGCGGGCCGCGTTGCTCATCCGGTCCCCGACGCCCTGCAGGCGGACCCCGCCGAAGAGGTAGTGCACCGCCAGCGCGCCGATCACGGCCAGCACCACCGCGGTGAAGGCGACACCGAGCAGGTAACGCCAGAACGGCAACTGGAAGACGTAGAAGCCGATGTCCACCCCGAACTCCGGGTCCTTGATCCCGAAGTCACCGCCGTTGCGGAAGAGCAGCCACTGGTTCCACCGGTTCTGCGCGGAGAGGCCGGCGAACAGCCCGACCACCGCGGCGGTCAGCGCGATCCAGGTGCCAAGCCGCGGGCTCAGCGCCATCCGGTAGCGCTCCAGGGTCGCCTGTTCCACCGAGTGCGGACGCAGCCGCGGACGCAACCGGTAGGCCAACCACAGGTTGCCCCCGACGATCACCGCCATGCCGAGACCGACGGCGAGGAAGAGCACCAGCCGGGTGAGCAGGACGCCGGTGAAGACCTCGGTGTAACGCACCTCGTCGAACCAGAGCCAGTCGGTCCATGCCTGGACACCCCACCCGAGCAGGGTGAAGAGCACGAACACCCCAACCAGGACAGCGATGGTGACGCGCCCGCGCCGGCTCATCCTCGGGAGGGGGCTGCTGCTACGCATTACCACTGTTGGCTCCGCACGCTCGATGTGATCGGCTCCGACCAGGCACCCAGAGTACGGGGTGTTCCTGAGCGTGTCGGGGCACGGTCACACCGGTCAGCAACGAGTCGGCTGACCACCCGCGCGCAACGTCTCCAGAGCGGTCATCGCCTCGTCCAACGTACCCACCCGCAGCAGCGGCAGACCCGGCTGCGGATTGCGGACCGCCTCGGCGCAGTTGTCCGCCGGCACCAGGAACACCTTGGCCCCGGCGCGCTTCGCGCCGACCAACTTCTGGGCGATCCCGCCGATCGGGCCGACGGCGCCCTCGTCGTCGATGGTGCCGGTGCCAGCGATGATCTGCCCACCGGTCAGATCCGCCGGGGTCAGCTTGTCCACGATGCCCAGGGCGAACATGAGACCGGCGCTCGGCCCACCGATGTCCTCCAGGTCGATGCCGAGGGTGAACGGGTGCGGCTGCTGCTGGTCGATCTCGACACCGATCCGCGGTCGGCCGTCCGCCTCCCGGCTGGTCACCGCCACCGTGGCCGGCACGCCGTCACGGGTGTAGCCGATGGTCAACGCCGTACCGGCCGGCTTCGCCCGGACCAGCTCGGTGACCTTCGCGGCGATCGGCACCGGCTGACCGTCGACCGAGGTGATCACGTCGCCGACCTTCAGCGCCCCCGCGGCCGGCCCGTCCCCGGACACCGTCTTGATCACCACCTGCACCGGAAAACCCAGCTCCCGCAGCGCGGCGGTCTCCGCGCTGGTCTGCGACGCCTTGAAATCCTCGGCGTTGCGCTGCTCGACCTGCTCCGTCGACTCCCCCGGTGGGTAGACCAGCTCGCGTGGCACCACCGCCTCGTCATCGGAGAACCAGCCCGCTATCGCCCCCCGCAACCGCACCGTGGGCTGCACCCCCACCGTGGTCAACCGCAGCTGACCGGCCGAGGTCGAGGTCTCCCGACCGGTGACCTGGATGACCTCCTTGCCGCCCTCCGTACCGAGGGTGTTGACCGTCGGGCCCGGGCCGAGCACCACGTACGGAATCGGAACCCGGAGCACCCCGATGCTCAGCAGGGCGGTGAACAGGGCACCGAGCAGGACCGTCAGGCCACGACGTCTCATGCCGCAGAGCGTACCGACCGGCCGGAGGCCTCCTGTCGGATGCGCCACGCGACTTCGCCCTCAGCGCAACGCCAGCGGCGGCGACCTGGGGCGCGGCCCGCGTACCGTAGACGTCGTGCCTGATATTCCGTTCGGTTTCGCGCTCCCGGGTGGTCAACCACCAGACCCCAACGATCCCGCGCAGATGCAGCAGTTCATGTCGCAGTTGCAGCACCTGCTCTCCGCGCCGGGCAGCGGGCCGGTCAACTGGGACCTGGCCCGGCAGGTAGCAGCCAGCCAGCTCGCGGCCGCCGGCGACCCGGCGGTGTCACCGTATGAGCGCAACGCGGTCGAGGAGGCGCTGCGCCTGGCCGACCTGTGGCTGGAGCCCGCCTCGGCGTGGCCGTCCGGCATCCAGTCCCCCGTCGCCTGGAACCGCAATGAGTGGATCTTCAAGACGCTGGACGTGTGGCGCAAGCTCTGCGACCCGGTGGCCAGCCGGATGGTCGGTGCCATGGGCGACCTGGTGCCACCGGAGGCCCGCGCCCAACTCGGCCCGATGCAGTCGATGGTGGCCTCCCTCGGCGGCGCGCTCTTCGGCGGTCAGCTGGGCCAGGCCCTCGGCTCACTCGCCGCGGAGGTGCTCTCCGCCGGCGACATCGGGCTGCCGCTCGGCCCGGCCGGCACGGCCGCGCTGATCCCGGCCAACATCCGGGCGTACGGCGAGGGCCTCGAACTTCCCGAGGACGAGGTCCGCCTCTACGTGGCGCTGCGTGAGGCTGCCCACCAGCGGCTGTTCCAGCACGTCCCGTGGCTGCGCGGCCACGTGCTCAGCGCCGTCGAGATGTACGCCTCGGGCATCCGGGTCAACCGGGAGGCGATCGAGGAGGCGATGGGCCGGGTCGATCCGACCGACCCGGAGTCGATGCAGGCGATCGCCCTGGAGGGCATCTTCACCCCGGAGGACACTCCGGCGCAGAAGGCCTCACTGGCCCGACTGGAGACCGCACTCGCCCTGGTCGAGGGCTGGGTCTGCCACGTCGTGGACAGCGCCGCCAGCGACCGGCTGCCCAACGTCGTCCGGCTCGGTGAGGCGTTCCGCCGTCGCCGTGCCGCCGGCGGCCCCGCCGAGCAGACCTTCGCCGCACTCGTCGGCCTGGAGCTGCGCCCACGTCGCCTTCGCGAGGCCGCGGCACTCTGGGCCGCACTCACCCAGCACCGTGGCATCGAAGGCCGCGACGCCGTGTGGGGCCACCCGGACCTGCTCCCGTCGGACGACGACTTCGCCGACCCGGTCGCCTTCGCGATGAACGACATGGACCTCAGCGAGCTGGACAGCTTCGACTTCACCGCTCCCGGTGGGGTGGAGGAGAAGGCTCCCGGCCAGCCCGACGAGACCGACGGCGAGGGCGACACCAAGTCCTGAGGCCTGGACGGCTGACGCCTGGGCGTCGCGATGCGAGGGCTCAGCGACGCATGGGCTCCGCGACGCATGGGCCTGTGATCTGTAGGTCCGGAACGCGTGGGCCCGCGACCCGTGGGCCCGCGACCCGTGAGTCCGGCAACGCGTGGGCCCGCGATCCGTGGCCTGTGATCCGTGGGCCTGTGATCCGTGGACCCGGAACCCGTGAGCCCGGGTGCCCGCACTGATCGGCGGCGGGCATCCGGCGTGCAGGTGGCTTTGACTGGGCAGCAGGTGCGGCGAGACTCGGTCAGGCACGCCTGTTGGTCAGGGGAGGCTGGTTGGCCAGGCCGGGGGTCGGCTGGCGAGCAGGGCTGACCGGTGAGCTGAGCCGGCGGCCAGGCGGGCCGGCCCGAGCCGGAGAGCAGGGCGCTGGTCGCCGGCAGGGCCGGCGGTCAGGCGGGTCGGCCCGAGCCGGAGAGCAGGGCGCGGGTCGCCTCCCAACCCTCGAAGGCCGGATCCAGCGTGGCCAGGTCGGCCGGGCCGCGCAGTCGCCGCCAGCCGGCGGTGACCGCCACGTCCGCCGGTCGAGGGGCACCGGAACGCACGTCCGTCGGCGTAGCCGTGTCCAGGTTCAGCGGGGGCAGCCAGCCCGGCACGGGCAGCCGCACAGCCACCCCGAGCAGGCCTGGGCCGCCTCCGTCGACCGGAGCCACCGCGACGGGCCGGGTGGTGAGTGGGCGCAGCAGCTTGCCGACGGTCAGTGCGGGCAGGTCAGGAACGTCCCCGACCAGCACCGCCGCCTGGTCGTAGCCCTCCAGCGCGGCGAACACGGCGTTCGGCGTCGGCTCGGCCACCTCGTAGACCGCCGTGCCGGGCCAGACCAGCGCGTCGGCGAGGGCTCGGTCGGCTGGGGTGACCGCGACCGCGATCTCCACCTCGTTGAGCGTGGCGAGTAGGTCGATGACGTCTTCCGCGAGAGCCGCTCGCCACTCCGCCCGGTCGACACCCGGCGGCGACCAGGGGACCGACCCGAGCAACGCCACTACCACCCGTCGTGCCACCCTCCGACCCTATCGCCCCACCCCACAGACCGCCCTGCCCGACCGCCCCGTCCGCAGACCGCTCCGCCCGCAGACCGCCCCGCCCGACCACACCGCCCGCCCGACCACCCCGCGCCCCGCCCGACCACCCCCGCCCGCAGACCGCCCCGCCCGACCACCCACCCGCAGACCGCTCCGCGGCCGTCCAGCTAGGCGTAGACGCATGATCGACTCGCTTTCCTGAAAATCGCGGTGTCCGGAGGGCATCGATGGCGCGGTTTTCAGAAACGCGAGTAGATCTAGCCGGTCGCTCCTCGGACGGCCTACGGCCTTGGGGCACACGGCCCTGGGCACGGCCCTCGGCACGGCCCTCGGCGCGCACGGGCACCCGCGCGCAGCGGGCCCGTGCTTGGCGCGCCGGCATGATCAACTCGCCTTCCTTGAAATCGTGGTCTCCGGGAGGCATCGATAGCGCGGTTTCTAAGAACCCGAGTTGACCTAGGCCGATCACGTCTCAGACGGCGCGCGACGCACGGCGCACGAGCCCCGGCCCCCGGCGCCCCGGCCCACCGACCCTCGACGCTCGACCCTCGGCGCCCGGCACCTGGCGCTCGGCTCGGCGCCCGACCCACCGGCGCCCGACCCACCGGCGCTCGGCGCCCGACCTTCAACTCTCGGCGCTCGGCGCTCGGCGCTCGGCGCTCGGCGCTCGGCGCTCGGCGCTCGGCGCTCGGCGCTCGGCGCTCGGCGCTCGGCGCTCACGACATGATCGACTCGGTTTCCTGAAAATCGCGGAGTCCGGAGGGCATCGACAGCGCGGTTTGCAGGAAAGCGAGTCGACCTAGGCCGATGGAGTGGATCCAGGCCGAGCGAGTGGGTCCGGGCCGGTCGGGTGGATTCAGGCTGATCAGGTCGCGAGCGGTGCGCAGGAGGCGGCGGCCACGCCTTCGAGGTAGCCGCGGGCGCGTTCCGCCTTCGGGTAGCGGCCGACCAACGCCCAGAACCGGGCGTTGTGGCTGGGCACGATGAGGTGCGCCAGCTCGTGCAGCAGCACGTAGTCGATCACCCAGTCGGGCATTTCCTGGACGCGGTGCGAGATCCGGATGCTGCGGTCGGCTGGTGTGCAGGAGCCCCATCGGCCGTTCTGGTTGGTGACCCATCGGACGCTGGCCGGCACGGCCTTCGTGGGGTACTCGGCCAGGTAGAGGTCGATGAGCCGGGTGGCCCGGGCCAGCAGCTCGGCGTCGGAGCGGGCCAGACGCCCCTCGCGGGCGGCGAGCCGGGCGAGCATACGGTCGACCCACTCGCTCTCCTCGGCTCGGGAGAACTGGTCCGGGATGAGGACGACGACCCGCTCACCGTCACGGTACGCAGACACCGTGCGTCGTCGGCGCTGGCTGCGCCGCACCTCGACGACCGGCTTGCGCGTCCCCGCCATCACTGGCCCGCGCAGCCTGGGCTACGTGTCACGAAGGAAAGCTAATGCGTACTGACCAGGGGTCCGCAAGGGTCAACCGCGCGACACGCGCCCAGAAAATGGTAATTGGTCGCCAGGCGTCCGGAAAATTTCTTGACGACGGCACCGCCACGCCATCTCGTCACCCTTCGTGAACGCCGATGGTCGTGTCACACGAGGCCCCTCCACCGTAGGTGATCACCGTCCCGGAAGCAGCGCGGGGGGCACTCGCACGGGTGGCTGTGAGGGTTTGGTCGGCGTGTCCCCGCCAAACTGACTTATCCGACCTATTTCGCCATGCACACTCTCGACGTCGACTTGCTCACAGTGTCGATGCACAGCTGACATGGAACTGCCCAGACCTGGGTAGGGTCCGCGGACCAGCGGTCACGAAGGTGGCCGCGGAGTGAGACCCAGCGCCGGCGCCCCGTGTGGCCCGCCGCCGGGCACCCCGCCGGGACGGCATTGACCGGCGGACGAGACGAGGAGGGCACCGTGGCCGACCAGGCCCAGACGACCTACAACGGTTACTGCGTGAAGTGCAAGGAGAAGCGGGACTTCGAGGGGCACGTGGAGGTCTCGAAGACCGGAATGAACATGGCCAAGGGCAAGTGTCCGGTTTGCGGGACAACAGTGAACCGCATCCTGGGCAAGGCCAAGGTCTGACCCGTACGGGTGACGGGGGCGGGGTGGCCGGCGGCCACCCCGCCCCGTTGCCGTCTCGGGGGTCGGCCGGTCCTCGGCGACCTGTCGGGTGACCGACAGCCTTGTCGGCGGGCTGTGGAAAACCGGCCAAAGCCTGTGGACAACGCTGGACAGCGGCCTGAGCGCCTGTGGACAACGATCGACCGAACGCGAAGCAACGGTCACGATTGGTGACCATGAATCGCACCGCACTGCCCCGCCCCATGCTGCTGCCCGGCCTCAACCGGCTCTGGCGGGACCGGCACACCCTCCAGCTCGGCGTCGGGCCGGGGCCGGCCGTGCTGCTCGAACTGGCCAATCCCCGAGCCGCCCACCTGCTCGACCTGCTCGACGGCACCCGCAGCGAACGCGCGGTGCTGACGCAGGCGGCCACCGTCCGGGTCACCGCCGACGAGGCACGTACGCTGCTCGACGCCCTGCGTACGGCCGGGCTGCTGGTGCCCGCGCACAGCCTGCTCCCCCGTGACCTGGCCGGCCCGGTTCGCGCCCGGCTGGCGGCGGAGGCCGGCGCGCTGGCCCTGGCCGGCGCTCGACTGCCCGGCACCCCTGCACAGGTCCTGCGCCGGCAGCGGACCAGCCGGGTCGTGCTCACCGGCGCCGGGGCGCTCGGCGGGCCGCTGACGGTGGCGTTGGCCCAGGCCGGCGTCGGGCAGGTGATCCCCCACCTCACCGGCCCGGTTCGCCCCGTCGACCTGGTCGGCACGGGCATCCCCGCCACCGAGCTGGGCCACCCGCTGGCACGGGCGGTACGGGCCGCGGTCGACCGCGTCGCACCGGGCACCGGCACCCAGCCGGGCCGGGCCACCCGGGTAGACCTGGTGATCCAGCTCGGCACGGACCGGCCACCCGCTCTGGTCGCCGCCGGTCTGGCCCAACGCCGGCAGCCACACCTGCTGGTCACGCTGCGCGAGGGCGTACCCGTCGTCGGGCCGTTGGTCCGCCCACCCGCCGGGCCCTGCCTGCACTGCGTCGAGCTGCACCGGGCCGACCGCGACCCGGACTGGCCGCGGCTCTCCGCTCAACTCGCCGCCACCGACCCGGTCGCCTCGGGGGCGACCAGCACGCTGCTGGCCGCCATCGGGTACGCGCTGGGCGAGGCGCTGACGCAGCTCGACGGCGGCCAGCCGGAGACGCTCGGTGGGGCGATGGAGATCACCGACGCCGGCCGCTTCCGCCGTCGGGGCTGGCCGCCACACCCGGCGTGCGGGTGCTCGCGGGGTCGAGTGTCCGCACCAGCCCGGCCGCAGAGCAGCAGCGGAGCCCTCCGGTCGGTAACAATGACCGTGTGACCGACATCCCGCGCCGCGCCGTGTCCCGCACCGCCAAGCTCGCCGCCCTGCCGCTCGGCTTCGCCGGCCGGACCGTTCTCGGCATGGGAAAGCGCGTCACCGGGCTCGCCTCCGACGTGATCTCCGCGGAGATCCAGCAGCGCACCGCCGAGCAGCTGTTCAGCGTGTTGGGCCAGCTCAAGGGTGGTGCGATGAAGTTCGGGCAGGCGCTGTCGGTCTTCGAGGCGGCACTGCCGGAGGAGATCGCGGCGCCCTACCGCCAGGCACTCACGAAGCTCCAGGAGGCGGCGCCACCGCTGCCGGTCGCCAGCGTGCACAAGGTGCTGGCCGAGCAGCTCGGCCCCGACTGGCGGGACCTGTTCGTCGAGTTCAACGACACCCCGGCGGCTGCCGCCAGCATCGGCCAGGTGCACCGGGCACGGTGGCGGGAGCCGGGGTTCGACGAGTCGGGCGCACCGAACAGCCGCGACGTGGCCGTCAAGATCCAATATCCGGGCGCCGGCGAAGCGTTGCTCTCCGACCTCAAGCAGCTCTCCCGGCTGGGTGGGATGTTCCGGGCCATTCAGCCCGGTCTGGACGTCAAGCCGCTTTTGGTCGAGCTGCGCGAGCGGATCACCGAGGAGCTGGACTACGAGCTGGAGGCCGAGTCGCAGCGCGCCTTCGCGGCCGCGTACGCCGACGACCCGGAGATCTACATCCCGCAGGTGATCAACGCGGCGCCCCGGGTGTTGGTCACCGAGTGGGTGACCGGCACGCCGCTGGCCGACATCATCCGCGAGGGCACGGAGGAGGAACGGGACGAGGCGGGCCGGTTGATGGCCACCCTGCACCTCTCCGCCCCGCAGCGGGCCGGGCTGCTGCACGCCGACCCGCACCCGGGAAACTTCCGGCTGCTGCCCGACGGCCGACTCGGGGTGATCGACTTCGGCGCGGTGGCCCGGATGCCGGAGGGCACGCCGGAGCCGATCGGTCGCATCGCCGCGATGGCTCTGCGCGGCGACGCCGACGAGGTGGTGGCGGGTCTGCGCTCGGAGGGCTTCATCGGCTCCACCGAGGAGATCGACGCCGAGGGGGTGCTCGACTTCATCCGACCGATGCTGGAGCCCATCGCTGCGGACGGGTTCCGCTTCACCCGGGCCTGGCTGCGCGCCGAGGCGGGCCGACTGGCCAGCCCGCGGTCCCCCACGTACCAGCTGAGCAGGCAACTCAACCTGCCGCCGTCGTACCTGTTGATCCACCGGGTGACGCTCGGCTCGATCGGGGTGCTCTGCCAGTTGGAGGCGAAGGCCCCGTACCGCAGCATCCTGGAGCGCTGGCTGCCCGGCTTCGCCTCGGTCGCCTGAGGCCGTCCACAAGCCTGAGGCTGTCGACAAGCCTGAGGACGTCGACAAGCCTGAGGCTGTCGACAAGCCTGACCGTCCACAAGCCTGAGGACGTCGAGGAGGGCGGGTGCCGGTCGGCACCCGCCCTCCTGTGTGCGGTGGTACTAGAGAACGCCCAGGTCGCGTGCCGTCTTGTTGCGGCTGTTCATGGCGACGGTACGGGCGGATCGGGTTGCCTCAGTGCTCGTGGTGGTACGACCGGCCTGAGGCCGGCGCATTCGAGCCCGGGACAACGCTTCGTGGAGTAGTTGCATCTCGAAGGCTCCACTGGGGACGTTGAACATCGTCTTCTCACTCACTGCCGGTGTGACACCGGCGTAGTTGGAACGGATCGGGAACACGTCAGGCTGCCAGCCGGACCGCGCCACGCACCTCGGACAGCCCACTGGCCGCCAGACGCGCCTCGGCCTCGACCCGAAGCTCGGCGTCACGAGCGACGTCCTCCTTACGCGGACGGCCACGGGGCCGCTTACGCGGGACGACCGCGCCACGCTCGAAGATCTCGCCGCCCCAGACGCCCCACGGCTCTGCTCGTTCAACGGCTCCGGCCAGGCATTCGACGCGCAGCGGGCAGTCCCCGCAGAGCGACTTGGCCAGCTCGAGCTCGGTGGGCGAGTCGGAGAACCACAGGTCGGGGTCGAACTTCCGGCAGGGCAGGTTCGCCTCCATCTCGACGCTCATGTCGAGGGGGGCCAACGCCAGACTCATCTCCCGGTCACCTCTCTCTCACTTCGATCTCGTGGATCGCATTCCGACGTACTTACGGCGGGCAAAAAACTGAGGCCGCGGATCCCGGTAAGCGGGTTCCGCGGCCTCGAGGTGAGCCGGTGTCTGATGGTCAGACCGGTTTACCTCGAGGTGGAACGCCGCGGACATCCATGCGCTTCTTGGCGATCTGGATGCCATTGCCCGTAGAGCCACTGGTCCCCTCGACTCCGACTGGTGCGACGGTCAGGCTCAGCTCGGTCTGAACCTGGTGCACCTGCGGAACCGACGGTCGTGCAGCCGTGAGGGCCACCCGGACAGCCGACAGCGGAGCGTGGACAGACGGCATCGCCGCCAGACGCTCATAGGTGAAGATCTTCACGGGTGCCACCTCCCTCACGTTCCTCGGATCGACTGGACCAACCCCCGTGAGCAGCCGGAATGGCGCCGCTCGCGTGGTGTGTCCTGAGGCTATTCCTCGCGCCGGGGCGAGGGCAAACGAATTTACGACGAGATTTCGAAAGTTTTCTCCGGGCAGACATCGTCCACCCCCGCGCCCCCCACCAGCGCCAGCACCGATTCCCCGTAGAGGCCCAGCTTGCGGGGGCCGATACCGGCGATGGCGATCAGTTCCTCCGACCGCTCGGGCCGCCGCTCCGCCAGCGCGATCAGCGTCGCGTCGGTGAAGACCACGTAGGCGGGAACCTTCTGCGCCCCGGCCACCCGCTGCCGCCACTCGCGCAGTCGTTCGTGCAGCTCATCGTCGATGTCGGACGGGCAGGTGGGGCACCGACCCAGCTTGCGGTCCGGGCCGGCGAGCAGCGTGGCACCGCAGATCCGGCAGGAGACGATCTGGGTTCGACGCCGCTCGGGGCGGCGGGCCGGACCGGTGCCGCCGGTTGCCCGTTCGGTGCCGCCGGAGCGGTCGAGCTGGGGCAGGAACCGCGACGGCCGCCGGGCCCGTCCGCCCGGCGAGCGTGCGGCGGCGTACGACAGCCAGAGCCACTGCCGCGCGCGGGTGATCCCGACGTAGAGCAGCCGACGCTCCTCCTCGACCTGCTCGACGGTCTTGGCGTACGTGGTGGGCAGGGTGCCCTCGGCGAGGCCGATCAGGAAGACCGCGTCCCACTCCAGCCCCTTTGCGGAGTGCAGCGAGGCGAGGGTCACCCCGTCCACCGTCGGTACGTGCTGCTGGGCGGCCCGGCGGGCCAGTTCCTCGGTGAAGTCGGTGAGGGTGACGGGACGTTCCACCGACGCGGCCTCGCCGATCGGCACCACCTCGGGGGTGGCCGCGTACTCCTCGGAGAGCTGGACCAGCGCGGACAGCGCCTCCCAGCGCTCACGGGCGGCGCCACCGGCCGGGGGTGCGTCCGGGGCCCAGCCGACCGCGGTGAGCGCCTCGACGACGGCGGCCGGCAGCGGTGTCTCCCCGGGGATCGACCGGGTGGCGGCGCGTAGCGCGACCATCGCCTGGCGCACCTCGGTCCGTTCGAAGAACCGCTCCGCGCCCTGCACGACGTACGGCACCGCGGCCTCGGTGAGCGCCTTCTCGTACGCCTCGGACTGCGCGTTGACCCGGAACAGCACGGCGATCTCCTTCGCCGGCGTGCCCGCGTCGATCAGCGCGCGGCAGCGTGCGGCCACCGCGTTCGCCTCGGCCGGCTCGTCGGTGAAGATCCGCAGGTCCGGCTCCGGGCCGGGCGGGCGCTGCCCGCTCAACTCCAGCCGCAACCGGGCCTCGGTGCCCCGGGCCTGGGAGATCACCGCGTTGGCCAGCCCGACCACCTGCGGGGTGGAGCGGTAGTCGCGGACCAGCCGGACCACTGTGGCGTTGCGGTGCCGGCGGGGGAAGTCGACCAGGTACGCCGAGGTCGCCCCGGTGAACGAGTAGATCGTCTGGCTGGCGTCGCCGACCACGGTCAGGTCGTTGCGGCCGGCCAACCAGGCTTCGAGCAACCGCTGCTGGAGTGGGTTGACGTCCTGGTACTCGTCGACCACGAAGTGCCGGTACTGGGTGCGGATCTGCTCGCCGACGTCCGGGTGCTCCTCGATGCCCCACACCGCGGCGCGCAGCATGTCCTCGAAGTCGATCACGCCGTTCGAGCGTTTGAGCTGCTCGTACGCGGTGAACACCTCGGCCACCTTCGCCGGCTCGTGCGGTGTCTCGCGCATCGCCCGGGCAGCGGCCACCGGGTAGTCCGCCGGCTCGACCAGCGACGACTTGGCCCACTCGATCTCGCCGGCCAGGTCGCGCGCGGCGGCCCGGTCGGTGCGCAGGCCGACCCGGGCCGCGGCGAGGGTGACCAGTCGCACCTTGCTGTCCAGCAGCTCGGGCATGGCCCGGCCGGACAGCAGCCGGGGCGCGAAGTACCGCACCTGCCGCAACGCGGCCGCGTGGAAGGTCCGTGCCTGGACACCGTGCGCCCCGAGCAGAGTGAGACGGTGTCGCATCTCGGCGGCGGCACGGGCGGTGAAGGTGACCGCGAGCACGTGCCGGGGGGATATCTCACCGGAGAGTGCCCGGTGGGCGATCCGGGAGGTGATCGCCCGGGTCTTGCCGGTGCCGGCGCCGGCCAGGATGCAGACCGGGCCGGCGGGAGCGGTCACGGCGGAGCGCTGCTCCGGGTCCAGCCCGGCGAGCACCTGTTCCGACGCTGAGTGAACCACCACAACCAGGAATCATCTCAGCTCCCCCTAACGTTGCAGCGAACAGCCTCGGCTTGATCCGCAAGCCGCGGCCGGAGGAGTTGGAGGATCCGACCATGTTGACGATGTATTCCACCCCCTGGTGCGGCTACTGCCACCGGCTGAAGTCGCAGCTCGACCGGGAGGGCATCGGGTACGAGGTGGTCGACATCGAGCAGGACCCGAAGGCCGCGGAGTTCGTGATGAGCGTCAACGGCGGCAACCAGACGGTGCCGACCCTGCGCTTCGACGACGGCAGCGCCCTGACGAATCCCTCGATCACCCAGGTCAAGCAGCACCTGGAAACCCTCACCGCCTGACCGGCCAGATCACTGTCGACGAGCGGCCGCCCCACCCGGGGCGGCCGCTTCTCGTGTTCGGGGGTCGGTCACCGGGGCGGCGGAAGGTGGGTGCCGGTCGCCAGCGGCCGGTCGGCTTCCTCTGCCGGTCGTCGGGGCGCCGGGAGCACCGGGAGGGTCGGCGTGGGCGGCCGGGTGCCGGGCGGCATGCTCAGGTGCCGTCCCCGCCAGAGGTAGCTGCCGGCCAGCAGGGTGGCCATCCCGACCAGGACGAACAACAGCCGGTAGTCCAGGAACCCGACCAGCAGGGCGCCCGCTCCGATGGAGAACGCCTGCGGGCCGCTGACCACCGCCTGCGTGGCCGCGGCGACCCGGCCGACCAGCGCGGGCGGGGTCCGACGCTGGATCAGCGTGTGCAGCCCGACCATCGTCAGCGGGAGAGAGACTCCGGCCAGCAGCACCGCCACGAACCCGAGCCGGATGTCGGGGTACGCGAGCGCGAGCGCGGCCGGGGAGAAGAACGCGACCCCGGCGGCCAGTGTGCCGAGCTCACCGAGCCTGCGGACCAGCGCTGGTGAGCAGAGCCCGCCGAGCAGCCCACCCACGCCCTGCACGGTGACCAGCACGCCCACGAAGGCGGCGTCCCGGTTCAGGCCCTGGTCGACGTACGCGAAGATGAGCGACTCGCTGAAGCCCATCACCAGTGACCCCAGCCCGTAGCCGAGTAGTGCCCGACGCAGGGCCGGCTCGCCGGCGAGGTGCCGCAGACCCGCGCCCAGCTCGGCCGGCCAGCGCAGCCGGACGGGTGGTGGCGCCTGCTGTGGGGTGGGCAGTGCGGTCACCACCGCCGCGGCGGTCAGAAATCCGACGATGCCGATTGCGGCCAGCGCCCACCCACCGAGCGCCGCGTAGAGCGCCGCGCCGGCCAGTGGCCCGATCAGCCGCATCCCCTGCCGTACGGTCTGGAGCAGGCCGTTCGCCTCGGCCAGCAGCTCGACCGGCACCATCTCCCGGATCAGCCCACTGAGCGCCGCGCCGAGCGTGATGGACGACAGCCCGTAGAGGGCGGCCACCAGGTAGACGATCCAGACGTCGCCCGCGTCGGAGACGGTGAACAACGGGGTGAGCAGGGCGGCGGTGAGCACGTTCGCGGCCAGGAAGAACGGCCGACGCGGGTATCGGTCGACGAACCAGCCGACCAGCGGCGCCAGCATCATCGGCGCGATGACGGCGAAGATCGTGGCACCGGCCAGCCCGTTCGAGCCGGTCAGATCCTTGACCCAGATGGCGAGCGCGAGCAGCAGGATCGACTCGGCGGTCATGCTGGCCAGCAGACCGCCGAAGAGCAGGCGGAAGTCGGGTCGGCGCAGGATCGTGCGCATGGGTCCCTCCGGCGGGATGGCGTGCCCGGGTGGGCGAGGTCGACGTGGGCCGCGACCGCGGGTCCGTCATCGTCCGGCATTCCCGTGGTCCGATTTTTGCAAGACACGCCCCCGCCGGAACCTCCGACACCGGTCGCGCCGTCCATACTGACCGTGGGGGGCGAATTTCATACAGTTACCGTCGCGTCTGCGGCGGTCGACGGGAAAGAGGACACTGTGCCTCCTGCCGCACCCAGCCCGATCCTGCGTCGTCGCCGGTTGGGCGTCGAGCTGCGCCGCCTGCGTGAGGCCGCGGGCCTCACCGGCGACCAGGTCATCGAGCGTATCGGTTGGGCCTCCGCGTCCAAACTGTCCCGCCTGGAGAATGGCCGCAGCCGACCGGACCCGCAGGACGTCGGCGACCTGCTGGATCTCTACGGTGCCGACAAGGCGGTGCACGACGAGTTGCTCGGCATCACCAGTGAGGCCGGCGACATGCGCGGCTGGTTGAAGAACTTCCCGGTGATGACGCAGCAGCAGCGCAGTTGGGCCGAGTTGGAGGCGGGCTGCGCGGAGATCTCCGAGTACAACCCAGTGCTGGTGCCCGGTCTGTTGCAGACCCCGGGCTACGCCCAGGTCCGGATCCTCTCGGCCCGGCAGGTGGGCGAGGGCGCGGGCGAGCCCGAGCCCGACGACGAGCCGGAGACCGAGGTGCAGGCGCGGATGGCCCGTCAGTCGCTGCTGACGCGTGAGCCGCACGCGCCCCGCTACACCGCCGTGCTGGAGGAGGCCGCCCTCGGCCGCCGCGCCGGGCCACCCGAGGTGCTGCACGAGCAACTGCTCCAGCTCTGCGAGCTGGCCCTGCTGCCGAACGTGACGCTGCACGTGCTGCTTCGCGACACCCAGATCGGCAATTGGTACCTTCCGCCGACCGCGTTCTCGGTCTACCGGTTCGCCGATCCCCTCGATCCGGAGACATTGGCCATCGAAGGTGGCTTCACCGACGTCATGTCGACCGAGGCAATCGCGCTAAATCGCTATAAAGTGGTGTTCGAGTGGCTATGCACGTCGGCACTTAACGCCGAGGACACCCTCTCCTGGCTGATCGAGTCAACGGGACGGCTGACCGAGGCGGCGCCCCCATCCACAGTGGCGTTCGGGCCGGCAACGGCGCCGACCCAGCGCCGCCGGGCCTCGGGGCGGCTGACGGATCGGTGATCCACGGGGGACCCTCCGTCGGGGCGTGCGGCACCACTCGTCCCATCGGATCGCTTCACATCAGGAGCAGAACCATGAACGACATCCGTAACACGCCGTCCGCCTCCGCTCACTCTCTGGCGGATGCCCCGTGGCGCACCAGCACGCGCAGCCAGACCTCCAACTGCGTGGAGGTCGCCCCGCTCAACACCGGCCCGTCAGCGGTTGCCCTGCGCGACAGCAAGGACCGAGGCGGTCCGGTGCTGCTGTTCAACCGCGCCGGGTGGCTCGGTTTCATCACCGGAGCCAAGAAGGGCCAGTTCGATCTGAACTGATCCGGTGACTGGTACGGGGCCGTCGGCACACTGCCGGCGGCCCCGTCGTCGTACGTGCCTGCCGACCCCGCTGAGCTGCCTCCGCCGATCGGACGACGCGCCGAACTGATAGGCGCGTTTCAGTTGCTGGGACGAACACGGGGCGTAACATGGCCCTCGGATACGTGGAACTTCCACACTGGCTTATCCATCGCGGTTCATCCGGAGACCCTCATGCGGTTCCTGATCGTTCGCACCGACATCCGCGCCGTCGCCGACGGAGACATCGCCGCTGCCTGGGCAGACGGCCACCGACTTCGCGACGAGACGACCACGCCCGAGCCGCGCCGGCAGACCGTGCACGCCGAGGACCGGGACGCCGCACTGCTGCTGGCCCGCGCTCTCGCCACGGTCGGGGCGGTCCGCTCCGGCAAGCAACGGGTCAAGGTCGTGCCGCTGATCGAGCCCCGCGCCGCCTTCCGACACAGACCCGGCCGCACCAGCACCTGACTCGACAAGACGTCCGTCGTGGTCGGACCGGCTCCCCCGCCGCGTTTCTCGCACCCACCGACCACGACGGCCCGTGTTCCCGGCCCGTGACCGCCGCGGCAACGGCGGCCACGGGTCGGGACCGTGCCTCACCGGTCGGCGTCCACCCAGCCGTCCAGCCACCGGTGGATGAGAAACAGCGCGATCGACGACGGCGGCGGCAGGATCAGCTGGGCACCGTCACCCACGTCCACCGTCCGCCCAGCCAGCGCCGCCCCGATCTCCTGGCGCGAGAACCACCGGGCGTACGCGATCTCGGACGGGTCGACCCGCACCGGATCGCTCGGGTTCGCGGTGGCCAGGAAACCCAACATCAGCGAGCCGGGGAACGGCCACGCCTGGCTGCCCACGTACCCGATGCGCTCGACCTCGATGCCCACCTCCTCGCGGACCTCGCGCAGCACGGCGGCCTCCGCCGACTCACCGGGCTCCACGTAGCCGGCCAGGCAGGAGTAGCGCCGGCCGCCCGGGGTGCCCGGCCAACCGGCGTTGTTGCCGAGCAGACAGCGACCGTCCGAGCCGTCCACACCGTCGTGCACCAGCACGATCATCGCCGGGTCGGTGCGCGGCCAGATCCGCCCACCGTTGCGGTCCACCCGGGACCAACCGGCCTCGTCCATCGCGGTCGGCGCCCCGGTGCTCGTCGAGTAGCCGTGCCGGGTGTGCCAGTTGAGCAGCGCCAACGCCGTGGTGAAGATGCCAGCCTCCCGGTCGCCCAGCAGGTGGCCCACCTCGCGCAGGTTGACCGCCCGGGTCCCCGGTAGCGCCGGCAACGGCGCGTCGACCGCGAAGACCGGCACCCCGTCCGGCTCGACACCGAGGAACATCGCCGTCGACTCGGAACCGGCGGGCACGTCGGCCGCACCGAACAGCACCAGCGCCGGGGGCGACGAGTCGGTGCGGGCCAGGGCCCGACCCTCGTTGGTCGAGTCGAGCAGCAGCACCCGGGCGCGCAGCCACGCCTCGGTCAGCCACTGCGAGTCGCCCCGCCGGTGGGCCGCCCGATCCAGCGTGGACCGCGCCAGCGGCGGCGCCGCCTCCCCGCTCACGCCGGCGCTCCGCTACGCCCCGCGCCGCCGTGAGACGGCCCGCTGCTGAGCCCCATGGCTCGCTCGCTGCGCTCGCTCACTGGAGCGGCTCGGTGTGGACCGGAGTCAGCGCGGCAAGACCGGGGGTGACCCGCTCGGCGTCGCCGAGCACCACGATCGCCGCCCGGGCCGGTGCCAGGTACCGGGCGCCCGCACGCGCGACATCGTCGATGCTCGCCTTCGCCAACCTCGCCGCGTACTCGGCGAGGAAGTCCAGACGCAACCCGTTGCCCGCGTACGCGCTGGTCAACGCCGCCAACCCCGCCTGGGTGGACATGCCGAGCTGGAGGGTGCCCAGGGCGTACTGACGGGCCTGCTCCAACTCCTCGGGCTTCGGCGGCAACGACGCCAACCGGCCCAGCTCGTACGTCGTCTCCAGCAGCGCCGGCCCGGTGACCTCGGTGGCCACCTCGGCGGAGGCCACCAGCACCGACCCGGCAACGGAGTGCTCGATCCCCGAGTGCGGGCCGTACGTGTAGCCCTTGTCCTCGCGGATGTTCTCCACCCAACGGGAGGAGAAGTAGCCACCGAAGATCAGGTTGGCCAGTTGCAGCGGGGCGTGGTCGGGGTCGGTACGGGACACCGCCGGAAGCGCGATCCGCAGCGAGGACTGCACCGAGCCCGGCCGGTCGACCAGCAGCAGTGGGCCCGGCTCCAGCGGCGGCGTCACCGGCAGCTCGGCGACGCGCCCGGCGCCGGCCCAGCCGCCGAGCGCCCGCTCGGCCGCGTCCAGGGCCTTCTCCGGCTGCACGTCACCGACCAGCACCAACTGCGCGCCGGCCGGATGGACCCGCTCCGCGTGCAGGGTGCGCAACGCCGCCGGTCGGACGGCGCGGATCTGGCCCGGCTCCGGGGTCTGCGTCGCGTACGGGTGCCGGCCGTAGATCCGCTTCAGCAGCGCCTCGCGGGCCAGGTGCGCCGGCTGGCTCTGTGCCACCTGGATCCGGTCGACCAGTCGGTCGCGTTCGGTGGCCACCTCGTCGCTCGGGTAGCTGGCGCCGGTCAGCACCTCGGCCAGCAGCTCCAGCATCCGGTCCAGGCCGGTGACCAGCCCGGCGCCGGAGAGCATCAGCCGGTCCGGGTCGACGCCCGCGGAGAGCCCGCCACCCACCTTCTGCAACTCGGCGGCTAGCTGCACACTGGTCATCGACTCGGTGCCGGAGAGCATCGTCTGCGAGAGCATCGCGCCGCGGGCCAGGTGCACCCGACCGAACGGCACCCAGAGCCGCAGCTCGACCAGCGGCACGGCGGGCCGGCGGACGGCGATCACGGTGAGGCCGTTGCGCAGCGTACGTTCGGCCTGCCTGGGCACCTTGAGCTTGCGGGTCGGCCCCAGCGGCGGCAGCGTGCGAGGCCCGACAGGAGCGGTGGTCGTCGTCACTGTGTCACCTTCGTTCGCGACTGCGGGGCTCGCAAAACCGGCTCACTCCTCGCGCTCACCGGGCCACAATTCGTTCGCGACTGCGGGGCTCGCAAAACCGGCTCACTCCTCGCGCTCACCGGGCCACAATTCGTTCGCGACTGCGGGGCTCGCAAAACCGGCTCACTCCTCGCGCTCACCGACCGCCTCCGGCAATGACCTCGATCGCGGCCCGGCGTTCCGGCCGCAGGGTGGCCGCGGCGGCCCGGACCTGGTCCTCGGTGACGTCGCCGACCAGCCGGGGCAACTCGTTGAGCAGGCCCGGCTCACCGCGTTGTTGCTCCAGCACGGCCATCCGCAGCGCCCGGCCGAGCACCGCGTCGGTGTCCCGCAGCAGGTGGGTCGCCATCCGGGCCTGGGTGCGGGCCAGCTCACCGTCAGTCAGCCCGTCGGTGGCCAGCCGGTCCAGCTCCTCGTCGATGGTGCGCAGCACCTTGTCCACGTCGCCCCCGGGTGGCAGGTGCGCCTGCAACAGCAGCGCGGTGGGGTCGCGGACGTCGAACGGGTCACCCATGAAACCGAGGTATCCGCCGAGGCTGGTCACCGTGCGGTCGCGCTGCACCAGCCGCTCGACCAGCCGCGACGCGTCGCCGTCGGTGAGCACCTCGGCCAACACCACGAACGGCAGGTAGCCGGCGAAGTCGGTGACCGGGTCGGGCACGCGCCAGGCGCCGGCCACCGCCGGCAGCGGCGCCAGGGCATCGGTGTACGAGGTGCGCCGCTCGGCGGTCAGCTCGGGCTCGGTGAAGTCGGGGCGTTTCGGCGCCGGCCGGGCCGGCACGTCACCGAAGTGCCGGGTGACCAGCTCGGTCGCCTCGGCCACGTCGATGTCGCCGCTGACGGCGAGGACCGCGTTGCCGCTGGCGTAGTAGCGGCGGAAGAAGTCCGCGGCGTCGGCGACGGTCGCCGACTCCAGGTCGTCGAAGGAGCCGTAGCCGTCGTGCGCGTTCGGGAAGGTGTCGAACATGACCGGCGGCAGGGTCAGCCAGGGGAAGCCGCCGTACGGCCGGTTGAGGACGTTGACCCGGATCTCCTCCTTGACCACGTCGACCTGGTTGCGCAGGTTCTCCTCGGTCAGCCGGGGGCCCCGCATCCGGTCCGCCTCCAGGAACAGCGCGCGTTCCAACGCGTTGCTGGGCAGCGTCTCGAAGTAGTCGGTGTAGTCCAGGTGGGTGGAGCCGTTGAAGGTGCCACCAGCGCCCTGCACGTGCCGGAAGTGGGCCAGCTTCTCCAGGTTCTCCGAACCCTGGAACATCAGGTGCTCGAAGAGATGGGCGAAGCCCGTACGCCCCTCCGGCTCCGAGCGGATGCCGACGTCGTAGACCACCGCCACCCCGATCACCGGGGCACTGCGATCAGGGGTGAGCACCACCCGCAGGCCGTTGTCGAGGGTGAACCGCTCGACCGGATACTTCGTCGCTGGAATTCTGGATCTCCGCGCCGCCACGGAGTCGACCCTAGCGCGTCGACACCCCCACCACCTGCGACCTCCCCGGAGCCGCCGCGACCGGGGCCGTCACCAGGGGCAGCACCTCGGCACCGACCCGCTCGGCCTCCTCCCGGTGTGGCCAGCCGGAGAGGACGAACTCGTCGACGCCGAGCGCCGCGTACTCGTCGATGCGGGCCGCCACCTCGGCGTAGCTGCCGACCAGCGCGGTGCCGGCGCCCTCGCGGACCAGGCCGACGCCGGCCCAGAGGTTCGGCGCGACGGTGAGCCCGTCGGTGCGACCGGCGTTGAGCGCGGCCATCCGGGCCTGCCCCACCGAGTCCATCCGGCGGAACCTGGCCTGGGCGGCGGCGATCCGCTCGGGGCTCATCCCGGCCAGCAGCCGGTCGGCCTCCACCCACGCCTCGGCGCTGCTGGGTCGGGCGATGACGTGCAGTCGCAGGCCGGTGCGCAGGGTGCGGCCCTGCTCGGCGGCGAGTGCCCGCACCCGGGCGACCCGGGCGGCGATCGACGTCGGCGGTTCGCCCCACATCAGGTACACGTCGGCCTGTCGGGCGGCCACCGTCTCGGCGGCCGGGGACGCGCCGCCGAAGTAGACCGGGGGTGGCTCGGCGAGCGGGGTGGCCAGGCCGCCCTGGTCGACCCGGTAGTGCCTCCCGGCGTAGTCGAAGGGTCGACCGGCCCAGGCCCGGCGAAGCACGTCGATGAACTCGCCGGTGCGCGCGTAGCGGTCGTCGTGCCCGAGGAAGTCTCCGTACGCCCGCTGCTCGGCCGGGTCTCCGCCGGTCACGATGTTGAGCGACAGCCGGCCACCGGAAATGGCCTGGAACGCCTCGGCCTGCTGGGCGATCAGGGTGGGCAGCGCGAAGCCGGCCCGGACGGCGACCAGCATGCCGAGCCGCTCGGTGTGCTGGGCGATCGCCGCGCAGACGATCCACGGGTCGGGGCAGCCGGCGCCCACGGGGGTGAGCACGGCGGTGAAGCCGTTCGTCTCGGCGGCTCGGCCGACCTCGGCCAGATAGGCCACGGTGGCGGCGCGGTCGTGCCGGGCGGCGCCCGCGGTGACGGTGGCGGCGCCGACCTGGTCGCCGTCGCCGGAGGTGGGCAGGAACCAGTGGAAGGTCATCGCGAATTCGCCTCTCTGCCGGCCGCCAGGTGTCGGGCACCCTACCAAGCTGGTAGGAAATACCGACATATCTGAGACGCGTGATCCCGTCATGTGGACGAGCCTTGACGCTGGCAGCACCCTGGCCCAGTCTTCCTACCAACTAAGTAGGAATACTGCGGATTGGATGGACGATGAGACGGCTTCCCTTGCGCCGATTGGTCACCCTGGCCACTCTCGCCGCCCTCGGTGCGGCGACCCTGGGCAGCACCGCCGCGTGCGGCGACGACAGCGAGGGCGCGGGCGGCAGCTCCGGCCCGGTGACGCTGCGCCTCGGCTACTTCCCCAACATCACCCACGCGCCGGCCGTCGTCGGGGTGGAGAAGGGCATCTTCGCCGAGAAGCTCGGCGCCGACGTCAAGCTGGACCCGAAGACCTTCAACGCCGGCCCGGCCGCCATCGAGGCCGTCTTCTCCGGCGCACTGGACGCCACCTACATCGGTCCGAACCCGACGGTGAACGCCTTCTCCAAGTCCAAGGGCGAGGCCGTCCGGGTCATCTCCGGCGCGGCCTCCGGCGGCGTGGCGCTGGTGGTCAAGCCCGGCATCGCCGGCCCGCAGGACCTGAAGGGCAAGAAGATCGCCACCCCGCAGCTGGGCAACACCCAGGACGTGGCGATCCGCTACTGGCTCAAGCAGCAGGGTCTGACCACCACCAAGGAGGGTGGCGGCGACGTCAAGATCGTGCCGCAGGAGAACGCCCAGACGGTCGAGACGTTCAACAGTGGCGCGATCGACGGCGCGTGGGTGCCCGAGCCGTTCGTCTCCCGCCTGGTCAACGCCGGCGGCAAGGTGCTCGTCGACGAGCGCGACCTGTGGCCGGACAAGAAGTTCGTCATCACCAACCTGCTGGTCAGCACGAAGTTCCTCAAGGCACACCCGGACGTGGTGCAGCGGCTGGTCGACGGCCAGGTGGCCGCGAACGAGTTCGTCAACAGCAAGCCCGAGGAGGCCCAGCAGGCCATCTCCGACGCGATCGGCAAGATCACCGGAAAGCCTCTGGACCTGAAGCTCATCAAGCAGGCGTGGCCCACGTTGGAGTTCACCAACGACCCGATCGCGACCTCGCTCAAGGCCGGCCTCGACCACGCCGTCGAGGTCAAGCTGACCGAACCGGTCGACCTCAACGGCCTGTACGACCTCAAGTACCTCAACAACGCCCTCAAGTCGGTCGGCAAGCCCGAGGTCACCCAGCCATGACGTCGACCACGACGACGCCGCAGAGCGCGACCACCGCGGTCGCGCTCTCGGGCGTGACCAAGGTGTACGGGCGCGGGCCGAACGCCGTCCTGGCCCTGGACGGAGTGTCGCTGGACGTCGCGCCCGGCGAGTTCGTCTGCCTGGTCGGAGCCTCCGGCTGCGGCAAGAGCACCCTGCTGAACCTGGTCGCGGGGCTGGACCGGCCCAGCGGCGGGCAGATCACCCTGGCCGGGGACGCCAACCCGGGTCTGATGTTCCAGGAGCCGGCGCTGTTCCCCTGGCTGACCGTCGACGGCAATGTCGAGGTGCCGCTGAAGCTGCGCCGGCTGCCCCGGGCCCAGCGGCGCGAGCGGGTCGCCGAGCTGCTGCGTACGGTGCACCTGGCCGACTTCGGCCGCAAGCGCCCGCACGAGCTCTCCGGGGGTATGCGGCAGCGGGTCGCGCTGGCCCGCACGCTGGCCCTGGACACGCCGGTGCTGCTGATGGACGAGCCGTTCGGCGCGCTGGACGCGATGACCCGGGACATCCTGCACGACGAGCTCGAACGCATCTGGTCCGAGCGCAACCTCTCGGTGCTCTTCGTGACGCACAACGTTCGCGAGGCCGCCCGACTGGCCGACCGGATCATCCTGCTCTCCAGCCGACCCGGCCGGATCATCTACTCCACCGAGGTGGACATCCCGCGCCCCCGACGGATCGACTCCCCCGAGGTCGCCGCCATCGCCGCCGAGGTCACCGAGCGGCTCCGTACGGAGGTGGGCCGCCATGGCCAGTGACACCCTGACCAACACCGCGCGTACCGACGCGCAGATCTCCGGCCTGGACGCGCTGGAGATCGCCGGCCGGGACCCGGAGGTTTCCCGAGGTTCCCGGTTCTGGGCCGCCACCTGGCCCAAGCTCGCCGCGCTGGCCATCGCCATCCTGGCCTGGCAACTGGTGGTCTGGTCGGGCTGGAAGCCGCCGTACTCGCTGCCGGGGCCGCTGGAGGTCGGCCGCGAGCTGGTCAACCAGGCTCAGGGCCCACAGCTCTGGGAGGGCCTGGTCACCACGTTGCGGCGGGCCGCCGTCGGCTACGTCTTCTCGGTCGCGGTCGGCCTGCTGCTGGGCCTGGCGGTGGCCCGGTCCAAGGTGCTCCGGGCCGCCATCGGCTCGATGATCACGGCGTTGCAGACCATGCCGTCGATCGCCTGGTTCCCGCTGGCCATCCTCCTGTTCGAGCTGAGCGAGAAGGCGATCTTCTTCGTGGTGGTGCTCGGCGCGGCGCCGTCCATCGCCAACGGGGTGATCTCCGGTGTGGACTACGTGCCGCCGCTGCTGCTGCGCGCCGGTCGCAACCTGGGTGCCCGAGGGCTCAACCTCTACCGGTACGTCATCGCGCCGGCCGCCCTGCCGGCGATCGTCGCCGGGCTCAAGCAGGGTTGGGCGTTCTCCTGGCGCAGCCTGATGGCCGGTGAGCTGATCGTGGTCGGCATCTCGCAGACCTCGCTCGGCGCGCAGCTGACCTACTCCCGCGAGTTGTCCGACGCACCCTGGCTGCTCTCCACCATGATCGTCATCCTGGTGCTCGGTCTCGGCGTGGATGCCGCCTTCGGCGCGGCGGACAAGGCGATCCGGCGGCGCTGGGGCGTGCTCGACCAGGCGGGCAACTGACCCGTGTACGTCTCAGCGCGCAGCGACTACGCGCTCCGGGCGATGCTCGCCGTCGCCGCCGCCAGTCGCGGCGGCGACGGCAGCGGGGGCGCTGAGTTGGTGAAGGCCGCCAGCCTGGCCGAGGTGCAGGACATCCCGCTCAGCTTCCTTCAGGGCATCCTGCTCGACCTACGCCGAGCCGGTCTGTTGCACAGCCATCGCGGCGCCGACGGCGGGTACGCGCTGACCCGCCCAGCCGACGGGATCACCGTTGGGGACGTGTTGCGGGCGGTCGGCGGCTCGCTCACCACGGTGCGCGGCCTACCGGCCGAACGCGCCGGCTACCACGGCGTGGCCTCCGGCCTGACCGACGTCTGGCTGGCGGTGCACGGGGCGATCGCCACGGTGGTCGACAGCACCACCCTGGCCGACCTGCTCACCCACGCCCCGAGTTCGGTCGGCACCGACGCACCGCGCTCATGATCGCGCTCGATCACCGATGTAGTGGCCTCGCCCACAAGCCGAGGGACCTACTTCCCTGGATCGAGCGCGATCCTGCGTTGGCACATCGTGCCCGGGCACCCGAGCAGGGCGATGTGGCCGGGTCGGTGCCCCGCCGACCCGGCCACATCTCGTACCGATCCTGACCGGGCCTGCCCCTCCGCCGGCACCGGTCGGCCGGACGATGCTCAACCCACGTGTGCCACCGCCGGGCCGGAACCCTGGTCGCCAGGGCCGTGCAGCTCCACCAGACCGGCGGGAGCGTTGCCCGCCGGGGTGGCGTGCCAGGGTGCGAAGGCCGCAACCATGGCGAGCAACAGCCCGGCGAGCGCGACCGCGACCACCAGGATCAGTTCGCGTAGTGCACCCGAGCCGGCTTCGCCCGCCATGGTCACCCCTCCCGTGCCGGGCCCCCCGCCCGGCTTTCCCCCGGTGGTCAGCCTTGACCACGCTCAGCCGTGGCGCAGTCGGCCAGCCGACCCGACACAGGCTGATTACCGACTCAGAAGTCTGGTCGGTCGGGGCCGAAGACAGACCGACCCGCCGCGCCGAAGCGGGGCGGGTCGGTCGAGGCGCAGAAGATCAGACGGTACGGGGGCGGCGCGGACGGCGGGACCGACCCGACGCGCGGTGCGCCGGGCGGGCGCCACCATCGGTGGCAGTGCCACCGACACCGCGTCCCCCACGAGCGGCGGGAGCCGGCGGCGCGGCGATGGTCACCGGCACCCCGGACGGCTCGCGGGCACCGGTCACCCGGGCCAACGCCTCGCCATCGGAGCGCACCTGGACCGACTCGGGCCGGATGCCAGCGGTGGCCATCAGCCGGGACACGTCCCGGCGCTGCTCGGGCAGGACCAGGGTGACCACCGAACCGGACTCGCCGGCCCGGGCGGTGCGGCCGCCGCGGTGCAGGTAGTCCTTCGCCTCGGTCGGCGGGTCCACGTTGACCACCATGTCCAGGCCGTCCACGTGGATGCCCCGGGCCGCGACGTCGGTGGCGACCAGAGCGGTCACCTGGCCGTTGCGGAACTGCTCCAGGATCCGGGTGCGCTGCGGCTGGGACTTGCCGCCGTGCAGCGCGGCCGCGCGTACGCCCTTGGACAGCAGCTGACGGGCCAGGCGGTCGGCGCGGTGCTTGGTGCCCATGAACAGGATGGTGCGGCCCTCGCGGGCGGCGATCCGGGTCAGCGCGTCGGGCTTGTCCAGTGCGTCGACGTGCAGCACGTGGTGGGTCATCGCGGTCACGGTGGCCGTGCCCGGGTCGACCGAGTGGGTGACCGGGTTGCTCAGGAAGCGGCGGACCAGCCGGTCCACACCACCGTCCAGGGTGGCGGAGAAGAGCATCCGCTGACCCTGCGGCGCAACCTGCTCCAGCAGCTTGGTGACCTGCGGCAGGAAGCCCATGTCGGCCATCTGGTCGGCCTCGTCCAGCACGGTGATCTCGACCTGGTCGAGCCGGGCGTCACCGCGGTTGATCAGGTCGTGCAGCCGGCCGGGGGTGGCGACAACCACCTCGGCGCCGGCCCGCAGAGCGTCAGCCTGCCGCTGCAACGACAGCCCGCCGACGACGGTGGTGCAGCGCAGCCCGACAGCGCGGGCGTACGGGGCGAGCGCGGTGGTGACCTGCTGGGCCAGCTCACGGGTCGGCACCAGCACCAGGGCGAGCGGGCGACCCGGGCGGGCCTTACGGCCGGCGGTGCGCGACAGCAGCGGGAGCCCGAAGGCGAGGGTCTTGCCGGAGCCGGTACGACCCCGGCCCAGCACGTCCCGACCGGCGAGCGAGTCGGGCAGCGTCGCCGACTGGATCGGGAACGGCTCGTTGATGCCCTGCGCGGTCAACGCGGTGAGCAGCGCCGGTGCCAGCCCGGTATGAGCGAAAGAAGGAATAACTGTGGTCATGCGGGAGCCTTCCTCGACGCGGCACGTGTCGAGGGAGGGCGCCGAAGTCGGCGCTGTCACCGGCGGCAAAAAGGCAGCCAGGACTCACAAGCACGAACCGATTGGAGTACGGGCCGGCCCGCCACCGGGCCGCCGCCTGCGAGGGCAGGCGGCGGCGAGGCGGGCCGGTCCCGTCACCGTCACACCCGGAGGGCGCGACAGGTAATGCTGACCGATCCGAAGATCAGAGCGGGCGGATGTTCTCCGCCTGCGGGCCCTTCTGGCCCTGGGTCACCTCGAACTCGACCCGCTGGTTCTCGTCCAGGCTCCGGTAGCCGGAGGACTGGATCGCCGAGAAGTGGGCGAAGACGTCAGCGCCGCCGCCGTCCGGGGTGATGAAGCCGAAGCCCTTGTCAGCGTTGAACCACTTCACGGTGCCAATAGCCATGTGTTTCGTCTCCTTGACGGAACGTCGGACTCGCACTTGTTGCGTGCCCGAAGAGGAGCGCTCCGCGCGGGGATGCGCGAATCGCCTGTCGCTTCTGGTCGCCCCGCCCGGAGAACTCCGGACACAACAAAGAGCGCCTGGGGCCACAATCCCGCCAGGCGCACACAGAGTCTCTGGTAACCAAAACTGCAACCCGGTCAACGTATCATGGTTTTCCCGCGAGCGGTCAATGTTGGGCGGAATCTTCGGGCAACTGGGCGATCATGGCCGTGAGCCCCGTCACATCCAGCAGGTCAGCGGGCCGCACCGTCACGCCGTGCCGGACGTAGTGGAAGGCCGCACCGACCTTTTCGAGCGGCACGCCAGCCAGCTCCGCCCAGGCCAACCGGTACACGGCCAACTGCACGGCGGCCACGTCCGCCGCCGGCCCGGTCGGCTGCGCGCCGGTCTTCCAGTCGACCACGTCGAACCGCCCACCCGGCCGCGCGAAGACCGCGTCCATCCGCCCCCGCACCACCACCCCGGCGATCACCGTGGCGAACGGCACCTCCACCTCCACCGGTGACCGGTCGGCCCACTCGCTGGCCAGGAACCGCTCCTGCAACTCGACCAGCGCCTCGTCGGGCGCGGCATCCGCGTCGGCCGCGCCGGGCAACTCGTCCAGGTCCAGCAGGCGGTCGGCGCCGAAGCGCTGCTCCAACCAGGCATGGAACGCCGTACCGCGCCGGGCGTACGGGTTGGGCTCGGTCGGCACCGGGCGGCGCAGCGTACGGGCCAACCCGGCCGGGTCACGCCGCAACGCCACCAGCTGGGTGACACTCAACTGCCCGGGCAGGGCCACCTCGACCGCACCGGAGAGCCTGGTCAGCTCGGCCCGTTCGGCCAGCAGCAGATCCGCCTCGCGCTGCCAGCGCGCCACCTCCGGGTCCACCTCCGGCTCGACGGTCACCATCGGCCCGGCCACCACCGAGCCGACCGGCCCGGCGAGCACCGGAGCCGGACCGTCGGTCATCAGGCGGCGCACCAACCCGGCCGCCTCGGCCAGTGCCGGCCGACGACCGCCCAACGGGTCGGCCGGCCACTCCGCGCGCAGCACCACCTCGGCCGTCGGGTTCGTCGCATCCGGGGTCGGCTCCGGCGCCCACACGTCGATGAGGTGCCCCGGCCCGCCGTCCAGGCAGGCGTCGTACACCTCACGCAGAAAGACCGACGGACCTCGTGGTCGCTTCGTGCCCTCCCCCCACCAGTAGCCGGAGCAGAGCAGCAGCCGGCGCGGTCGGGTGACGGCCACGTACGTCAGCCGGCGTTCCTCCCGCTCGTCGTGGGCCCGCCAGGCGTCGGTGAAGTCGGTCACCGCACGGGCGACCGCACGCTGGTCGGCCGCCTCGTCGAGCGCCAGCTCCGGCAACCCGTCGGCGTCGCCGCGCAGGGGGAACGGCAGCACTCCCAGCCCACCCAACCAGTGGTCGGAGTTGCGGACCGGACCCGGCCACAGCCCACGGCTCAGCCCGGCCACGGCCACCACGTCCCACTCCAGGCCCTTGGCGGCGTGCGCGGTGACCACCTGCACCGCGCCCTCCACCACCTCGACCTCGCCCGGCGCCAGACCACGCTCCTCGTCCTCGGCCGCGGCCAGGTAGGACAGGAAGCCGGAGAGCGTCGCCCCCGGGGTCTCCCCGCTGAAGCGGGCCGCCACGTCCCCCAGCGCGTCCAGGTGACCCCGGGCCAGGCCCGCGTCGCCGGCACCGTCGCGGCCGGCCCGCACCGCGACCTCCACGTCCAGGCCGATGGTCCGCTCGATGTCCGCGATCAGGTCCGGCAGGGCCTGGTCCAGCCGGTAGCGCAGCAGGGCCAACTCCAGCCCGTACGCGCGCAGCCGCGCAAAGCCCTCCGCCGAGTACGCCTGCGCCGGGCCGAGATCGGCCAGCGCCTCCACCAGGGTCGCCTCGTCCAGCAGGTCGGGGCTGATCTCCGAGGTGTCGTCGGCGGCAACCTGTCGCCGGGCGTTGGCGATGGCCCGAGCACGCCGGTGCAACGCCACCAGGTCACGCGGCCCGATCCGCCAACGGGCGCCGGTGAGCAACCGCAGCAGCGCGGCACCGTCGGTCGGGTCGGCCAGCACCCGCAGCGTGCAGACCACGTCGCGTACCTCGGGGGTGTCCAACAGGCCGCCCAGCCCGACCACCTCGACCGGGAGACCGCGCTCGCGCAGCGCCGACTCGATCGCCGGGATCTGGCTGCGCACCCGCACCAGCACGGCCGTCGTCGGGCGTTGTGCCACCGGGATGTGCTCGGGGGCCGCCCCTGGCATCCGGGCCGCGCCGCGCCAGGCGGCGAGCACGCTGTCGGCGATCCAGTCGGCCTCGTCGGCGTACGTGGACAGCATCGCGCAGTGCACGGTGCCGCCGGCGGCACCGCCGGGGCTGCGGTGTGGGATCGGGTCCCGGACGGTCAGCGCGGAGCGCAGCTCCGGCACCCGGGCACCCGCCGCCCGCAGCGGGGTGGAGAGCGCGTTCGCCACCCGGAGGATCTCCGGGCGGTTGCGCCAACTCGTGGTGAGCCCCAGCGCCGGGGCCGGCTCACCGTCGGCGCGGGCGAACTCGGTGGGGAACCGGTCCAGTGTGCCCGCGCTGGCCCCCCGCCAGCCGTAGATCGACTGGCACGGGTCGCCCACCGCGGTCACCGGGTGCCCGCCACCGAACAGCGCGTTGAGCAACACCACCTGGGCGTGACTGGTGTCCTGGTACTCGTCGAGCAGCACCACCCGGAAGCGGTCCCGCTCGATCTGACCGACCCCCGGGTGGTCCCGGGCCACCCGGGCCGCCCGGGCGAGCTGGTCGGCGAAGTCCATCGCCTCGAAGTCCTCCTTGCGCCGGGCGTACGCCCGCACCAGCGGCAGCAGGCGCAGCCGGGTCTGCTGGAGGGTGAGCGCCTTGCGCACGTCGGCGTACACCCGGCCCGGCCGGGACTGCACCTCGGCGAAGAACCGGCCGGTCCAGGCCGCCAGCTGGTCCGGCGCGACCAGGTGCTCGTCCAACTCCCCGGCGAGCGCCAGCACCGCGTCGGTGATGGTGCTCGGCATCCTGTCCACCTCGGACATGTCACCGTCGTAGTTGCGCACCAGCAGGTCGACCAACTGCCAACGGGACGCCTCGGTGAGCAGTCGGGTGGACGGCTCGTAGCCGGCCCGCAGCCCGTGCTCGGTGACGATCCGCCCCGCGTACGAGTGGTACGTGGAGACGGTGGGTTCACCGGCCAGCGGGTCGTCCAGCGGGTCCCGACCCTGCCGCCCCACGCGGCGGATCAACTGGTCGAGCCGGGTTCGTACCCGGTGGGCCAGCTCGCCGGCCGCCTTCCGGGTGAAGGTCAGCCCGAGGATCTGCTCGGGGCGCACGTACGAGTTGGCCACCAACCAGACCACCCGAGCGGCCATCGTCTCGGTCTTGCCGGAGCCGGCGCCCGCGACCACCAGCAGCGGCTCCACCGGGGCGGCGATGATCGCGGCCTGTTCCCGGGTGGGTGCCGGCAACCGCAGCAGCTTGGCCAGCTCGACCGGTGTGTAGCGGGGGCCGGAGTCCGCCAGCCGGGGCGTCGGCGCGGGGCCCGCGCCGAACAGGGTGGGCTGGGTCATGGGTTCTCCGGACGTCGGACGGTCGGCGGCTCGACCACCTGGCGCCCCTGCCCGGAGACCGGGCAACTGGTACGCACCGGGCAGACCCGGCACTTCGAGTTGGCCACCGCGGCGAACGTGGCGGCTGCCATCGTATCGGCGGTCCGCCGGACCAGCGCGGTCGCCCAGCCGGCCGCGGGCCCCTCGCCGGCCGCCGGCTGATTCTGTTCCCTCGCGTCCTTGGCGGAGGTGCCGAGCTGCACCAGCGCCGCACCGCCCGACTCGTCTCCGAACTCGGCGAACGCCCCCGCCTCCACCGCCGCCTGGTAGGCGCCGAGCTGCGGGTGTTCGGCAAGCTCGCTGCCGGTGACAGCGGTGGACTTGCCGGTCTTCAGGTCGATCACCACGAGCCGCCCGGCCTCGTCGACCTCCAGCCGGTCCACCCGGCCGGCCAGGTCGACCGGCCGGTTCGGGTCGTCCAGGCGGACCGCGAACTCGTGCTCGATCGCGAGCAGCCGACGCGGGTTGGTGGCCAGCCAGCGCAGCAGCTTGTCGACCATCGCCTCGGCACGCTCGCGCTCCGGCCCGGCCATCCACCGCGCCGCCAGCTCGATCGCGTCGAACCGGGCCGCCACGTAGTCGAGCAGCGCCCCCCGGTCGGCGCTGGCGTCCTCGGCGAGCATCGCTGCGGCGTGGACCAGGTTGCCCACCCCCTGCGCCGTGCTGGTCGGGCCACTGCCACCGTGCCGTTCCAGCAGCCACCGCAGGCTGCACCGCAGGGCGCTCTCCATCGCTGACGGGGTGACCCGCACCGGCTTGCCCTCGTCGACCAGCGGCCGGTCGTCGGAGAGCCCGCGCAACCCCCACCAGTCGTCGGGATGCGCGCCGGGGACACCGGCGGCGGCGAGCCGGGCCAGCTCGGCCGCCGCGGCGCGCCGCCGGGCCGCCGGGGCGGCCGGGTCGGTGATGGCGGTACGCAGCTCGGCGACCAGCGCCGGCAGGGTGAGCGCCCGGGGTGGACGGGTAACCGGCAGCGCCCCGGGGCGGTCCGGCTCGCCGTCGCCGTCCTCCCCCGCCGGGCTGCCACCACTTCCGGCCATGCCCCCGTTGCCTCTGGCGTCGGCGGGAGTGGGTGGGGCCGTCGGTGGGCTGTCGGTGGGCTCGCCGGCCGGTGGGCCGGTGCGCGGA
>NZ_JAKKFI010000041.1 GCF_022230955.1 Micromonospora cabrerizensis
CGACAGCGGTGGCTGGACGGTCCAGGTGAGCAGGTCGGTGGAGGTGGCATGGCCGACGACCCCACGGGTGTTCGTCGGCCCCGTGTTGGCACGCGCGGTGACGAGCATGTGCCACCCATCGCCGTCCGGGTCGGGGAAGACCCACGGATCGCGCCAGGCCTGCTCGTACCACAGCTCCTTGTCGAGCAGCTCGTACCAGGTCGGGTCGGCCTGGACGATCGGCTCGGTGCCGTGCCGGTGCCAGGTGGTCAGGTCGTCGGACACGGCAAGGCCGATGCGTTGCACGAGCCCGTCCTCGGCGCGGCCGACCCCGGTGTAGAACAGGTACCACCGTTCGTCCGGCCCGCGGACGGTGCAGCCGGTCCAGGTCGCCAGGTCGTCCCAACCGGGACCGTCGGCGGGGACCACGGCGTCGGCGACCAGGCGCCACGACCGCAGGTCCGCCGAGACGGCGTGCCCGATCGTTGCCCGGCGGTGGCGGCGGTGCGGGTCGTGCAGGGCGCGCGAGGCGCGGAGGAAGAACACGTGCCAGAGGCCGTTGTCGTCCCGTGCGTACCAGCTGTCCCACACCCAGTGGTCGGGTAG
>NZ_JAKKFI010000042.1 GCF_022230955.1 Micromonospora cabrerizensis
CCGGGGCCGGGGCCGGGGCCGGCCGAGCCGAGCCGGGGCGGGGCGGGGCGGGGCGGGGCGGGGCCGGGCAGGCAAGGGCAGGGGCAGGGGCGGCGTTGGGGGCAGGTCAGGAGAGGGTGGTCAGGGCGGCGCTCAGTTCGTCCGGTGAGTCGAACTGGTCCGCCGGCAACGCCTGCAACATCTGCAACATCGCCGTGCTGGCCCCGTTCTCCTGGCCCCAGCGGATCAGGTCCTCCCGGGAGACCGGGTAGTCGAGCCCGGCCAGGTACTCCTGCAACTGAACGCCGGTGACGGTCATGCCGTCCGGCTACCCGCTCGCTGTGGCCGTACACCGGCTCGGTTGGCACGCCCGGCGGCCCGGCGGCCGGCGTGTCGGCCCACGGCGCGCCCACGGTTTGCCGCAACGGCGGCGGGGTAGCCGCTGGCATGCTGGTTCAGCGGCTCGGCGCGCCGAGCGACTTCGACCCGTTGCTGGAGCGCGTTCGGGACGCCCGGGTGGTGATGATCGGAGAGTCCACCCACGGCAGTTACGACTACTACCGGCTGCGTGAGCAGCTCACCCGCCGGTTGATCGCGGAGTGCGGGTTCTCCTTCGTGGCGGTGGAGGGTGACTGGCCGGACTGCGACCGGGTGCACCGCTCGGTGACCGCCTCGCCGGGTGGCGCCCTCGAACCGCAGCTCGCATTGGAGCAGTTCGAGCGGTGGCCGACCTGGATGTGGGCCAACGCCGAGGTGGCCCGGTTCGCCAGTTGGCTGCGGGCCTGGAACGTGGAGCGGCCGGAGGATCAACGGGCCGGGTTCCACGGGCTCGACGTGTACAGCCTCTGGGAGTCGATGCAGGCGATCTTCGACTACCTGGGGGAGGAGGACCCGACGTCGCTGGAGGCGGCGCAGGACGCGTACCGCTGTTTCGAGCCGTACGGCAAGAGGGTCGAGGAGTATGGCGCGGCCAGCCGGTTCGTCTCCGCCCGTTGCGAGGAGGAGGTGGTCCGGCTGCTCGCCCGGACCCGCGAACACGCCCTCTCCGATGGTCCGGATCGCTTCTCGGCCTGGCAGAACGCGGAGGTGGTGGCCGGCGCGGAGCGGTACTACCGGGCGATGGTGGCCGGCGGGCCGGACTCGTGGAACATCCGCGACACCCACATGCAGGACACTCTGGACCGGCTGCTGGACCGGTACGGGCCGGACGCCCGGGGGGTCGTCTGGGCCCACAACACGCACGTCGGGGATGCCCGGGCCACCGACATGGCCGCCGACGGGATGGTCAACATCGGTCAGTTGGCCCGGGAACGGCACGGCGACGACGCGGTGGCCCTGATCGGCTTCGGCAGCTATCGGGGCACGGTGATCGCCGCTCCCCGCTGGGGTTCGCCCGCCGAGGCGATGGTGGTGCCTCCGGCGCGGGAAGGGTCGGTCGAGCGGCGGCTGCACGAGCTGATGCCGGAGCGGGCGGTCCTGATCTTCGGCGGGGACGACCAGCCGGGCTGGGTCACCGACACGGTGGACCACCGGGCGATCGGGGTCGTCTACGACCCGTCCTTCGAGTCCTGGGGCAACTACGTGCCGACGCGGCTCGGCGACCGGTACGACGCCTTCATCTGGTGCGACGAGACGACGGCCCTGCACCCGCTGCCGGTCCCGGCCGCCCCCGGCGAGATGGAAACGTACCCGGCCGGGGTCTGACCCGGCCCGGTCTCGCCGATCCTGGAGTTGTGGTGCCGGACCAAGGCCCCGGACCGGGGCAAGGCAGGCACCACAACTCCATGATCGACCGGGTGGGCGTCAGACCCTGGCGGGGGTACGGTCCTCCAGGTGCTCGCGGAGGCCCTCGCCCTCGATGTCCACGTTGGGCAGGGCGCGGTTGAGCCAGCGGGGGAGCCACCAGGCGCGGTCGCCGAGCAGGGACATGACCGCCGGCACGATGGTCATCCGGACCACGAACGCGTCGATGGCCACGCCGATGGCGAGCGCGAAGCCCATCGACTTGATGATCGGGTCGTCGAGGAACACGAAGCCGCCGAAGACGGACATCATGATCAGCGCGGCGGCGGTGACCACCCGGGCACCGTGGCCCATGCCGCTGATCGTGGCCTCACGTGCGGTGTCGCCGTGCACGAAGTCCTCCCGCATCCGGGAGACCAGGAACACCTCGTAGTCCATGGCCAGCCCGAACAGGATGCCGATCAGCAGGATGGGCAGGAAGCTGACCAGCGGTGCCGGCGTGTCCAGACCGACCAGGTCGGCGAGGTGGCCCTGCTGGAAGATCGCCACCGTGATGCCGAACGTGGCGGCCACCGTGAGCAGGAAGCCCAGCGCCGCCTTGAGCGGCACGAGCAGCGAGCGGAACACCAGCATCAGCAGCAGCACCGAGAGCCCGACGACCAGCAGCAGGTAGATCGGCAGCGCGTCGGACAGCTTCTCCGAGACGTCGATCCCAATCGCGGTGGCACCGGTGAGCAGCACCTCGGCGCCCTGGACCCCGCCGACCGCGTCGCGGACGTCGTGCACCAGGGTCTCGGTGGCCTCGTCGGTCGGGCCGGTCTTCGGCACCACGCCGAGCAGCGCGGTCCGGCCGTCCGGGCTCAGCTGAGGCGGCGCCACCGCGAGGACGTTCTCGGTGCGCTGGATCATCGCGGTCACCTGCGGCACCGCAGCAGCGGTCGCCTGCGCGTCGTCGCCCGCCACGACCACTGCCAGCCGGCCGGTGAAGCCCGGGCCGAAGCCCTCGGTGGTCAGGTCACTCGCCACCCGGGCCGGTGAGCCCACCGTCGCCGTGCTGGCGTCCGGCAGGGCCAGCCGCATGTCCGGCGTGGGCAGCGCGAGCAGGCCCAGGCCGAGCAGCGAGACCAGGATGACCGGCACCCGGAAGCGGATGACGAACCGCGCCCAGCGGAAGCCGAATCCGGAGCGGTCCTCGGCCGGCACCGTCTCTTCGCCCACCGGCTCGCTCGGTGCGGCGGCGTCGACCGTCGAGCGCAGGCGGCGCGGGAGAACCCGGTTGCCGGCGAAGCCGAGCAGTGCGGGCTGGAGGGTGATCGCCACGAGCACGGCGATGGTGACCGTGCCGGCGGCGGCGAGACCCATCACGGTGAGGAACGGGATGTTCACCACGGCCAGGCCGGCGAGGGCGATGACCACTGTGGCGCCCGCGAAGACCACGGCGGAGCCGGCGGTGCCCACCGCCCGGCCGACCGCCTCCTCCGGGGAGAGGCCTTCGAGCAGGTTCTGTCGATGCCGGGAGGTGATGAACAACGAGTAGTCGATACCGACGGCGAGGCCGAGCATCAGCGCCAGGATCGGCGCGGTGCTGGTCAACTCGATGACGCCGCTCAGCGCGAACAGGCCGGCCATGCCGACGCCCACGCCGATCAGCGCGTTGAGCATGGTCATTCCGGCGGCGACCAGTGAACCGAAGGTGATGATCAGGACGATCGCGGCGACCAGTACGCCGAGCGCCTCGGTGGAGCCGATCTCCGGCTCACCACCCAGCACCTCGCCACCCGGGGCGACCTGCCAGCCCTTGGCCTCGGCGGCAGCGCCGACCTCCTCGTACGCGGTGCGCTGCTCGTCGGTCACCTCGTCGCCGCCGCTGGCGAACTGGACCTGGACCAGCGCGTACCGGCCGTTGGGTGAGACCGCGCCGACCTGGAGCGGGTTGACCGCCCCGACCACGCCGGGCAGTGTCGAGGCCTCCTGGACCAGCTCCTGCACCACGGCCTGGCCCTCGGGGGTGGCCAGTTGGCCGTCGGCCGGTGCCTTGACCGCGATGGTGCCGGTCGCGCCGCTGGCCGCGGGGAACTGCGCGCTGAGCAGGTCGAGTGCGCGCTGGCTCTCGGTGCCGGGCATGGTGAAGTTGCTCGCCGTCGGGCCGCGCAGGGTCGCCGCGGCCAGGCCGGCGACGACGAGTACGACGAGCCAGAGCGCGACGACGAGCCGTCGCCGGCGCAACGCGCCCCGGCCGAGCCGGTAGAGCAGGGTGGCCATCAGGAGTCCTTGTCCTCGGTCGTGGGTGGTTGGGGCAGGGGTGCGTCGACGGGTTCGACGGCCCGCCGGACGAGGGTGAGCAGGGCGGAGCGCAGGTCGTCGTCGGTGATGTCGGCGAACTCGCCGCACGCCTCGGAGATTCCGGCGAGCAGCACCAGCGCGGCGATCCGCGCCGCGGGCCGCTCGGAGTGCCCGGCCAGCGCGTCCCGCAGCCGGTCGGAGATCTGCTGGATGTGTGCGAAGGCCGGCTGGCACAGCAGCTCCGGGAACTCGCCGCGTAGCACCGCGATCTCCCGCCGGAACCGGACCGCGAGGTCGACGAAGCCCTGTGCGGCGAACTCCTGCGCTGCCGCTCCGGTCAGGCCGGTGAGTCGGTCGTCGAGGTCCCGCAGCACGCCGATCGCCGGAGCCATCAGCTCGGCCAGCAGGGCTTCCTTGTTGGCGAAGTGGTAGAGCACGGTGGCCTTGGAGCAGCCGACCTCTCGGGCGATGTCCTGCAGGGAGGTGCCCCGGTAGCCGGTCACCGTGAACTGCCGCGCCGCTGCGGCGAGGATCTCGCCGTGCGTGTCGGACACCGCTCTGACCATGGTCGGCCCACCTCCCGTAAACCAGGATGCCTGACCGATCGGTCAGACCCTGACCGATCGGTCAGAGAGAAGCGGTGGCGTTCACCACACCTGGGTCGGGTTTATCCGGCGTGCTCGGCGTCGTACCTGGTCCGCGCCTCGGCGATGGCCCGGCGGTGCCGCTCGGCCCAGCTGGTGAGCGCCACCAGCGACTCGTAGAGCTCCAACGCCATCGGGGTCGCCTTGTACTCGACCTTGGGTGGGACGGTCGGATAGACCGTGCGGTGCAGCAGGCCGTCACGTTCCAGGTTGCGCAGGGTCAGTGTGAGCATCCGCCGGCTGATCCCCTCGACGTGCCGCTCCAACTCGGTGAAGCGCACCGGGCCGTGTGAGGCGGACACCAGGATGCTGATGCTCCACTTGCCGCCGACCCGGTCCAGCACCTCGCGGACGGTGCACGCGCGGGCCTGCCCCTCGGTGAACGGAACGTTCCCTGGCGCGCAGGTCACCTCGGCCTCCACCTGCGCGGACACATCGCTGTTCCTCTGGGACACAACAGTGCCTCCTTCCGCTCCGGCTCATGGTCACAGACGATGACCTCGGTAACAAACGGTGCACCAAGGAGGGTCCCATGGACCGTGTCGTCCCGTCCCGCTGGCCAGCGCTGCTGGTGCTCTGCGCCGGCAGCCTGATGATCATCCTGGACGGCAGCGTGGTCGCGGTGGCACTGCCCGCTGTGCAACGCGACCTGGGCTTCACCGCCGCCGGCCTGGCGTGGGTGGTCAACGCGTACCTGGTCGCGTTCGGTGGGCTGCTCCTGCTGGCCGGCCGCCTCGGCGACCTGCTCGGCCGGCGGCGGGTCTTCCTGGCCGGCGTCGCGCTGTTCACCCTGGCCTCGCTGGCCTGCGCGGTCGCCACCGGGCCGGCGTTGCTGGTCGCCGCGCGCTTCGGTCAGGGCGTCGGCGGTGCGCTGGCCATGGCGGTCAGCCTCGGCATGATCGTCCGGCTCTATCCCGAGGCGGCCGAGCGGGCCCGTGCGATCGCCGTGTTCAGCTTCACCGGCGCGGCCGGCGCGTCGATCGGTACGGTCGCCGGCGGGGTGCTCACCGAGGCTGCCGGCTGGCGCTCGATCTTCCTGGTCAACCTGCCGATCGGGGCGGTCATCCTGCTTGCCGCCGTCCGCCGCCTCCCCGCCGAACGGGGCATCGGCCTGCGATCCGGCCTCGACCTGCCCGGCGCGCTGCTTGCCACCGGCGGCCTGATGGTCGCCGTGCTGGGCATCGTGGGCACCGCCGAGCACGGCTGGACCAGCCCACGCACCCTCGGTACGGCGGTGCTCGCGGTGCTGCTGCTCGGCGCTTTCGCCGTACGCCAGCGGGTGGCGACCGTCCCGCTGCTGCCGGCCCGGGTGCTGCGCGTACCGGGCCTGGTCGCGGCGAACACGGTGCAGTTCCTCATGGTCGCCGCGTACTTCGGCTTCCAGTTCCTGCTGGCCGTGGAGCTGCAACTGGTGCTCGGGCTGGACGCGTCGGCCACCGGCTGGGCGTTCCTGCCCACCCCGGTGGTGATCGCGGTGGTGTCGCTCGGTGTCGCCGGTCGGCTGATCGCCCGCTGGGGCGCCCGGAGCGTGCTCCTGGCCGGGCTCGGTCTGGCGACCGTCGGCTTCCTGCTGCTCGCCCGGCTGCCCGCCGACGGTGGCTACGCCGCGGACATACTCCCCGCCATGCTCGTCTTCGGGGTGGCGGGTGGCCTGACGCTTCCCGCGGTCACCACCCTGGCGATGGCCGGCGCGACCGACACGGACGCCGGGCTCGCCTCCGGCCTCGCCAACACCACCCAGCAGGTCGGCGGGGCGGTCGGCCTGGCCGTGCTGGCCACCCTGGCCGCCGCTCGCAGCGACGGTCTGCGGGCTTCCGGCTGGGCCGAGACGGCCGCGCTCGCCGGCGGCTACCGGACCGCGTTCGCCGTGGCCGCCGGTCTGGTGGTCGCCGCGCTGCTGGTCGCGGTCATGACGCTGCCCCGACAGCCGGCCGGCGTGGTGCCCGACGCCGGTCCGTCGGGCCCGGTCCGGGCGGGGGCCGGAAATGATCCGCACCGAAGCGCCGCGTCCGGTTGACCGACGGCACTCAGGCCGGGAGGGTGGTCCGGTGAGCGAGGCTGACGAGACCCGGGACGGCGTGGCCCTGACCAACCTGGACCAGCCGTTGTCCGACCGCGACGACGCGACCAAGCGCGACCTGGTCGACTATCTCGACGCCGTCCACGACCAGATCCTCGCGCAACTGCGGGGTCGACCGCTGTCGGTGATCAGGGTCCGCCCCGGCCAGCCACCGTTCATGCAGAAGAACCTGCCCCGCTACACGCCGGACTGGGTCCGCCGGGTGCCGGTCTGGGCGGAGGCGTCGCACCGGGAGATCTCGTACGCCCTCTGCGACGACCGCCGCACGCTGCTCTGGTTCGCCAACCAGCGGGCGGTGGAATACCACCCGACGCTGGCCACCGCGGCGGACCCGCACCGCCCGACCCACCTGGTGCTCGACCTGGACCCGCCGGAGGGCGACGGGTTCCGCGCGGCGGTCGCCGCCGCCCTGCTGGTCCGCCAGGCGCTCGGCGACGCCGGTCTCGCCGGTGCGGTCAAGACCAGCGGGGCCAAGGGCGTGCACGTGTTCGTCCCGGTGGCCGGTGAACCCACGGCGGAGGAGTTGGCTGCCGCCACCCGGGCGCTCGCCGTCCGCGCCGAGCGGCTCGACCCGGCGCTGGCGACCACGGCGTACATCAAGGAGGACCGGGGTGGCCGGGTCTTCGTGGACGCCACCCGCGCGGGCGGGGCCACCGTGGCCGCCGCGTTCAGCCCTCGACTGCGACCCGGGATGCCGGTCTCCTTCCCGGTCGACTGGGCCGATCTGACCGAGGTGACTCCGGCCGACTTCACCATCCGGACGGTGCCGTCGCTGGTCGCCGACGGCGACCCCTGGGCCGCGCTGATGCCGGCCCCGCAGCCGCTCCCCGCCGACCTGGTCGCCGAGGGCCGGACCATCCCGGTGGCCCGGGTGCAGGCCATGCACGAGGGCAAGCGCCGGGCCCGCGCCCGCCGCGACGCCGGCTGACCTGGCCCGTAGGCCCCCGCTGACGCCCGGCGACCGGCCGGGCTCGTTGCCCCGGCTCGCGCCCGGCGATCGGCTGATTGTCGGTGGGTTGTGGCACGATTTCCCAGGTGAGCAGCAAACCCGACGCGACCCAGCGACTGGGCGACCTGGCGCGGCTGCGCCGGGTCCGCGACCGGATCGACCGGGAGTACGCGTCTCCGCTGGACGTCGAGGCGCTCGCCCGTGGCGCGCACATGTCGGCGGGGCACCTGAGTCGGGAGTTCCGGCTCGCCTATGGCGAATCGCCATACAGCTACCTCATGACGCGACGCATCGAGCGGGCCATGGCGTTGCTGCGTCGTGGCGACCTCAGCGTCACCGATGTCTGTTTCACGGTCGGCTGTTCGTCGCTGGGCACCTTCAGCACCCGCTTCACCGAGCTGGTGGGCGTGCCGCCCAGCGTCTACCGGCGTCAGGCGGCGCAGGCGACGGCGGGGATGCCGTCGTGCGTGGCCAAGCAGGTGACCAGACCGATCAGGAATCGAGAAGCGCGGGTCGCGGAGCCGCAACTAGCGTGACGGCCATGGACATCACCATTCATTCCAGCTTCCTTCCGCACACCGACCCGGACGCGTCCCTGGCCTTCTACCGCGACACCCTCGGCTTCGAGGTCCGCCTCGACGTCGGCTACGAGGGGATGCGCTGGATCACGGTCGGGCCGGTCGGCCAGCCGAGCACCGCCATCGTCCTGCACCCTCCGGCCGCCAACCCGGGCATCACCGACGCCGAGCGGCAGACGATCCTTGAGCTGATGGCCAAGGGCAGTTACTTCGGTGTCAACCTCGCCACCCCCGATCTGGACGCCACCTTCGCGAAGCTGGAAGCCAGCGACGCCGAGGTCGTCCAGGAACCGACCGAGCAGCCGTACGGCGTACGCGACTGCGCCTTCCGGGACCCCGCGGGCAATATGATCCGCATCCAGGAAGTGCGCTGAGTCGTCCAGCCCGACAGATGGAGACCCGATGAGCACGGCCAGCCAGCCGTCCGCGCCGCACGTTGCCGACAGCCACGACCTGATCCGGGTGCAGGGTGCGCGCGTCAACAACCTCAGGGACGTCAGCGTCGAGATTCCGAAGCGGCGGCTGACGGTGTTCACGGGGGTCTCCGGCTCCGGCAAGAGCTCGTTGGTGTTCGGCACCATCGCCGCCGAGTCGCAGCGGATGATCAACGAGACGTACAGCGCCTTCGTGCAGGGTTTCATGCCGACGTTGGCGCGTCCCGAGGTCGACCTGCTGGACGGCCTGACCACGGCGATCATCGTGGACCAGGAGCGGATGGGCGCCAACTCCCGGTCCACGGTCGGCACCGCCACCGACGCCAACGCGATGCTGCGCATCCTGTTCAGTCGGCTCGGGCAGCCGCAGATTGGCTCGCCCAACGCGTACTCCTTCAACGTCCCCTCGGTGAAGGCGACCGGGGCGATCACCGTCGATCGCGGGGCCGGCAAGACGAAGACCGAGAAGGCGACCTTCACCCGACTGGGCGGCATGTGCCCGCGCTGCGAGGGCATGGGCGCGGTCACCGACATCGACCTGTCGGCGTTGTACGACGACAGCCTCTCGCTCAACGAGGGTGCGATCACGATCCCGGGTTACAGCATGGAGGGCTGGTACGGCCGGATCTTCCGGGGCTGCGGCTACTTCGATCCGGACAAGCCGATCGGCAAGTACACCAAGCGGGAACAGCACGACCTGCTCCACCGGGAGCCGACCAAGATCAAAATCGACGGCATCAACCTGACGTACGCGGGCCTGATCCCGTCGATCCAGAAGTCCTTCCTCTCCAAGGACATCGACGCGTTGCAGCCGCACATCCGTGCCTTCGTGGAGCGGGCGGTGACCTTCACGACCTGCCCCGACTGTGCCGGCACGCGGCTCAGCAAGGAGGCCCTGTCGTCGAAGATCAAGGGCAAGAACATCGCCGACGCCTGCGCGATGCAGATCAGTGACCTGGCCGCCTGGGTACGCGGGATCAGGGAGCCGTCGGTGACCCCGCTGCTGGCGGGGCTGCAACACCTCCTCGACTCCTTCGAGGAGATCGGCCTGGGTTACCTCTCGCTCGACCGGCCGTCGGGCACCCTCTCCGGTGGCGAGGCGCAGCGCACCAAGATGATCCGCCACCTGGGGTCCTCGCTCACCGACGTCACGTACGTCTTCGACGAGCCGACGATCGGGCTGCACCCGCACGACATCCAGCGGATGAACGAGCTGCTGCTCCAACTGCGCGACAAGGGCAACACCGTGCTGGTCGTCGAGCACAAGCCGGAGGCCATCGCCATCGCCGACCACGTCGTCGATCTCGGTCCCGGCGCTGGCACGGATGGCGGGACCGTCTGCTACGAGGGCACCCTGGAGGGCCTGCGCGCCAGCGGCACCATCACCGGTCGCCACCTCGACGACCGGGCGACCCTCAAGGAGACGGTCCGCACGCCCACGGGCAAGCTGGAGATCCGTGGCGCGACGGCCAACAACCTGCGCGACGTCGACGTCGACGTGCCGCTCGGCGTGCTCGTCGTCGTGACCGGCGTCGCCGGCTCCGGCAAGAGTTCCCTGGTGCACGCGTCGATTCCCGCCGGGGCGGGCGTGGTGTCGATCGACCAGGGCGCGATCCGTGGCTCACGGCGGAGCAACCCGGCCACGTACACCGGTCTGTTGGACCCGATCCGTAAGGCGTTCGCGAAGGCCAACGGTGTGAAGCCGGCGCTGTTCAGCGCCAACTCCGAGGGTGCCTGCCCGAGCTGCAACGGTGCCGGTGTCATCTACACCGACCTGGGGATGATGGCCGGTGTCGCCGCCCCCTGCGAGGACTGCGAGGGCAAGCGGTTCCAGGCGTCGGTGCTGGAATACCGTTTCGGCGGTCGCGACATCAGCGAGGTGCTGGCGATGTCGGTGACCGAGGCCGAGAAGTTCTTCGGCGCAGGCGAGGCGCGTACGCCCGCCGCGCACGCCATCCTCGACCGGCTCGCCGACGTCGGGCTCGGCTACCTCAGCCTGGGGCAGCCGCTCACCACCCTGTCCGGCGGCGAGCGGCAGCGCCTCAAGCTGGCCACCCACATGGCCGAGAAGGGCGGCGTCTACGTCCTCGACGAGCCGACCACCGGCCTGCACCTGGCCGACGTCGAGCAGTTGCTCGGCCTGCTCGACCGCCTGGTCGACTCCGGCAAGTCGGTGATCGTCATCGAACACCACCAGGCCGTCATGGCACACGCCGACTGGATCATCGACCTCGGTCCCGGCGCCGGCCACGATGGTGGCCGGATCGTCTTCGAGGGCACCCCGACCGACCTCGTCGCCGGCCGCTCCACCCTCACCGGCGAGCACCTGGCGGCGTACGTCGGCAGGTGAGCACCGGCCGCCTGCGGTCAGCCCGGCCGCGCGGCCTGCGGTCGGACCGGCTGCGTGGCCTGCGGTAGGACCCGCCACGTGGCCTGCGGTCGGACCGGCTGCGCAGCCTGCGGTCGGACCCGCCACGTGGCCTGCGGTCGGTCCGGCTACGTGGCCTGCGGTCGGTCCGGCTGCTTGGCCGGCGGTCGGGCGGGCCGTGCCTTCGTGGCGGCGAGGATTCCGCAGGCAGTGGTGATCAGCCCGAGGACGATCGTGCTCGGGTTGACGTACCCCGGCACCGACGAGGTGACATACGTGCCGCCACCGCTGAGGCGGCACTCGAAGCGGACCGGGAGATAGCTGACGTCGTACCCGATGACCTGGCTTGCCCGTTGCGGCCCGGCCTCGCGACAGGGTTCGATCGGGAAGGAGCCGGCACCGCCGTCCTCCGCCCGCAGCACCGCGTAGCCGACGTGGAGCAGGCCCCACGCGTACACGGCGATTGTCCCCGCGCCGGCGAGGAGTGCTGCGGCCCGCAGCCAACCCTCGCGTCTCGCGAGCACCGCGGAGAGCCCGCGAACGGCGAGGACCGTCGCGGTGACCGCCCCGCCCAGCGCGGCGAGCAGCAACACGAGAAACAGCATGAGCGACATTGTTGATCTCGTGTGGTGGCAGACGCAAAACCGGGCGCGGGGAGCCAACAAGCTCCTGCGCCCGGCGTGAGATCAGATTTCTGGTGCCCCCGGCAGGATTCGAACCTGCGCCCCCGCCTCCGGAGGGCGGTGCTCTATCCCCTGAGCTACGGGGGCTCAGCGACTGGAGAAGACTAGCAAACCTCCTCCGTGTACGCCGAATCGGTATCGGGTGAGCCGATCGTGTCGGCGACCGGCCCACCCGGCGCTCAGGCCGCGATCGCCCGCCCGCAACTGGGCAGTGGATGCAGGACGATCCGTCGAGGGAGCCGCCGCGGCCACTCGTTACGTGGCCAGGAGCCGTCCACGATCAGGTGCACGGTGCGCTGCTCCTCGCCGCTGAGCCGCAACACGAAGTCACGGGGGAGCGGCGGGTCGACCGTCGGCGTAGTGATCATGAAGCGCACCCGGCCGCGGGACGAGACCGCGGAGATCACGTCCGCTGCCGGCATCGTGCCGCGCAGCCGGACCCGGCCGATCCAGTAGACCTCCGCGAGGTGCTCCTGGGCGGCCCGGGTGATCGCCGGGTACTCGCTGCGGACCCAGCGCTCCACCGCGCTGACGCAGAGCCCACAGGCGCGCTCGCGCGGCTCGCGCGGACCCAACCCCCAGGCTCGCAGGTACGCCCCGACCGCGCCAGCGTCCAACGGCAGGTCGAAGCGCCGCTGGATGAGCGTGGTGAGGCTCTGCCTCGTCCACAGCTCCTCGTCCAGGCCGAACTCGTCGGGGTGGACGCCCCGCAGCATGTCGATCAGTTCGAGTTCTTGTTCGCGGCTGAGCATTCCCGGCTCGCCCTGCCGCTGTCCGCGACGGACGGCTGCCACCGCCCCGTCACCACCGATGGTGTGGCGTCGGCACCAACTGGTGACCGAGCGCCGTGCGTCTCTGAGTGCAACCCCCACGTCTTGGGCAACGAGCCCGAATCGCAACTGGTCACGATATGTGCGGAGAAAACTCTCTAAGCAACGTAATCGCCCGTGCCTCGCGATTGCCCCACAAGCGACAAGCGCGGACATAAGCGCCTCAACCCGACAGGCCGCCGCCTTGATCGACTCGGGTTCCTGAAAGTCGGGGTGTCCTGCTCGGGTCGAAAGCGCGCCTTCCTGAAACCCGAGTCGATCATCCGCGAGGCGGGGTGGCTCAAGGCCGAGGGCTGGGCGGAACTGGTGGCCGGGAAGGGCGCAAGCGACGGACGCTCGCCTTGATCGACTCGGGTTCCTGAAAGTCGGGGTGTCCCGGTCGCGTTGAGACCCCGGTTTCCTTGAACCCGAGTTGATCATGCCGGGACGGCCCGGGGGGTTCCTTGAACTCGAGTTGATCATGCCGGGACGGCCCGGGTTGGCCGGCCCGCCGTCCGTCTGGCCGGGGGTGACCGGGTGGCCGGGGCTGCGGATGCCGCGCGGGGTCGGGGCTGGGGTGGCATGAGACAGGCCCGCGCCCCGCCACGGCGGAGTGCGGGCCTGTTGTGCCCTTCGGTCGGTCAGCCCTTGGCCTGCGCCTGGAGCTGCCGGAGGTTGTTCAGCTCGGTCTGTTGGGTGGCCTTCATCGTGCGGGCCACCCGCAGCACCTCGGCGTTGTCGGTCTCGCCGAGGGCCGCGTCGATCATGTGGATGCCGCCGAGGTGGTGGGCGTACATCAGGGTCAGGAACTGCCGATCGACCTCGATGCCCTTGGCGTCGCGCAGGGCGGCCATCTGCTGCGGGTTGGCCATCCCCGGCATCAGCCCGTTCTTGACCGTGGCGCCGTCGGACATCCACGACATCGGCGGCTGTGACCCGGTGGGGCTCAGGTCCCATTCACGCAGCCAGGTCTGCATGGCGCCGATCTCGCCCTGCTGGCCGGTGGCGATGTCGACGGCGATCTGCCGCACCTCGGGGAGGGTGGCCGACCGGTACGCGACCAGGCTCATCTCCACCGCCTGCGCGTGGTGGGTCGTCATGTCCCGGGCGAAGCCCGCCTCGACGGAGGCGTCACCGGGTCGGGTGAGCCGTGGGGTGAGCAGACCGCCCGCGTACCCGAGGAGCAACCCCACCACCACCATGACGGCGAGCGCCAGCACGCCGTAGCGCGACGCCGGGGCCCGGCCGTCCTCGTCCGGGACGGCCGGGATGTCGTCGTACTCGTTGTCGGTGGTGGCGGGGGCAGTCATCGCGTTCCTTACTGGGTGGGGGGCTGCTGCTGCTGCGGGAGCTCACGCGGCGTGGTGCCGGTGGCGGTGATGCCCGTGTTGCACAGCGCCGTCGGGCCCTCGACGGAGGCGTTCACCCGCAGGTCCTTGATGAACTCGTCGATCCGCGAGTCGTCGGCGTTGTCGACCTTGAGCTGGTAGCCCCAGGCCTGCAGGGAGATCGGCTTGTCCAGGCCCTCGTACGGGCTCATCAGCGTCTTCTCGACGCCGCGTACCTTGCCGGCGAGCTTGTCGACCTGGTCCTGGGGCAGGCCGGGCCGGTAGGTGATCCACACGGCGCCGTGCTCCAGGCTGTGCACCGCGTGCTCGCTGGCGATCGGGGCGTCGTAGACGTCGCCCATGCAGTTCTGCCAGGCGGCGTTGTGTGCCCCACCCACCGGCGGCGAGTATTTCCAGGTCAGCGGGCCCGACTTGTGCGACTCGTAGTCGAGGCTCGTCTTGTCGGTCTTGCGGATGTTGACGATGCCCTCGATGGCGTTGGCCCGCTTGTCCCACGGCTTGGAGCCCTGGAACGACGCCCAGGCGCCGTATCCGATGATGCCGGCCGCGAGCACGCCCACCGCGACGAAGAGCGCGATGGGGCCCCAGGCGCGGCCCTGGCTCACCTTGACCGGGGTGACCGGCTTGCGAGGGCCCTTGCCACCTGCCCGGGGGGAGCCCGCCGGCTTGCCCGTCGGCTTGCCGGAACCGGCCTTTGCGCCGGCTGCGGGCCGGCCGGCGGCCGGCTTCTTGCCGGTGCTGACCACGGTCGGGCGGCGCTCAGGGCCACCCGGGGTGCTGATGCTCATCGTGCCTCGTCAAGTCGGTCGGTCAGGGGAGTGGCGGGCCGGTAGGACGCGCAGGGGAGCCGCCGAGTGCCCGAGTCTACCCCCGATAACATGGTTGGGTGACTCCTGCAGAACTAGCCTCGGTCGTCCTTGCCGCCGCCCACGCCGTCTTCGAGCAGCGTGGGCTCGACCGCGGCGCGCTGCCGGGGAGCACGGTGGTGGAGCGACCGCGCAGCCCCGAGCACGGCGACTACGCGTCGACGCTCGCTCTGCAGTTGAGCAAGAAGGTGGGCGTCCCGCCCCGGGAGCTGGCGGCGGCCCTGGCCGACGAGCTGAGCCGGGCAGCGGGTGTCAAATCGGTCGAGATCGCCGGGCCGGGCTTCCTGAACATCCGGCTCGACGCGGCGGCGGCCGGTCAGCTCGCCCGGGTGATCGTGGAGGCCGGCGCGGAGTACGGCCGCAGCGAGCGGCTGGCCGGCGAGAAGATCAACCTGGAGTTCGTCTCGGCCAACCCGACCGGGCCGGTGCACATCGGCGGGGTCCGCTGGGCGGCCGTCGGTGACGCGTTGAGCCGGTTGCTGCGGGCCACCGGCGCCGACGTCGGCACGGAGTACTACTTCAACGACGCGGGTTCGCAGATCGACCGGTTCGCCAGGTCGCTGCTCGCCGCCGCCAAGGGTGAGCCGGCGCCGGAGGACGGCTACGGCGGGGCGTACATCGCGGAGATCGCCAGCGAGGTGCAGGCCCGCCGGCCGGAGGTGCGCACGCTCGACGACGCCGCCGCCCAGGAGGTCTTCCGGGTCGAGGGCGTCGCGCTGATGTTCGACGAGATCCGCTCCTCGCTGCGTGACTTCGGGGTGGAGTTCGACACCTACTTCAACGAGAAGGACCTGCACGACCGGGGTGAGCTGGACCTCGCACTGAACCGGCTGCGTCAGCAGGGGCACCTCTACGAGTCCGAGGGCGCGACCTGGCTGCGCACCACCGACTTCGGTGACGACAAGGACCGGGTGCTGCGCAAGTCCAACGGCGAGTGGACGTACTTCGCCGCGGACTGCGCCTACTACCTGGACAAGCGCGAGCGCGGCTTCGAGCGGGTCGTGATCATGCTGGGCGCCGACCACCACGGCTACATCGGCCGGATGAAGGCGATGGCGGCCTGCTTCGGCGACGACCCGGAGCGCAACCTGGAGATCCTCATCGGGCAGCTGGTCAACCTGCTGCGCGACGGCGCCCCGATGCGGATGAGCAAGCGGGCCGGCACCGTGATCACGTTGGAGGACCTGGTCGAGGCGATCGGCGTCGACGCCTCCCGGTACGCGTTGGCCCGCTACTCCAGCGACTCCCCGATCGACATCGACATCGAGTTGTGGACCCGGGCGACCCGCGACAACCCGGTCTACTACGTGCAGTACGTGGCGGCCCGGACCGCGGGCGTGGCCCGCAACGCCGCCGAGGTGGGGCTGGTCCCGGGCGACGGGGACGCGTTCCGTCCCGAGCTGCTCGACCACGAGAAGGAGAACGAGCTACTCAAGGCGCTCGCCGAGTTTCCCGCGGTGGTGGCCACGGCCGCCGAGCTGCGCGAGCCGCACCGGGTGGCCCGCTACCTGGAGGAGAGCGTCGCCGCCTCCTACCACCGGTTCTACGACAACTGCCGGGTGCTGCCGTTGGGCGACGAGGAGGTCACCGACCTGCACCGCGCCCGGTTGTGGCTCAACAACGCCACCCGCACGGTGATCGCCAACGGCCTGCACCTGCTCGGCGTCTCCGCTCCCGAGAGGATGTGACATGCGGGCTCATGAGGCTGGTGCGCTGCACGCGGACATCAGCAAGCAGGGACCGGCCTGGCTGCGTACCCCGGAGGACGTCAACGCCCTGATGCCGGCCCTGTGGCCGCGCAGCGTGACGCGGGAGGCCGACGGCGCGGTCGCCGTCGCGGGCCTGAGCGTCCGCGACATCGCGGCCGAGTTCGGCACCCCGGTGTACGTCCTGGACGAAGCCGACCTGCGCTCGCGCTGCCGCGACTTCCGGGCGGCCTTCCCGACCGAGGACGTCTTCTACGCGGGCAAGGCGTTCCTCTGCCGGGCGGTGGTCCGGATGATCGCCGAGGAGGGCCTGCACCTGGACGTCTGCACCGGGGGTGAGCTGGCCACCGCGTTGTCGGCCGGAATGCCGCCGGAGCGGATCGGCTTCCACGGCAACAACAAGTCGGTCGCCGAGCTGTCCCGGGCGCTGGACGCCGGGGTGGGCCGGATCATCGTCGACTCGTTCACCGAGATCGACCGGCTCACGGCGCTGGCCCGCGAGCGGGGGGTCCGGCCGCGGGTGCTGGTGCGGGTCACGGTCGGCGTCGAGGCGCACACCCACGAGTTCATCGCCACCGCCCACGAGGACCAGAAGTTCGGCTTCTCGCTGGCCGGTGGTGCCGCCGCGAACGCCGCGTTCAAGATCCTCGACGAGGGCGTGCTGGAGCTGCGCGGTCTGCACTCGCACATCGGCTCGCAGATCTTCGACGCCAGCGGCTTCGAGGTCTCGGCCCGCCGGGTGCTCGCCCTCCAGGCGCAGATCCGTGACGCGCGCGGGGTGGAGCTGCCCGAGCTGGACCTCGGCGGCGGCTTCGGCATCGCGTACACCTCCCAGGACGACCCGGCGACACCGCAGGACCTGGCCAAGCGCCTCCGCAAGATCGTCGACTCGGAGTGCGCGGCGGAGAACCTGGCCGTGCCGCACCTGTCGATCGAGCCGGGGCGGGCCATCGTCGGGCCGGCCGTGTTCACCCTCTACGAGGTCGGCACGGTCAAGGACCTCGACGGCCTGCGGACGTACGTCAGCGTCGACGGCGGGATGAGCGACAACATCCGTACCGCCCTCTACGACGCGTCCTACTCGGCGACTCTGGCCTCGCGGGCCTCCACCGCGCAGCCGTTGCTCGCCCGCGTGGTGGGAAAGCACTGTGAGTCCGGGGACATCGTGGTGAAGGATGAATTCCTGCCCGCCGACGTGCAGCCCGGAGATCTTGTCGCGGTGCCCGGCACCGGTGCCTACTGCCGGAGCATGGCCAGCAACTACAACCACGTGCCCCGGCCCCCGGTGGTCGCGGTACGCGACGGCCAGGCGCGCCTGATCGTCCGGCGGGAAACCGAAGAGGACCTGCTCGCATTGGATGTTGGATGACGTCACCTGTGCGCTTGGCGCTGCTCGGCTGCGGCACTGTCGGCCAGGAGGTGGTCCGCCTGCTGCACGAGCAGTCGGCCGACCTGGCCGCGCGGATCGGCGCTCCGCTGGAGATCGCCGGCATCGCCGTCCGTCGGCTCGGTCGTGACCGGGGTGACCTGCCGGTCGACGACGACCTGTTCACCACCGACGCGCTCGGCCTGATCAAGCGCGACGACGTGGACGTGGTGATCGAGGTGGTCGGCGGCATCGAGCCGGCCCGAGGCTGGCTGGTCGAGGCGCTGCGCGCCGGCAAGAGCGTGGTCACCGCCAACAAGGCGCTGCTCGCCGAGGACGGCGTCGCTCTGCACGAGGCGGCGGCCGAGGGCGGCGGCGACCTCTACTACGAGGCGTCCGTGGCCGGGGCCATCCCGCTGCTGCGCCCCCTGCGGGAGTCGCTGCACGGTGACCGGATCAACCGGGTCACCGGCATCGTCAACGGCACCACCAACTTCATCCTCTCCGCCATGGACGCGACCGGCGCCGGCTTCGCCGAGGCCCTGGAAGAGGCCACCGCCCTGGGGTACGCGGAGGCCGACCCGACCGCCGACGTCGAGGGCTTCGACGCGGCGGCGAAGGCGGCCATCCTCGCCTCGCTGGCGTTCCACACCCGGGTCGGCGCCGCCGACGTACACCGCGAGGGCATCACCGAGGTGACCGCGGCGGACATGGCCAGCGCCCAGGCGATGGGCTGCACGATCAAGCTGCTCTGCATCGCCGCGCGGGGCGTCGACGCCACCGGTCGGGAGACCGTCAGCGTCCGCGTGCACCCGGCGATGATCCCGCGCAGCCATCCTCTGGCCAGCGTCGGTGACGCGTTCAACGCGGTCTTCGTCGAGGCGGACGCGGCCGGGCAGCTGATGTTCTACGGCCGGGGCGCCGGGGGTGCGCCGACCGCGAGCGCCGTGCTCGGTGACGTGGTCGCGGTGTCCCGCAACCGGCTCGCCGGGGTGCGCGCGGCCAGCGAGAGCGCGTACGCGGACCTGGCGGTCCGGCCGATGGGCGAGGCGTTGACCCGCTACCACGTCAGCCTCGACGTGGCCGACCGCCCGGGTGTGCTGGCCTCGGTGGCGAGTGTGTTCGCCCGGCACGACGTGTCGATCGCGACCGTGCGGCAGGGCTCGGCGGGCGGGCCCCCGGGCCGGGACGGCGATGCCGAGCTGGTCATCGTCACGCACGTCGCACCGGACGCCGCGCTCGCCGCGACCGTCGGCGAGCTGCGCGGCCTGGACATCGTCCGGTCGGTGACCAGCGTGCTGCGGGTCGAGGGCGGTGCCTGAGTCGTTGGACCATCGACGGGACGACTCGCGCGTCCCGTCAGGTGGGTAAGCCGGGGTGTGCCATCGACGGGTCGGGCAGGCTGGTCCAAGGTGGCCCTGATGCCGGGTCGGCCCGGCGGTAGAGGCGAGGAGAACGACATGTGGCGGGGTCTGATCGAGGCGTACCGGGATCGGCTGCCGGTCACCGCGGCCACGCCGGTCGTCACGCTGCACGAGGGGAACACCCCGCTGTTGCCGGCGCCGGTGCTGTCCGCCCGCATCGGCTGCGACGTGCACCTCAAGGTCGAGGGCGCCAACCCGACCGGCTCGTTCAAGGACCGGGGGATGACCCTCGCGGTGTCCAAGGCGGTCGAGGCCGGCAACAAGGCCATCATCTGCGCGTCCACCGGCAACACCAGTGCCTCCGCCGCGGCGTACGCGGCCCGCGCCGGGTTGACCTGCGCGGTGCTGGTGCCGCAGGGCAAGATCGCGTTGGGCAAGCTGGCCCAGGCGTTGGTGCACGGCGCGAAGCTCCTCCAGGTGAGCGGCAACTTCGACGACTGCCTGTCGCTGGCCGCGAAGCTGGCCCAGGACCACCCGGTCGCGCTGGTCAACTCGGTCAACATCGATCGGCTGCACGGTCAGAAGACCGCCGCCTTCGAGATCGTCGAGGCGCTCGGTGACGCGCCCGACATCCACTGCCTGCCGGTCGGCAACGCCGGCAACATCTCCGCCTACTGGATGGGCTACGCGGAGGAGCGGGACGCCGGCACCACCACCCGCACGCCGAAGATGTACGGCTTCCAGGCCGCCGGGGCGGCCCCGATCGTGACCGGCCAGGTCGTGCCGGAGCCGTCGACGATCGCCACGGCGATCCGGATCGGCAACCCGGCGAGCTGGACCAAGGCGCTGGACGCCCGGGACACCTCCGGTGGCCTGATCGCCGCGGTGACCGACAGGGAGATCCTCTCCGCGTACCGGCTGCTCGCCCGCGAGGTGGGGGTCTTCGTCGAGCTGGGCAGCGCGGCCAGCGTGGCCGGCCTGCTCCAGCAGGCCGCGGCGGGCAAGGTGCCGCCCGGGTCGACGGTGGTCTGCACGGTGACCGGCCACGGTCTGAAGGACCCGGAGTGGGCGATCTCCACCGCGCCGGCGCCGCTGACCATCGCGAACGACCCGATGGCCGCGGCCCGCGCTCTCGACCTGGCCTGAGGGCGCCACCGCCCGCTGGTGACGGGCGGGGGCCGGCCGGTCCTCGGGACGGGCGTGGGGGTGGCGGGGGTTCTGGTGATCGTGTCCGGCACACTTTCACGTATCCCCGCCCGCATTCTCGTTCAGGAGTGAACCAGGCCGATGTCGCTGCTCGCCAGATTCAGCCTCGCCAACCGAGGGCTGATTGCCCTCATCGCGGTGGTGACCACGGTGTTCGGAGCGTTCGCCGTGCCGTCGCTGAAGCAGCAACTGCTGCCGTCGCTCGAGTTCCCGGCCGCGTTCATCGTGGCCCCCTACCCCGGTGCCGGCCCCGAGATCGTCGAGTCGCAGGTCACCGAGCCGATCGAGAACGCCCTCCAGGGCATCCCGGGGCTGGACAAGGTCACCTCCACGTCCCGCGAGGGCTCGGCCACCGTCCAGGTGATGTACGAGTTCGGCACCGACCTCGACGACGTGGTCAACAAGATGCAGACCGCGCTGAGCCGGATCGACGCCCAGCTGCCGGAGGGCGTCGACCCGCAGGTCATCGCGGGTAGCACCGACGACCTGCCGGCGGTGGTGCTGGCCGCGGCCGGCACCGCGGACGAGCGGGCGCTCGCCGAGAAGCTGCGCGCGACGGTGGTGCCCGAGCTTGAGGGCATCGAGGGAGTACGCACGGTCGAGGTGACCGGCACCCGCGACGACGTCGTGGTGGTCACCCCGGACCCGGCGAAGCTGGCTGCGGCCCAGGTCCAGCCGACGGCCATCGGCACCGCACTGAAGACCAACGGCGTGGCGGTTCCGGCCGGCGCGGTGACCGACGGGGCGCTGGCCCTCCCGGTGCAGGTCGGCACGCCGATCGCCACCCTGGAGGACCTGCGTGGCATCGTGGTCGCGGCGGGTGCCGCGCCCGTTCGCCTCGCCGACGTGGCGACGGTCGAGCAGCAGCTCGCCCCGGCCAGTGCGATCACCCGGACCAACGGCAAGGACAGCCTCGGCATCGCGGTCACCGCCGCGCCCGACGGCAACGCCGTGCAGATCTCGCACGAGATCCGCGACCGGCTCGCCGACCTGAAGGACGCCTCCGGCGCGGAGCTGACCGTGGTCTTCGACCAGGCGCCGTTCGTCGAGAAGTCGATCGAGTCGTTGACCACCGAGGGCCTGCTGGGCCTGGTGATGGCGGTCATCGTCATCCTGGTCTTCCTGCTGTCGGTGCGCTCGACGGTGGTCACCGCGGTCTCCATCCCGCTCTCGGTGCTGGTGGCGCTGATCGCACTGTGGATCGGCGACTACTCGCTCAACCTGCTCACCCTCGGCGCGCTGACCATCGCGGTGGGCCGGGTGGTGGACGACTCGATCGTGGTCCTGGAGAACATCAAACGACATCTGGAGTACGGCGAGGAGAAGCGGCACGCCATCATCACCGGCGTCCGCGAGGTGGCCGGCGCGGTGACCGCGTCCACCCTCACCACGGTGGCGGTGTTCGCGCCGATCGCGCTGGTCGGCGGCTTCGTGGGCCAGCTCTTCGCGCCGTTCGCGATCACCGTGACGGTGGCCCTGCTCGCCTCGCTGCTGGTCTCGTTGACCGTGATCCCGGTGCTCGCGTACTGGTTCCTCAAGCCGCGCGGCGGCACCGCGGACGACGAGGCGGTGCGGCGTGACGCGGAGGAGAAGGAGCTGCGCAGCCCGTTGCAGCGCGCGTACCTGCCGGTGATCGGGTTCGCCACCCGCAAGCGGTCGACCCGCTGGATCACCGTCGGGCTGGGTCTGCTGGTGCTCTTCGGCACCTTCGGCCTGGCGCAGAAGTTGGAGACCAACTTCCTGGACGACTCCGGCCAGGACACCCTGAACATGAGCCAGGAGCTGCCGGCCGGCAGTGGCCTGGTGGCCACCGACGCGGCGGCCAAGCAGGTCGAGTCGGTGCTGTCGCGCACCAAGGGCGTCGAGACGTACCAGGTGACCGCGGGCGCTGGGGACAACCCGTGGGCGGGCGGCGGCGGCAACAACGTCGCGAGCTGGTCGCTGGCGCTCGACGGTGACACCGACGCCAAGCAGATGCGCGAGGTGCTGCGCAAGGAGTTCGACAAGCTCGGCAGCGGCGTGGGCGAGATCAGCTTCGGTGGCGGGCAGGAGGCGTCGACCAGCCAGCTGGAGGTGATCGTCCAGGCCAGCGACCCGGAGGTGCTGACCCGGGCCGCCGAGGAGGCGCGGGCGGCGATGGCCGGCGTGCCGGACGTCGAGGACGTGTCCACCAGCCTGGCCGAGCGGGTGCCGAGGGTCGACGTGACCGTCGACCGGGTCGCCGCTGGTCGGGCGGGGCTCACCGAGGCCGCCGTGGGGCAGTTGGTGTCGCAGGCGTTCCGGGGGGCGCCGTTGGGCCAGGTCGCGCTCGACGGTCAGCAGCAGAACGTCGTGCTGCGGCTGGGGACGCAGCCTCCGATGACGGTGGAGGAGCTGCGGGCTCTGCCGGTGGGTGCGGTCAAGCTGGACGACATCGCGGACGTCACGCAGGGCGAGGGGCCGCAGCAGGTCACCCGGATCGACGGTGAGCGCAGCGTGTCGGTGACCGGCGCGGCGACCGGATCCAACCTGGGCGCGACCAGCACGGAGTTGCAGGAGCGGCTGGACGCCATCAACGTGCCGGGTGCCAGCTTCACCATCGGTGGCGTCAGCGCGGATCAGGCGGACGCCTTCGGTGACCTGGGTCTGGCGGTGCTGGCCGCGATCGCGATCGTCTTCCTGATCATGGTGGCCACGTTCCGCAGCCTCACCCAGTCGCTGATCCTGCTGATCTCCATCCCGTTCGCGTCGACCGGCGCGATCGGCCTGCTGCTGATCACCGGGACGCCGCTCGGCGTGCCGGCGCTGATCGGTGTGCTGATGCTGGTCGGCATCGTGGTGACCAACGCGATCGTGCTGCTCGATCTGATCAACCAGTACCGTGCGCAGGGCATGGGGGTTCGGGAGGCGGTGGTCGAGGGTGGCCGGCGCCGGTTGCGCCCCATCCTGATGACCGCGGTGGCGACCATCTTCGCGTTGCTGCCGATGGCGCTCGGGTTGACCGGCGAGGGCGGCTTCATCTCCCAGCCGCTGGCGGTCGTGGTGATCGGTGGTCTGCTCAGCTCGACGCTGCTCACGTTGATCCTGGTGCCGACGCTGTACACGATGGTGGAGCACACCAAGGAGTCGCTGCGGGATCGGCGTCGTCGGCGGCGCTCCGGCGAGCCGGCGGTGGCCGGGTCGGAGCCCGACGAGTCGGCTGCCCCGAACCAGGTCGCGGTGCCGAGCGCCGCGCCCGTCCCGGCGCAGGCCGGGGGTGCGCAGCCGGCCGGGCGTCCCGCCCCGTCGGGCGCGCTGGTGGAGGGCACGGACCAGTTCGAGGTGCTGCGGCTGCCCCGTAGCCGTACCTCGCCGCTGCCTCCGTCGGAGCCGACCGAGTAGGTCGGACCGCATCTGGAACGCCCCCGGCAGGGTTCTGCCGGGGGCGTTTCCCGTTGACCGGGCGAAACACTCCGATCCGACCCGCTCTGCACTGCGTGTCGCTTCTTGCATACCCCAGGTAGGCGAGTGGTCCGACCGGGAACGATCGTGCTCGGTCACGACGTGGGAGCGCGCCGGCGGCTGGTCGCGTTGCGCGGCCTGACCGACATGATCAACGGGCTTCGGTCGCGCGGCTACACATTCGTCACCGTCTCCGCGCTGTTGGGAGCAGGTGTAGCGCCCATACCGAACAGGTAGGGTCGCGCTCCGTGGCGTCCACCCTCTCGGTCCTGACCGGCAATCGGAGCTTCCGCAACCTCTTCCTCGCCGAGTTGGTGGTCTTCGGCGCCGACTGGTTCGTCATGGTGCCCCTGCTGGTGCTGCTGCCCCACCTGACCGGCAGCGGGGTCTGGGGAGCGCTGGTGCTGGCCGTGGACACCGGCATCGTGGCGCTGCTGCTGCCGTACACGGGCACGATCGCCGACCGCTTCGACCGGCGGAAGATCATGATCGCGGCGAACGTGGCCGCGCTCGCGGGCGTGTTGCTGCTGCTCGGGGTTCGGGGCGCGAGTACGGCGTGGTTGGCGCTGGTCGCGATCGGCGTGGTGGCGGTCGCCAAGGCGTTCTACTCACCGGCCGCCCAGGCCGCGCTGCCCAACGTGCTGGAACCGCACGAGCTGGCGGCCGGCAACGCCGTGGCCGGCTCCGCCTGGGGCACCATGACCGTGGTCGGTGCCTCGCTCGGCGGTGTCCTCAGCACCGTCGCCGGCCCGTACGTCTGCTTCTGGGTGGCGGCGGTGGGCCTGGCGCTGGCCGCGGGCCTGGCGACCCGGATCCGCCGCCCTCTGCAGGCGCCCCGGGACACCACCCGACCGGCCCAGCGGACCTGGGCGGCGGTCCGCGAGGCGCTCGGCTACATCGGGCACCGACCTCGGGTGCTCGCCCTGGTCACGGTCAAGTCGGCGGTCGGCCTGGGCAACGGCGTGCTGACCGTGTTCCCGTTGCTGGCCGGCGTGTACGGCGTCGGCCCGCTCGGTGCCGGTCTGCTCTTCGCGGTGCGGGGGGCCGGGGCGCTGGTGGGGCCGATCCTGATGCGTCGGGTGCTGACCAACCGAGCCTGGCTGCTGCCCGCGCTCGCGCTGTCCATGTCGCTCTACGGCCTGTCCTATCTGGGCGCATCGGTGGTCCGGTGGTTTCCGTTGGTGTTGCTGCTGGTCTTCGTGGCGCACTTCGCGGGCGGCAGCAACTGGGTGATATCGAACTTCGCCCTCCAGGGTGAAGTCCCCGACCACCTGCGGGGGCGTGTCTTCGCCACCGACATGATGCTCGCCACGCTGGCGATCTCGGTGAGCCAACTGGCGGTGGCCATGGTGGTGGACGTGGTGGACGAACGGGTCGTGCTCGCCGGCTGCGGGCTGATCACCGTCGTGTACGCGGTGGGCTGGCGGATCGCCACCCGTCGACTCTCGCTCACCGACGCGGCTGCCGAGCCGGTCGGCTGAGGCGGGCGGTCCCAGGCTGCGGACGGGGGACCGGACCGTCGCTGTCGGGCCCGAGGGCCTGCTTCATAAGAACTGGCCGGCCTGCGGCGCGCCCGGACGACGACCGGCGGCGTTGCGGTTTCGTTCGGATACAACACCGGTATCCGAACGAAACCGCGCCTTGCCGGATCGCCGCCCGGACTCCGCCTCGGCTCGACCGCCCTTATGAAGCAGGCCCTAGCATGAGCGCGTGCCGACGAACTTCACCGCCGGGCCGGTTCGCGTCCGGGTCCCCGCGACCAGCGCCAACCTGGGCCCTGGCTTCGACGCGTTGGGTCTCGCCCTCGGGCTCTACGACGACCTGGCCGCCGAGGTCTCGTCGGGTGGCGTCCGGGTGACGGTGACCGGGCAGGGTGCCGGGGAGCTGCCCGACGATGACCGGCACCTCGTGGTGCGGGCCATGCGCGCCGCCTTCGACCTGCTCGGCGCCCATCCCGAGGGGTTGAGCGTGGAGTGCGTCAACCGGATCCCCCAGGCGCGGGGGCTCGGGTCGTCGTCCGCCGCGATCGTCGCCGGGGTGTTGCTGGCCCGCGCCCTGGTCACCGACGGGGAGCACCGGCTGGACCAGGCAGGTGTGCTCCGGTTGGCCGCCGAGATCGAGGGCCATCCGGACAACGTCGCGCCCTGCCTGCTCGGCGGCTTCACGGTGGCCTGGTCCGAGCCGGCCGGCGCCCGGGCGGTGTCCCTGCCGGTCGCCGACGGGGTGCGGCCCGTTGTTTTCGTGCCGGCGGAACGCGGACTGACCGCCACCGCCCGGGCCGCGTTGCCGGCCACCGTGCCGCACGGCGACGCCGCGTTGACCGCCGGGCGGGCCGCTCTGCTGGTGCACGCGCTCACCGCCGACCCGACCCTGCTGCTGCCGGCCACCGTCGACCGGCTCCACCAGGGTTACCGCGCAGCCGGGATGCCGGCGACATCTGCCCTGGTCAACGCGTTGCGAGCGGCGGGTGTGGCGGCTGTGGTCAGTGGGGCGGGGCCGACTGTGCTGGCGCTCAGCGAGCCTCCGGCCAGCTTCCCAGCGGGAACAGACTGGCAGATCTGGCAGTTACCGATAGACGTCAGCGGCGCGCGGGTTGCCCGGGGTAGACTTGGACACGCCGAGCGGGACCCTGTTGCCGCAGGTCGGAAGAGTTGATTACGCTCTAGACCTAGCACAGCCGCGAAGCACGCGATCTCCTGCGGGGCGGCGCACCCCCGAAGCTCTCGGCGGTCAGCCCGTCTACCCCTGCCAAAGGCCCACGCCGCACCGCAGTTTCCACAGGTCGCCGCAGACGGCGAGACCTGCTCACCGACGTTGGTGAGTCGGGATACCGACCGGCTGCTGTGTCACAGACTCCCGCGACGCGTCCTTGCGAGGCGGGTGCACCGAGGCCGCCCGGCCACCTGAGCTCCGACTCCGGGCAGCCCCGGCCTTATCGAGGGAAGGAATCCATTGAGCGACACCACCGACGTGACGTCGGATGTTTCCAACGTCGCTGGCGATGCCACCGCCGCCGCTCCCGCCCGTCGTCGGCGTAGCGGCACCGGTCTGTCGGCGATGCTGCTGCCAGAGCTGCAGAGCCTGGCTGCGTCGCTCGGCATCTCCGGCACGGCTCGCATGCGCAAGGGCGAGCTGATCGCCGCGATTTCCGAGCGGCAGGGCGGCAACGCCGCCGGGACCCCTCGACCACGGGCCGAGGTCGCGGCCGCGGCCGCTCCGACCCGTGAGGGGGTGCGCGCCGAGGTGCGGGAGACCGCCGACCGGCCGGCGGCCGAGGGGCGCAGCGCCGAGCAGGCGCCCGCCGAGCCGGCCGCCGAGACCGAAGGTCGCACTCGCACCCGGCGGAGCCGGACCGCAGCAGCGGAAACCCGTCCGACCGAGGCGCGTCCCGCTGAGGCGCGTCCGACCGAGGCCCGCACCGAAGAGGCGCGTACCGAAGAGGCTGGCGCCGGCGAGCGGACCGACCGCGGCGAGAATCGCCGGGACCGGGCTGAGCGTCCGGAGCGTGCCGACCGGGGCGAGCGTGCCGAGCGGAGCGACCGGGGCGAGCGTGCCGAGCGGAGCGACCGGGGCGAGCGTGCCGACCGGGGCGAGCGTTCCGAGCGTTCCGACCGGGGCGAGCGCAACGACCGGGGCGAGCGTGCCGAGCGGGGCGAGCGCAACGACCGGGGCGACCGTGCCGACCGGGGCGAGCGCAACGACCGCGCGGAGCGTTCCGAGCGGGGCGAGCGTGCCGAGCGCAACGATCGTCCGGAGCGCAACGAGCGCGCCGACCGCAACGACCGCGGTGACCGCAACGACCGTGGTCAGCGTGTCGAGCGGGTCGAGCGGGACAGCGACGACGACGACGGCGAGGGTGGCGGCCGGCGCGGCCGGCGCAGCCGTTTCCGGGACCGTCGTCGCGGGCGTGGTGAGCGCACCGAGACCGGTGCCGACACCGGTGGGCGCGAGCCGCAGGTCAGCGAGGACGACGTTCTCGTCCCGGTGGCCGGCATCATCGACGTGCTCGACAACTACGCGTTCGTGCGGACCACCGGCTACCTGGCCGGCCCGAACGACGTCTACGTCTCGATGTCCCAGATCAAGAAGTACGGCCTGCGCCGCGGTGACGCGATCACCGGTGCGGTGCGGGCGGCCCGCGAGGGCGGCAACAGCGGTGACCAGCGGCGCGACAAGTACAACCCGCTGATGCGGCTGGACACGATCAACGGGATGGAGCCCGAGGAGGCCCGGCGTCGACCGGAGTTCTACAAGCTCACCCCGCTCTACCCCCAGGAGCGCCTGCGCCTGGAGACCGAGCCGCACATCCTGACCACTCGGGTCATCGACCTGGTCATGCCGATCGGCAAGGGCCAGCGGGCACTCATCCAGTCGCCGCCCAAGGCGGGTAAGACGATGGTGCTGCAGGCGATCGCGAACGCGATCACCCGCAACAACCCGGAGTGCCACCTGATGGTGGTGCTGGTGGACGAGCGGCCTGAAGAGGTCACCGACATGCAGCGGTCGATCAAGGGCGAGGTCATCGCGGCCACGTTCGACCGTCCGCCGCAGGACCACACCACGGTGGCCGAGCTGGCCATCGAGCGGGCCAAGCGTCTGGTCGAGCTTGGACACGACGTGGTCGTGCTGCTCGACTCGGTGACCCGGCTCGGTCGGTCGTACAACCTGGCTGCTCCGGCCAGTGGCCGGATCATGTCGGGTGGTATCGACTCCACCGCCCTGTACCCGCCGAAGCGCTTCCTCGGCGCGGCCCGCAACATCGAGAACGGCGGGTCGTTGACCATCATCGCCACGGCGCTGGTGGAGACCGGTTCCATGGCGGACACGGTCATCTTCGAGGAGTTCAAGGGCACCGGTAACGCGGAGCTGAAGCTGGACCGGAAGATCGCCGACAAGCGGACCTTCCCGGCCATCGACATCAACCCGTCCGGTACGCGTAAGGAAGAGGTCCTGCTCGCACCCGAAGAGCTGGCCATCATCCACAAGCTCCGGAAGGTGCTGCACTCGCTGGACTCGCAGGCGGCGATGGATCTCCTGCTGGACCGGCTCAAGCAGTCCCGCACCAACATCGAGTTCCTGATGCAGATCGCGAAGTCGACGCCGGGGGAGTAACCATCCCCGGGTGAGACGAGGGGGCACGACCACACCGGTCGTGCCCCTTCGTCATGTCCCCGGGACCGCAGTTGGTGGAATTTTCCTTCGGTTCAGTCGACAGGTATTGAAACTTCTATTCATAGCCGGGTTGACTGTCGTCCATGCGTACCCGCAGACGATCCGCCCGCCGCACCGGCGTCCTGCTGCTGACGCCGCTGCTCGCCCTGGCCCTGTCGCCACCGGCCACTGCCGCACCCACCAGCGCACCGCCCGCCGTCGCCGCACCCTCCGTGGCCTCGCCCACCATCGCGGAGGACGCGCCTCCCGCGTCCTCCCGCCCGGCCGGCTCGGTCAGCCTGGCCGCCGCCCCGACAGCCGCGACCGCCGGCGCTGGTGGTCTGGAGCCGGCCGGCGGGCTGGAGACCACGAAGGCCACCCGGCCGGTCGCCCCGGGCGTGCAACTGACGTCCTTCGACCGGTACGACGCCGAGGGCTGGCTGCGCGCCGACGCGCTCACCACCGACCTCGCCGGCGGCTCCACCGTCGACTACGTCAACTCCGGCGCGGTCAGCCGGGCCGAGCCGCTGCGGAAGGCGGTGGACCAGTCGCACGCGGTGGCCGCGGTCAACGGCGACTTCTTCGACATCAACAACTCCGGTGCCGCCCAGGGCGTCGGCATCCGGGACGGCGAGCTGATCCAGTCGGGGGTCAGCGGTCACCGCAACGCGGTGGCGGTCACCACGAACGGGCTCGGCCGGGTGATCGAGGTGAACTTCGACGGCAGCGCCACCCTGCCCACCGGGCCGGTCCCGCTGACCCAGTTCAACAACCTGGTGCAGGCCGACGGCATCGGTGCCTTCACCGAGCTGTGGGGGACGTACTCCCGGGAGCGTGCCGTGGAGGGCGCGGCCCGGGTGGTCGAGGTGACCGTCACCGGCGGTCGGGTGGCCGCGGTGGGCAGTGTGGCCGGTAGCGGCCCGATCGTCGCAGGCAGCACCGTGCTGCTCGGCCGCGACCTCGGCGCGGACGCGCTGGCCGGCCTGCGCCCCGGTGACCCGGTGGCGGTGGCCTGGCGACCGAAACCCTCCGACGGCAGCGCCCTGCACGCGGCGATCGGAGGCAGCAACGTCCTGGTCCGCGACGGCGTCGTGCAGAGCATCGCCGATCCGACCCTCGCTCCCCGCACCGCGGTCGGGTTCAGTGCCGACGGGCAAAAAATGATCATGCTGACGGTGGACGGCCGCCAGGTCGACAGCCGCGGCGTGACGCAGACCGAGATGGGCCGGATGATGGCCGAGCTGGGTGCCCACCACGCGCTCAACCTGGACGGCGGCGGATCGTCCACGCTGCTGGCCCGCGAACCGGGCGCGCCCGCCGTGCAACTGGAGAACGGCCCCTCCGACGGCAGCGAACGGGCCGTGCCCAACGGCCTGGCCATCTACGCGCCGAAGGGCAGCGGGCGACTCACCGGCTACTGGGTCGAGACGGCCAGCGATCCCACCGCCGCCCCGGGCGTCTCACCGGTGCGGGGTGGGCGGCCCGACCGGGTCTTCCCGGGGCTCACCCGGACCCTCACCGCATCCGGCTACGACGAGACGTACGGCCCGGCGGCCGGCGCCCCCACCTGGCGGGCGACCCCGGCGGCACGCGGCCGGGTCGACCGTGACGGCGTGTTCCACGCCGGCGCGCCGGGGGCCAGCACGGTCACCGCCGCACGGGGCCGGGTCGCGGGCTCGCTGAACCTCACCGTGCTCGGCCCGCTGGCCCGGATCGGCACCACCGCGCCGCGGGTCGGACTGACCGGACGGGACGGTAACGCCCTGGTCGGCGTGGTCGGTTACGACGCCGAAGGCAACACCGCGCCGATCGAGCCGGCCGACCTCACCCTCGACTACGACCGGGACCTGCTGCGGATCACCCCCACCGGGGACGGCAACCTGTCCGTCGCCGCGCTGCGGGACACCGGCTCGGCCCTGGTGACCGTTCACGTCGGACGCACGAGCGCGGTCCTGCCGGTCACCGTCGGGCTGACCGACGTGCCGGTCGCCGGCTTCGACGACGCCGCGTCCTGGCGCTTCAGCCAGGCCCGCGCCAGCGGGTCGGTCGCGCCGGCGCCGGGCCACACCGGCACCGGCCTGCGCATGTCGTACGACTTCGGCCAGTCCACCGGCACGCGGGCCGCGTACGCCGACCCGCCCGCCTGGATCGAGGTGCCCGGTCAGCCGCAGGCCTTCGGGATGTGGATCCACGGCAACGGCACCGGGGAGTGGCCCAGCCTGCACCTGCACGACGCCCAGGACACCCAGCACGTGCTGCGTGGCCCGCTGATCACCTGGACCGGCTGGCGGTACGTGGAGTTCGCGGTGCCGGCCGGGGTGCAGTACCCGGTGCGGGTACGCCGCTTCTACGTGGCCGAGACCAACGCCGCGGCGCAGTACACCAGCGAGGTGATCATCGACGACCTGGTGGCGAAGGTGCCCCCGACGGTCGACGTGCCGGAGGTGGCCCCGCGTACCGATCGGGTGGTGGTCCGCGACGGCACGGTGGACGGCGCGCCGTGGCGGTTCGCGGTGCTCTCCGACGCCCAGTTCGTCGCGGCCGACCCGGACAGCGACCTGGTCGCCCAGGCCCGGCGGACGTTGCGCGAGGTGCGGGCGGCCCGGCCGGACTTCCTGCTGATCAACGGCGACTTCGTGGACACCGCCTACCCGGCCGACTTCGCGCTGGCCCGGCGGATCCTCGACGAGGAGCTGGGCGACGCCCTGCCCTGGTACTACGTGCCCGGCAACCACGAGATCATGGGTGCCCCGATCAGCAACTTCGCGGCCGCGTTCGGTGCCACCTCCCGGGTGTTCGACCACAACGGCACCCGGTTCGTCACCCTGAACTCGTCCACCGGGACGCTGCGCGGCGGCGGCTTCGACCAGGTGCGGATGCTCCGCGAGACGCTGGACGCGGCGGCCACCGACCGGCGTGTGGGTTCCGTCGTCGTCCTGCACCACCACCCGCCGCGCGACCCCAGCCCGGCGCAGGCCAGCCAGCTCGGCGAGCGCAAGGAGGCCGCGCTGCTGGAGCAGTGGCTGGCCGACTTCCAGCACCGCACCGGCAAGGGCGCGCTGTTCGTCGGCGGGCACGTCGGCACCTTCCACGCCGACCGGGTCGACGGGGTGCCGTACGTGATCAACGGCAACGCGGGCAAGACGCCGTCGACCCCCGCCGACCAGGGCGGCTTCACCGGCTGGACGGAGTTCGGCGTGGACCCGGTGACCCCGGCCGAAGCGGACCGGGCCCGCCGTGACCCGCTCGCCGAGGGCCCGAGGTGGGTGGACGCGGAGTTCCACGCGCACACCGACCGGCTCACGGTGGCCGCCCCGTCCAGCGTCGCGGTCGGCGCCCCCGCGGCGGTCACCGCCACGGTGACCCAGCCCGGCGGGCGTACGGTCCCGGTGGCCGCCCCGGTCAGCGCCGACTGGTCGGCCTCGCCCGGGGTGCACGTCGGCTCGGCGGCCGGGGTGCGCCCGTGGCACACCGCCCGATTCGACCCGGCCACCGGAACGCTGACGGCACTGCGGCCCGGCGCACCGATCCGACTGACGGTCGAGGTCAACGGCGCCCGCGCCGAGGCCACCATCACCGTCACCGGGTGAACCGTCCGGACGGGCCCCCACGCGCGGGGCCCGTCCGGACACACCTCAGAAGTCGCCGTCGGCCACCTGGAAGACGGTCAGGCCGAGGGCCCGCCACATCTGGACCACCTGGACACGGTCGTCGAAGACGCCGGCCACCCGGTAACGGTCCCGGATCTCCCGGTCGTAGATCTCCCGCTTCACGATCGAGTCCTTCCGGGAGTCGCCGACGGCACGCAGGTGCAGGCCGAGGTAGGGGACCCGGACGTGGCGGGCCAGCCACGCCTCGGTGGCCGCGCGGGCGGAGGCGTCCCTCCCGGAGCAGAACACCACCCCGTACCCGGCCGCGTGCATCGCCCGGACCGCCGCGATCACCGCCGTGTTCGGCTCGTCCTCGCCCACCCGGGTCATGTCGTACGGGCTGCGGGACACGGCCAGCGCGACGGTGCCGTCGATGTCCACCAGGACGATCTCCGGTGGCTCGGCCGACGGTGGGTGCACCGCGGCGGGGCGTCCGGTGCGGGCCTGCGGCACCGGCAACGGCAGGGTCCGCCCCTCCAGGTACCGCTCGTGCAGTCGACGGATCGCCTCGGCCCCGACCTGTTCGGCCTCCGGGCGGGCGGCGTCGCGGCGCAGGCACTCGTCCAGCGGCACGTCGGTGAAGTCGTGCACCTCGAAGTCCGCGCCGTGACGGGCGGCCAGCTCCGCCCAGTCACGCAGCGTCCGCGAGCGCAGGTTGGTGTCGTCCACGCAGACGTCCGCCCGGGCCCGCAGCAACGCCTCGACCTGGGCCCGCTGCACGACGGTCACCTGGGCCTCGGCCCACTGCGTGAAGAGCCGCTCGCCGTGCAGCATCCGGCGCAGGTCGTCCCGGTTGACCCGGACGACGGACGGCTGGAGCGTGCGGGCGAACGTCGTCTTGCCCGAGGCGGGCAGTCCCCGGGTGGCGATCAGGCGGGTCATCGGCGTCGCACCTCCGGCTCGGCGGGCGTACCCCCGGCGGGGTACCCGGCGGCGGCCCGCCGGGTCGGCGAATGCCCCGTCGGGCGGCGGGAATGCGGATGGGGAGACACGTGTTGACGATGCCGGACGAGGTGTGTGGCCCGACTACCGGGTCGGCTCAGGCCCATGGCACACTGGTCAATCGGCCACCGGTTCCGGTTCACGCCCGAGCCCGTCGTGTACGGCGCGACGAGCGATGACGGCGACCCGGCGACCACCAACGAGAGGACCGAGGCGATGAAGGCAAACATCCACCCGGAGTACGTGACCACCGAGGTCAGCTGCTCCTGTGGCAACACGTTCACGACCCGCAGCACCGCCAAGGGCGGGGCGATCCACGCCGAGACCTGCAGCGCCTGCCACCCGTTCTACACCGGTAAGCAGCGCGTTCTCGACACCGCCGGCCGGGTCGCGAAGTTCCAGCAGAAGTACGCCAAGGTTCAGGCCAAGAAGGCCAAGTAGTTCCACGTTCGGCGCCCGCGTCCGGTTTTCGACCGGACGCGGGCGCCGTCCGCGTTTTCCCCCGTTTCCGCCCGGCCGCCGGCCTCCCGGCTCTCCCGGCGCGCACCGTCGAAGGAGCATCCGCAGCATGAGCAGCGAGCGTCTGGCCGGCCTCCTCGACGAGTACGCGGAGCTGGAGAAGCGGCTGGCCGACCCAGCCATCCACGCCGACCAGGCGACCGCGCGCAGGGTCGGCCGCCGGTACGCCGAGCTGGTGCCGCTGCACAAGGCCGCCGACGAGCTGGAACAGGCCCGTGCCGACCTGGTGGCGGCCCGCGAGCTGGCCGCCGAGGACCCGTCCTTCGCCAGCGAGGCCGAGTCGATCGCCGCGACCCTGCCGGCGCTGGAGGAACGCCTCGCCGAGCTGCTCATCCCGCGCGACCCGCACGACGCCAAGGACGTGATCGTCGAGATCAAGGCCGGCGAGGGTGGTGAGGAGTCGGCGCTGTTCGCCGGCGATCTGCTGCGGATGTACACCCGCTACGCCGAGCGGCACGGCTGGGTCACCGAGGTGATCGACGCGCAGGACTCCGACCTCGGCGGGGTCAAGGACGTCTCGCTCGCCATCAAGACCAAGGGTGTGCCGGAGGGCGGGAGCGGCGTCTGGTCGCGGCTCAAGTGGGAGGGTGGCGTGCACCGCGTGCAGCGGGTCCCGGTCACCGAGTCGCAGGGCCGGATCCACACCTCCGCCGCCGGGGTGCTGGTGCTGCCGGAGGCCGAGGACGTCGACGTCACCATCGACGCGAACGACCTGCGTATCGACGTGTTCCGCTCGTCCGGCCCGGGTGGCCAGTCGGTCAACACCACCGACTCGGCGGTGCGGATCACCCACCTGCCGACCGGCATCGTCGTCTCCTGCCAGAACGAGAAGTCCCAGTTGCAGAACCGGGAGCAGGCGATGCGGATCATGCGGGCCCGGCTGCTGGCCGCCGCCCAGGAACAGGCCGACGCCGCTGCCTCGGACGCCCGGAAGGCCCAGGTGCGCACCGTGGACCGCTCGGAGCGGATCCGCACCTACAACTACCCGCAGAACCGGATCACCGATCACCGGATCGGCTACACGGCGTACAACCTGGACCTGGCGCTCGCCGGCGAGCTGGACGGGGTGCTGGACGCCCTCACCGAGGCCGACCGCGCCGCCCGACTGGCCGGCGACACCGAACTGACCCGCCGCTGAACGCCGCGCCCCGGGTCAGCTTGCGCGGGGGCGGGACTTGGCGCGCAGCATCTCCCGGTCGGCCAGCTCGAAGGCGACGCTGAGCGCGTCGCGCAACCCGCTGCCGCCGGAGACCTCCGCGAAGCCGATGCTCACCCCGACCGGCGTGCCCGGGACCAGCGACTCCCAGTCTTCGAGCCGGACGGCGGCCTCGATCCGGCGGGCCACCTCGGCGGCCTCGGCCATGCCGGTGTCCGGCAGCACCACGACGAACTCGTCACCGCCGTAGCGGGCCACGAAGTCGCCCCGGCGCATCACCCGGTTGATCACCCCGGCGATGCGTTGGAGCACCAGGTCGCCGGAGTGGTGCCCGTGCCGGGTGTTGACCGCCTTGAAGCCGTCCAGGTCGCAGACGCCGATCACCACCCGCTCGCCCCTAGTGACCACGGCGGTGATGTACCGCTCCAGCCGCCGTCGGTTGGGCAGCCCGGTGAGCGGGTCGGTCAACGCCTCGCCCTCGAACCGCGCCGCCTCGCGGCGCATCTCCTCGTGGTCGATGCGGGCGGCGATGCCGTCGATGTAGACGTCCCGCAGCCGGTCGTTGCGTTGGGCGGCGAGCCGGAACGCCAACCGGTCGGCCCGGTGCGCCGCCAGGTGGTCTCCGGCACGGGTCAGCGCGATGCTGCGCAGGCGGGCCGGCTCGGCCGCCCCGAGCGTCTCGTTGGACACCTGGACGGTGTCCAACCGGGTGACCGCCTCGATCGGCCGTCCGGCGGCAACGGCGAGGCACACCTGCCCGAGCTGTCGCATGTCGCGGGCGCGGGCACTGTCGCCGCCGTGGCTGATCAACCGGGCCGGCTCGGCGTCCCCGGCTGTCTCCACCTGGTCGCCGAGCGCGGCCTGCCGGGCCGCCGCGTAGCCGTACGCGGCGAGGCTGCTCGGGCGGAGCTGGCCGGCCCGACCGGTGCGCACGAAGCGGGCCAGGTCGGCGGCCACGTCCCGGAGCACCCGCAGGCAGCCGTCGCTGTCGCCGTTGTGGTCCAGTGCCACCGCGTTGCGCAGCCGGATGCCCGGCGCGGCGAACGTCTCCTCGGGGATGCCGGCGGTCAGCCCGAGCTGCCGGGCCCGCTCGATGGCGCCGAGGGCGTAACCGTGGAAGCTGAGGTAGCTGTAGGCCATCGCCAGGTCGTGCCAGCCCCAGGCGGTGTCCCGGTCCGGGTCCTCCACCGCGCCCAGGGCGCGGGCGGCTCGGACGAGGTGCATGACGCAGCGGTCCAGTGCGCCCTGGTGGTGGGCGGCGAGCGCGGCCAGCGCGTTGAGGTGCCCGTGCAGGTACGGCTCGGCGAGGTCGCGGACCGCCGCCGACGCCTCCTCGATGGCCCGGGTGAACTCCGCCGTCCGACCGAGATTGATCAGCGCGGAGAGGCGCTGCACCAGCGCGTCCGCTCGGGCGGCCGGGTCGGTCGTGGTGCGGATCACACGTTCCAGCAGGACGTACGACTCCGCGGAACGGCTGGCCTCCTGCAGTGCCCGGGCGTGCGTGAGGACATCAACCTGGTCATCGACCCGGTCGAGCCAGCCCACCCGCCAACCTCCTGCCGTGCGCCTGGGCGCACCTGTTCGTCACGTCGCCCGCGACGCTTCATGATTATGTCGTGAGTACTCTGCCGCAACACCCCCCCGAAGGGACAGGCCCCCTCCGTCCGTCCGCCGCGGTCGCCCGATCGGCCCGTGTGCTCGCCGCCGCGGGGGTTGGTTCGGCCCGGGTGGAGGCCGAGGTGCTGGCGGCGTACGTGCTCGGGGTGCCCCGGGGTCGGTTGGCGCTCGCCGACGACCTCAGCGACGACCAGCTCGGGCGGCTCGACGAGCTGACGCGTCGTCGCGCCGGGCGGGAGCCGTTGCAGCACCTGACCGGTCGGGCCGGGTTCCGGCACCTGGAGCTGCTGGTCGGCCCGGGTGTCTTCGTGCCCCGGCCGGAGACCGAGTTGCTGGCCGGGTGGGGCGTCGAGCAGGCCCAGGGCCGGCGCGACCCGGTGGTGGTCGACCTGTGCAGCGGCTCGGGCGCGATCGCCCTGGCGGTGGCCCAGGAGCTGCCGGGGGCGCGGGTGATCGCGGTGGAGCGGTCCCCGGCGGCGCTGGCCTGGTTGCGGCGCAACGCGGCGGAGCGGGCCGCGGCGGGGGACCGGCCGATCGAGGTGGTGGAGGCCGACGTGACCGCGCCGGATCTGCTGGCGGATCTGGTGGGCCGGGTGGACGTGCTGCTCTGCAACCCGCCGTACGTGCCGGACGACGTCGTGGTCCCGCCGGAGGTGGCCGGGCACGACCCGGCGGAGGCGGTCTTCGGCGGCGCGGACGGTCTGGCGGTGATCCGGCCGGTCGTCGGCCGGGCGGCGGCGCTGCTGCGCCCCGGCGGCGCGTTCGGGGTCGAGCACGACGACACGCACGGCGCGGCGGTGCCCGGGCTGCTCGCCGGGCAGGGCGGGTTCGACGCTGTCACGGAGCATCGGGACCTCGCCGGACGCCCCCGCTTCGCCACCGCGTCCCGACGGGCGGACGGCCAGCACGCCCCGATCGGGGCGGCGTGGCAGACTGACTCCCCGTGATGCTCTACGACTGCCGGTCGCCCGCCGATCGGGACCGCGGCATCGCTGCGGCGATCGAGGCGGTCAAGAACGGCGAGCTGGTCGTCCTTCCGACGGACACCGTGTACGGGATCGGCGCGGACGCGTTCACCCCGTACGCGGTCAAGGCGCTGCTCGATGCCAAGGGCCGGGGTCGGCAGATGCCGCCGCCGGTGCTGATCGGCTCGCGGCACACCCTGGACGGGTTGGTGTTCTCGCTGCCCACCGCCGCACGGGATCTCGTGGAGGCGTTCTGGCCGGGTGCCCTGACGATCGTCATCGAGCACTCGCCGAGCCTCCAGTGGGATCTGGGCGACAAGACGGGCACGGTGGCGGTGCGGATGCCACTGCACCCGGTGGCGCTGGAGGTGCTGCGTGAGACCGGCCCGATGGCGGTCTCGTCGGCCAACAAGACCGGCCAGCCCGCGGCGGTGACCGCCGAGGAGGCGCGTGACCAGCTCAGCTACTCGGTGCGGGCCTACCTGGAGGCCGGGCCCTGCCCGGACCCGGTGCCCAGCACGATCGTGGACCTGACCGGTGAGGTGCCGCAGCTGCTGCGGGCGGGGGCGATCCCGTTGGAGAAGCTGCGCGACGTCGTACCGGACCTCATCGACGGTCGGGCGGTCTGAGTGCCCCCGTTCACGGTTCTGCACGTCTGCATGGGCAACATCTGTCGCTCGCCGATGGCGGAGCGGCTGCTCGCCCTGGCGGTGCGGGAGCGGTTGACGCGGCGTGCGGAGGAGCCGGCCCTGGCCGAGGAGCTGGTGCACAGCCACAGCGCCGGGACGGGTGGTTGGCACGCGGGCGAGGAGATGAACCCGCCGGCGGCGCGGCAGGTGACCGGCCGGGGCGGGGACGTCGAGGGGTTCGCCGCCCGCAAGCTGCGCTCGGACCACATCGACGCCGCCGACCTGGTCCTGACCGCCACGGCAGACCAGCAGGAGTACGTGGTGGCGCTTCGCCCGGACGCGGCGGCTCGCACGTTCGTGCTGGGTGAGTTCGGCCGCCTGCTGGCCGCGGTGGACGCCACCGTGCTGCCGCCGGGTGATGCCAGCCCGGAGGCCGTGTACGCCCGGGGTGTGGCTCTGGTGGCGGCGGCCCACGACGCCCGGTTGGGCGCCTCGGCGTTGCCCACCGATGATCTGGACGACCCGTGGGGTCGTGGTGACCAGTGCTTCAGCCGGGTCGCCGACGAGATCGAGGAGACGGTGCACCCGCTGGCGGGCGCGCTGCTGCCCTGAGCCCTGGTGCGAGTTTCCTCCGGGTTTGGGGAAAAGCAGGGGCGAAAGGGGCATTCCGGGTCATCCTGAACGGGTCCTAGCGTGACCGGCTCCTGCGGGGAGAGCTGATGATCCGGGCCCATCTCGACAAACTGCTGACCGTGGTGATCGCCGGAGTGCTGGCCGGGTTGGTGCTGGCCGCAGCCGCCCTGCCGGCGGCCCTGGCGTTCGGGATCGGCTTCAGCAACCTGTCCACGCCGTACTCGGAGCTGCCGAACACACTCCGGACGCCACCGACCGCCCAACGCTCCAACCTCTACGCCAACGACGGCACCACCCTGATCACCTCCTTCTACCAGGAGGACCGGGTGGACGTGCCGCTGCACGAGGTGGCACCGGTGATGCGCCAGGCGATCGTGGCCGCCGAGGACGTCCGGTTCTACCAGCACAGCGGCGTGGACCTGCGCGGCGTGGCGCGCGCGTTCACCGTCAACAAGCGGGACGGGCGGACCCGGCAGGGCGCCTCCACGCTGACCATGCAGTACGTCCGCAACGTGCTCAGCAGCGACCCCCGGCTGACCGAGGCGCAGCGGGTGGCCGCCACCGAGGTCACCACGGTGCGCAAGCTCCAGGAGATGCGGTACGCGCTCGCGCTCGAACGGGAGCTCGACAAGGAGCAGATCCTCACCCGCTACCTCAACATCGCCTACTTCGGCGCCGGGGCGTACGGCATCGCGGCGGCCAGCAAGCGTTACTTCTCCCGGTCTCCGGCCGACCTGACCCTGGCCCAGGCGGCTCTGCTGGCCGGTCTGGTCCGCTCGCCGGACAGCGACGACCCGATCAACGGTGACGCGGACAGCGCGCTGGCCCGACGCTCGTACGTGTTGGAGCGGCTGGTGGAGTCGGGGCAGGTGCCGGCGGACGTGGCGGCGGCGGCCCGGGCCGAACCGTTGCAGCTGGAGCCCAGCGAGACCCCGAACGACTGCACCGGGGTGCCCGAGGCGCACAGCGACTGGGGCTTCTTCTGCGACTGGTTCACCCGCTGGTGGAGCAGCCACTCCGCGTTCGGCGCGACGGCCGACGAGCGGCAGCGCACGCTGCGCCGGGGCGGGTTCTCCATCGTGTCGTCGTTGGACCCGGCGGTGCAGCGGGCCACCACCGAGCAGGTGCTGAAGATCTATCGACCGACGGACGCCGAGGCGGTGCCGACCGCCGTGGTGCAGCCGGGCACCGGGCGGGTGCTGGCGATGTCGGTGAACCGTGCCTACAGCGTGAAGGACAACCCGGTCGGGCAGAAGAACCGCCCCAACACGGTCAACCAGCTCGTCGCCGGCGGTGGGGCGATCGAGGGGTACCAGGGTGGCTCGACGTTCAAGCTCTTCACCATGCTGGCCGCGCTGGAGTCCGGCCTTCCGCTGTCGACCGACTTCGTGGCGCCGACCCAGTTGCTCACCCGCTTCCCGGTCACCGGGGAGGCGAGCTGCGACGGTCACTGGTGCCCGACGAACGCCAGCCCCTCGGCGATGGACGGCCCCCGCACCATGTGGAGCGCGTTCGGCCGCTCGGTGAACACGTACTTCGCCTGGCTCACCGAGAAGGTGGGCGCCGACCGGGTGGTGGAGATGGCCGAGCGGCTCGGCATCGTGCTGCGGGCCGACTCCGACGCCAATCTGGCCCGCTACGGCGCGAAGAACTGGGGCCCGTTCACCCTGGGCGTGGCCGCGACGACACCGCTGGACCTGGCCACCGCATACGCCACGGTGGCGGCCGAGGGCACCTGGTGCGCACCGCTGCCGGTGGTCTCGATCACCGACTCGGGCGGCCGGCCGGTCGACGCCGCCAAGCCGGACTGCCGGCAGGTGCTCGACCCCGACGTGGCCCGGGCGGCCACCGATGCGGCGCGCTGCCCGGTCGGCGACCAGTCGATGTACGGGCGCTGCGACGGTGCCACCGCACCCGGGCTGCGCGCGAAGCTCGGCCGACCCGTGGCGGGTAAGACCGGCAGCTCGGAGCGGTACGAGACGGAGACCGTCGTGGCGTTCACGCCGCAGTTGGCGGTCGCCTCGATGGCGGCGAACCCGGACGATCCCCGGGACGCGGTCGGTCAGGCGGTGCAGGCCCGGATGGTGGACGCGGTCGGCGAGGTGCTCAGCGTCGCCCTGCGCGACCAGCCGGTACGCGACTTCGTCCCGCCCAGCGAACGAACCGCCCTCCAGCTCACCGGAGCCCGCACCGGCAACTGAGACCGGCGTGGGTCAGCGGGTCTGTTCGGCGTTGCGCGCGATGTTGCGGGCCATGCCGCCGAAGACCACCGCGTGGAAGGGTGCCACCGATCCCCAGTAGGCGTGGCCGCTCAGCCCGCGCGGCAGGAAGACGGCGCGTTGCTGGTAGCGGCTGCGGCCGTCGTCGGCCGGCAGCACCCGCATCTCCAGCCAGGCCCGGCCGGGCAGCCGCATCTCGGCGCGCAGCCGGAGCAACTCGCCCGGGACGATCTCCTCGACCCGCCAGAAGTCCAGCGCCTCGCCGACCTGGAGGCGGTGCGGGTCGCGCCGGCCCCGCCGCAGCCCGACCCCGCCGACCAGCCGGTCCAGCCAGCCCCGGACCGACCAGGCGAGCGGGAACGAGTACCAGCCGTGTTCGCCGCCGACGCCCTCCACGACCCGCCACAGCGCTGCCGGTGGGGCGTCCACCGACCTCTCGCGTACGTCGGTGTAGACGGTGCCGCCGGACCACTCCGGGTCGGTGGGCAACGGCTCGGCGGGCGCGTCCGGGCCGCTCGCGGTGGACCAGCGGGTCTCCACCTGGGCGTCGCGCACCTTGGCCAGCGCCAGCGCCACCGCCTCGTCGAAGCCGGTCAGCCCGCCGGGTGGGTCCGGCACGTACCGGGCGATGTCGTGCTCGTGCGCGACCGCCTCGTGGATCAGGCTCTCCACCAGGGGGCGGGCGATGGCATTCGGCACGGGGGTGATCAGGCCGACCCAGTGCGACGAGAGCGACGGGGTGAGCGGGCGGACCGGCACGATGATCCGTCGGCGCAGCCCGGCCACCCGGGCGTAGCGCTGCATCATGTCGAGGAAGGTCAGCACGTCCGGCCCGCCGATGTCGAAGCCCCGGTTGACCTCCGGCGGAAGCGCGATGCAGCCGGCCAGGTAGCGCAGCACGTCGCGGACCGCGATCGGTTGGATCCGGTTGCGGACCCAGCGGGGGGTGATCATGGCGGGTAGCCGCTCGGTCAGGTACCGCAGCATCTCGAACGACGCCGAGCCGGAGCCGATGATCACCGCGGCCCGCAACACGGCCGTGGGCACCCCGCTGGCCAGCAGGATCCGGCCCACCTCGGCCCGGGACCGCAGGTGCGGGGACGGGACCTCCGCGTCGGACGCCGGCTCCGGCCCGCCCAGGTAGACGATCCGGCGTACGCCGGCAGCGCGGGCCGCCTCCGCGAAGTTGGTCGCCGCCGTCCGGTCGGCCTCCTCGAAGTCGGACCGGCCCAGCGAGTGCACCAGGAAGTAGGCGACGTCCACGTCGGCGAACGCTGCGGGCAGCGTCTCCGGTCGGCTCAGGTCCCCCTCGACGATCTCGGCGGCCGAGGCCCAGGGCACATCCCGCAGCCGCACCGCCTTGCGGGCGAGGCAGCGGACGGTGTGCCCGTCGGCCAGCAGCAGCGGCGCCAGCCGCCCGCCGATGTATCCGGTAGCTCCCGTGACGAGGCATCTCACAGGTCCCAGTGTGCGGCCCCCTAGACTCGTACGCTGTGGAGACCGAGACGAGCACCTTCTGGGGGCCGGATTTCGCGCAGCTCAGGGCCACCGACCCGGAGATCGCCGGGGTGGTCCTCGGCGAGCTGGACCGGCTGCGGGGCGGCCTTCAGCTCATCGCGAGCGAAAACCTGACCTCGCCGGCGGTGCTGGCCGCGCTCGGCTCGACCCTGACCAACAAGTACGCCGAGGGTTACCCGGGCCGGCGCTACTACGGCGGCTGCGCCGAGGTGGACCGTGCCGAGGAGATCGGCATCGCCCGGGCCAAGGAGCTCTTCGGGGCCGAGCACGCCAACCTCCAGCCGCACTCCGGTGCGAACGCCAACCTGGCCGCGTACGCCGCGCTGGTGCAACCGGGTGACACGGTGCTGGCGATGGACCTGCCGCACGGCGGGCACCTCACCCACGGCAGCCGGGTGAACTTCTCCGGCAAGTGGTTCCACCCGGTCGGCTACCCCGTCCGGCCGGACACCGAGCAGATCGACTACGACGAGGTACGCGACCTGGCGCGGGCGCACCGCCCCAAGCTGATCATCTGTGGCGCCACCGCGTACCCCCGGCTGATCGACTTCGCCCGGTTCCGGGAGATCGCCGACGAGGTCGGCGCGTACCTGATGGTGGACGCCGCGCACTTCATCGGCCTGGTCGCCGGCCGGGCCATCCCGTCCCCGGTGCCGTACGCCGACGTCGTCTGCGCCACCACCCACAAGGTGCTGCGCGGCCCGCGCGGCGGCATGATCCTGTGCCGCGAGTCGCTGGCCCAGCGCATCGACAAGGCGGTCTTCCCGTTCACCCAGGGTGGCCCGCTGATGCACGCCGTCGCGGCCAAGGCGGTCGCGCTGCGCGAGGCCGCCCAACCGGAGTTCCAGACGTACGCCAGGCAGGTGGTCACCAACGCCCAGGCGCTCGCCGCCGGGCTGACCGACGAGGGCATGCGCCCGGTGTCCGGCGGCACCGACACCCACCTGGCCCTGATCGACCTGCGGGAGCTGGGCGTGACCGGCGCCGAGGCCGAGCGACGCTGCGACGCCGCCTCGATCACCCTGAACAAGAACGCCATCCCGTACGACCCGCAGCCGCCGATGGTGGCCTCCGGCATCCGGGTGGGCACGCCGAGCGTCACCACCCAGGGCATGCGGGAGGGGGAGATGCGGCAGGTGGCCACACTGATCGCCCGTGCGGTACGCACCGATCCCGGTGCACCGGGCGGCGCCGACGAGCTGACCCGGCTCGGCACCGAGGTGGCCGAGCTGGTCGCGACGTTTCCGGCGTACCCCCGTGGCTGAGCCCGTGGTGGTCGAGCCCGACGCCGACCGGCGGTGGCGGCTGCGGCACCTGCCGGTGCTGCTGGCCGCGTCGGCGGCGTTGGCCGCGGTCGCCGCGGTGGTGGGTGGGGTGACCGGGGGCGCGACGTCGGCGCTCGGCGCGGCGGCCGGCGTGGGCGTCACGGTGCTCAGCTACACGCTGACCACGGTGGTGCTGGCCCGGGCCGACCAGGTCAACCCGCAGCTGCTGCTGCCGCTCGGGCTGGGCCTGTACGTGCTGAAGTTCAGCCTCCTGGGCGTGGTGATGGTGGCGGTGGCGTCGACCGGATGGCGGGGGTTGATCCCGCTCTGCCTCGGCATCGTCGCCGGGGTGGCAGTGTGGACGGCGGTGCACATCTGGTGGCTGACCACGGTGCACGCCCGTCGGCCACAGGGCTGACCTGCCCGTAGGCCGGTCGTCCCAACCAGCGGACGCGCCGCAATGTGTCGGCCTCCGGTCATTTTCCGACGGGCGGAAGGGGAGTAGCGTGCCCACAGACGACGGCGCCCACGAGAAGCCCACACAACGTTGGTTGTGCGGGGGGTGAGGCACAGCCTCGTCTTCCCGGCTGATATCGTTCGCCCCGTCATGGCTGGTGACCAAACCCCCCGTCCCGCCGGTGAACCGGACGACACTCCGTCCGGCGCCGGTCAGGGTTGGACCGCGCTCAGCTACCTCATCGGAGGCATGCTCGTGTGGGGTTTCATCGGCTGGCTGATTGACCAGTGGCTCGACACCGGCGGCGTTGCCACCGGGATCGGCGTCGTGCTCGGTATGGCCGGGGGAATCATCCTCGTCATCCGCCGGCTCGGCACGCCTACTTAGGAAGGGACGCGGTGTTCGGACAGGCGAACGTTCTGGCAGCGGGCCAGGCGGCATTCCCACCCACGGTGGAGGACTTCTACCTGCCCAGCATCCTGCCCTGGGGTGCGCACGACTCGTACTGGTTCACCAAGATCACGGCGATGGTCTGGATCGCGGTCGGCGTCCTGATCATCTTCTTCCTGGCGACCTACCGGAACCCGCAGCTGGTGCCGACCAAGAAGCAGTGGTTCGCCGAGTCGATCTACGGCTTCGTGCGCAACAACATCGCGGTCGACATGATCGGCCACGCGGGTGTGCGGTTCGCGCCCTACTTCACCACGCTCTTCTGCTTCGTGCTGCTGACGAACGCGTTCGCGATCATTCCGCTCTTCCAGATCTCGCCGAACTCGCACATCGCCTTCCCGGCGTTCCTCGCGATCATCAGCTACGTGCTGTTCAACTACATCGGCATCAAGAAGCACGGCTTCGTCAAATACTTCAAGAACTCGCTGATCCCGCCGGCACCCTGGTACATCCTGCCGCTGCTGATCCCGATCGAGCTCTTCTCGACCTTCATCGTCCGGCCGTTCTCGCTGGCCGTCCGTCTCTTCGCGAACATGTTCGCCGGTCACATGCTCCTGCTGGTCTTCACGCTCGGCGGCTTCGCCATTCTGAGCTCCAACGCCTGGTTGGCGCCGATCTCGGTGCTCTCGTGGGTGATGACCATCGCGCTCACCTTCCTGGAGTTCCTGGTGATCTGCCTGCAGGCCTACGTCTTCACCGTCCTCACCGCCAGCTACGTGCAGGGCGCGCTCGCCGAAGAGCACTGATCCACCCGCACCATCCGTTGTCGTCCCGCGTGAGAGTCACGCGTGATAACCAGGAGGAACCACACCAATGGACGCTAGCGTTCTCGCCGAGGTCACCGGTAGCACCGCTGCCATCGGCTACGGTCTCGCCGCCATCGGCCCGGGCATCGGCGTCGGCCTGGTCTTCGCCGCCTACATCCAGTCGACCGCCCGCCAGCCGGAGTCGTCGCGGATGACCCTGCCGTACGTCTGGATCGGCTTCGCCGTCATCGAGGCGCTGGCGCTGCTCGGCATCGCCTTCGGCTTCATCTGGGCCGGCTCCGCCGCCTGATCCAGCCCCTCTGACCGGGAGGTCTTCCATGTACTTCCTCGCCGCCGAGGGTGGTGAGTCGACCCACAACCCGATCATCCCGCTCTGGCAGGAGATCGTGGTTGGGTCCGTCGCCTTCGCCGTGCTCTGCTTCGTGCTGATGAAGTTCGTCTTCCCCCGCATGGAGCAGACGTTCCAGGCTCGGGTCGACGCGATCGAGGGCGGCATCAAGCGCGCCGAGGCCGCCCAGGCCGAGGCGAACCAGCTGCTCGAGCAGTACCGTGCCCAGCTCGCCGAGGCTCGGACCGACGCCGCCAAGATCCGTGACGACGCGCGGGCCGACGCCGAGGGCATCCGGCAGGACATCCTCGCCAAGGCGCGCGAGGAGTCCGACCGGGTCATCCAGGCGGGCAAGGACGCGCTCGCCGCCGAGCGGGCCACCATCGTGCGCGAGCTGCGCACGGAGGTCGGCACGATCGCGGTGGACCTCGCCAGCAAGATCGTTGGCGAGTCGCTGGCCGACGAGGCACGACGCAAGGGCACCGTCGACCGGTTCCTGAGCGGTCTCGAGAGCACGGGGGCCCGCTGATGCAGGCCGCCAGCCGGGAGTCGTACAAGGTCGCGGCCGAGCGCCTCGACGCGTACGTCCGCGGCGCGGAGCCGTCGGCGGTGGCCTCCACCGCCGACGCCATCCTCTCCGTGGCGACCCTGCTGCGGCGTGAGCCGCGGCTGCGCCGGGCGCTGTCCGAGCCGGCCCGTTCCGGTGACGACCGCGGCGCTCTGCTCGGCGACATGCTGGGCGGACGGATCGGCGCGGACGCGCTCGACCTGCTCGTGGTCCTGGTGTCCGGCCGTTGGTCGGCACCGTCGGAGCTGCTCGACGGCGCCGAGCGGCTGGGCGTGGAGGCGCTGCTCGCCAGCGCCGACAAGGCCGGCGAGCTGGGCGAGGTCGAGGACGAGCTGTTCCGCTTCGGTCAGGTCGTGGCCGGTCAGTCGGCGCTGAGCAACGTGCTCGCCGACCCGGTCGCCCCGGTCGAGCAGCGGGCCACTCTGGCCCGTGAGCTGCTGGCCGACAAGGCCCGCCCGGTCACCGTCCGCCTCGTCGAGGCGGCGCTCGGCGGGTTCGGGGGACGTTCCTTCAACGGGGCGCTCACCCGACTGGTCGAGCTCGCCGCCGACCGGCGTGACCGGCAGGTGGCGTACGTGACCGTCGCGGCCCCGTTGAGTGACGAGGACGAGCGTCGGCTGGGTGCGAGCCTCACCGCGATATACGGTCGAGAGGTCTCCGTCAAGCAGACGGTCGAGCCCGCCGTCCTGGGTGGCGTGAGCGTCCGGGTCGGCTCCGACCTGTACGACGGCACCATCCTGCGCCGCCTCAACGAGACCCGCAACACGCTCGCGAAGCGCTGAACGGCTCGCCGCTCCAGCGGCTGAGCGGCCTCGCCGCCCAGCATCGGGGCGGCGCCGCCGCCCAGCGCCCGGATTGACAGACGCCATTCGGACCGGTTGGTACTAGGTATCCCGGGCCCCTGAATTTTAAGGAAGCAGAGGATGGCCGAGCTGACCATCTCGACGGAGGAGATCCGCGGCGCCCTGGAGCGCTACGTCTCCTCCTACTCGTCCGACGTCTCCCGCGAGGAGGTCGGCACCGTCGCCGACACCGGCGACGGTATCGCCCACGTCGAGGGCCTGCCCTCGACCAAGACCAACGAGCTCCTCGAGTTCGAGGACGGCACGCTTGGCGTGGCGCTGAACCTCGACGTCCGGGAGATCGGCGTCGTCGTTCTCGGTGACTCCGCCAAGCTGGCGGAGGGGCAGCGCGTCAAGCGCACCGACCGGGTGCTCTCCGTACCGGTCGGCGACGCCTTCCTCGGCCGCGTGGTCGACGCGCTCGGCCAGCCGATCGACGGGCTCGGTGACATCGCCAACGAGGGCTTCCGCGAGCTGGAGCTGCAGGCTCCGAACGTGATGGCCCGGCAGTCGGTGTTCGAGCCGCTGCAGACCGGTATCAAGGCCATCGACGCGATGACCCCGATCGGTCGGGGTCAGCGGCAGCTCATCATCGGTGACCGGAAGACCGGCAAGACCACGGTCGCCCTGGACGCCATCCTCAACCAGCGGGACAACTGGCGCTCCGGCGACCCGAAGAAGCAGGTTCGCTGCATCTACGTCGCCATCGGCCAGAAGGGCTCCACGATCGCCTCGATCAAGGGCCAGCTGGAAGAGGCGGGCGCGATGGAATACACCACCATCGTCGCCTCCCCGGCGTCGGACCCGGCCGGCTTCAAGTACATCGCCCCGTACACCGGCTCGTCCATCGGGCAGCACTGGATGTACGGCGGCAAGCACGTCCTGATCGTCTTCGACGACCTGAGCAAGCAGGCCGAGGCGTACCGGGCCGTGTCGCTGCTGCTGCGTCGTCCGCCGGGCCGTGAGGCGTACCCGGGTGACGTCTTCTACCTGCACTCCCGCCTGCTGGAGCGCTGCGCGAAGCTCTCCGACGAGCTGGGCGGCGGCTCGATGACCGGTCTGCCGATCATCGAGACGAAGGCCAACGACATCTCGGCCTTCATCCCGACCAACGTCATCTCGATCACCGACGGGCAGATCTTCCTGGAGACGGACCTGTTCAACCAGGGCGTCCGGCCGGCGATCAACGTCGGCACCTCGGTCTCCCGGGTCGGTGGCGCCGCGCAGGTCAAGCCGATGAAGAAGGTCGCCGGTTCGCTGCGGCTGAACCTGGCCCAGTACCGCGAGCTGGAGGCGTTCGCCGCCTTCGCCTCCGACCTGGACCGGGCCTCCCAGAACCAGCTGAACCGTGGGTCCCGCCTCGTTGAGCTGCTCAAGCAGCCCAACTACTCGCCGTTCCCGGTGCAGGAGCAGGTCGTCTCGGTCTGGTCCGGCGTCGAGGGCAAGCTGGACGACATCCCGGTCGGCGAGGTGCGGCGCTTCGAGTCGGAGTTCCTCCAGTACCTGCGGCACAAGCACGAGGGTGTGCTGGCCGGCATCGCCGACAACCAGTGGAACGACGACATCATCGGCTCCCTGGACAGCGCGATCGCCGAGTTCAAGCAGGTCTTCCTCAACAAGGAGGACGAGCGTCGGGTCAACGACGCTCCGGCCGCACCGCTTGAGGGCGACGAGAACCGCGAGACGGTGACCCGCTTCCGCGACAGCGCGACCGACCGCCCGGCCGAGAGCTGATCCCGTGGCGGCCCAGGTACGCGTTCTTCGTCAACGGATCCGCTCGGCGAAGTCGATGAAGAAGATCACCAAGGCGATGGAGCTCGTGGCGACGAGCCGGATCGCCAAGGCCCAGGCCCGGGTGCAGGCGTCCCTGCCGTACGCCCAGGCCATCACCGGTGTGCTCACGGCGCTGGCGTCCAACGCACGGATCGACCACCCGCTGCTCACCCCGCGCGAGCGGGTGCGGCGGGCGGGCGTCCTGTTGGTCACCAGTGACCGTGGCCTGGCCGGCGGTTACAGCTCCAACGCGATCAGGATGGCCGAGTCGCTGATCGCGCGACTGAAGGCGGACGGCAAGGAGCCGGTGCTCTACGTCATCGGACGTAAGGGCGTCGGGTTCTACCGGTTCCGCGGCCGGCCGATCGAGGCGAACTGGACCGGGTTCAGCGAGCAGCCGTCGTTCGAGGACGCCCGCGCCGTCGGTGAGACGCTGATCAAGGCGTTCACGGCCGGTGCGGACGACGCCGACGGCAGCGCCGGTGCGGACGGGGTGCTCGGCGTCGACGAGTTGCACATCGTCTACACCGAGTTCCACTCGCTGATGACGCAGAACCCGGTTACCAAGGTCATCGGTCCGATGCAGGTGGAGGACCGGCCGCGCTCCGAGGGGCTGCTGCCGGCGTACGAGTTCGAGCCGGAGGCGGAGGCGCTGCTCGACGCGCTCCTGCCGAGGTACATCAACACGCGGATCTACGCGGCGTTGATCGAGTCGGCGGCGAGCGAGTCGGCGGCACGGCGACGGGCCATGAAGTCCGCCACCGACAACGCCGAAGACATGATCGAGAAGTACACGCGCGAGATGAACTCGGCCCGGCAGGCCGGTATTACCCAGGAGATCAGCGAGATCGTCGGCGGCGCCAACGCGCTTGCCGCGTCGGGAAGTGAAGTGTGATGACTGCACCAGTAGAGACCAAGAAGACCACCGGTCGCGTGGTCCGGGTCATCGGCCCGGTCGTCGACGCCGAGTTCCCGCGCGACGCCATGCCGGCCCTGTTCAACGCCCTGCACGTCACCGTGACCCTGTCCGGCGGTGAGAAGACGCTGACCCTGGAGGTCGCCCAGCACCTGGGTGACAACCTGGTCCGCGCCATCTCGATGCAGCCGACGGACGGCCTGGTCCGCGGCGCGGAGGTGCGTGACCTCGGCGAGCCGATCACGGTGCCGGTGGGCGACGCGGTCAAGGGTCACGTGTTCAACGCGATCGGCGAGGTGCTCAACCTCAAGGAGGGCGAGACCTTCGAGGCCGACGACCGGTGGGGCATCCACCGCAAGGCCCCGGCGTTCGCCGACCTGGAGCCGAAGACGGAGATGCTGGAGACCGGCATCAAGGTCATCGACCTGCTCGCCCCGTACGTCAAGGGCGGCAAGATCGGCCTGTTCGGCGGCGCGGGCGTGGGCAAGACGGTGCTCATCCAGGAGATGATCACCCGAGTGGCCCGCAACTTCGGTGGCACCTCGGTCTTCGCCGGCGTGGGTGAGCGCACCCGTGAGGGCAACGACCTCATCGCCGAGATGACCGAGTCCGGCGTCATCGACAAGACCGCGCTGGTCTACGGCCAGATGGACGAGCCGCCGGGCACCCGGCTGCGGGTGGCGCTCTCCGCGCTGACCATGGCGGAGTACTTCCGGGACGTGAAGAAGCAGGAGGTGCTGCTCTTCATCGACAACATCTTCCGCTTCACCCAGGCCGGTTCGGAGGTGTCCACCCTGCTCGGCCGTATGCCGAGCGCCGTGGGTTACCAGCCGACCCTGGCCGACGAGATGGGCGAGCTCCAGGAGCGGATCACCTCCGTCCGGGGCCAGGCCATCACGTCGATGCAGGCGATCTACGTGCCGGCGGACGACTACACCGACCCCGCCCCGGCCACCACGTTCGCCCACCTGGACGCGACCACCAACCTGGAGCGGTCGATCTCCGACAAGGGCATCTACCCGGCCGTGGACCCGCTGGCGTCCTCGTCCCGGATCCTCGCCCCGGAGTTCGTCGGCCCGGAGCACTTCCAGGTCGCCACCGAGGTCAAGCGGATCCTGCAGCGCTACAAGGACCTGCAGGACATCATCGCCATCCTCGGTATCGAGGAGCTCTCCGAGGAAGACAAGATCACCGTGGCTCGGGCCCGGCGGATCGAGCGTTTCCTCTCGCAGAACACGTACGCCGCGGAGCAGTTCACCGGTGTTCCGGGCTCGACGGTCCCGATCAAGGAGACCATCGAGGCGTTCCGGAAGATCAGCGAGGGTGAGTACGATCACTTCCCCGAGCAGGCCTTCTTCATGTGCGGCGGTCTCGAGGACCTCGAGGCCAAGGCCGCGGAGCTGATGAAGGACTGACCAGCTCGATCGGATCCGCAACAAAAGACTGCCCCGGCAATGCCGGGGCAGTCTTTTGTTCATGTTCGCGTCCTATCATCGTCGCGGTCCGTTACTCGTGGTCGGCAGTGTCGAGCCACCCGAGATACGGTCGTTCCGCGCGCTTATGTGAAAGAGCGTTGAGCTTTGCAACCTTTCGGCGACGTGCGCCCGTCTTCCTCACGTGGGGCGTAACGAACGGAGAACTCGTGGGTAAGGCCGGCAAGAGTGGCCGCAAGTCGTCCGTCTGGCGGGGTGTGCCGCGCTGGGCCAGGATCTGCACGGTCTTCGGCACCGTGTTGACCGTGCTCAGCGGTGCCGTGCTGGTCGGCACCGAGGTGCTCATGGCCCGCTACGAGGGGGCGGTCGGCAAGGCGGACCTGTTCGGTGACCAGGCGGCCGGTGCCCAGGCGAAGAAGAGCGAGATCAAGGGCCCGCTCAACATCCTGCTGGTCGGCATCGACCCGCGTACGGCGACGGCGGCGCCGCTGGCCGACTCGATCATGGTGCTGCACGTGCCGGCGTCGATGGACCGGGCCTACCTCTTCTCTCTGCCGCGCGACCTCTACGTGCACATCCCGGCGTTCAAGAAGGCCGACTTCCCGGGTGAGTCCACGAAGATCAACGCTGCCATGTCGTTCGGCAGCCGGGTGCCGGGTGCGAACCCCGATGCCGCCCGGGGCTTCGAGCTGCTGGCCACCACGGTGCAGAACGTGACGGGCATCAAGCGGTTCGATGCCGGCGCGATCATCAACTTCACCGGCTTCCAGAAGATCGTCGACGCCATGGGCGGCGTCAACATGTACATCGAGCGCGACGTGAAGTCCGAGCACAAGCAGCCGGACGGGAAGGCCCGGCCGGGCAACACGCGCGGCGAGGGCTACGTCGGCCCGCAGGCGGTCTACAAGAAGGGCAACCAGCACCTGAGTGGCTGGCAGGCGCTGGACTACGTTCGGCAGCGCTACCCGAAGAACGGCGTTCCGGACTCCGACTACGGCCGCCAGCGCCACCAGCAGCAGTTCGTCAAGGCCATGGTCGGCCAGGCGTTCAGCGCCGACGTGGTGTCCAACCCGATCAAGTTGGACAAGGTGCTCCGCGCCGCCGGCCAGTCACTGATCTTCAACGGTCGGGGCAACAGCGTGGTTGACTTCGGGCTCGCCCTGAAGGACATCCGCCCCAACACCATCCAGATGATCAAACTGCCCGGTGGTGGCAAGTACGACGGAAAGAAGTACCTGGGTGAGCAGTTCCAGGAGGGGGTCCCGGATTTCTTCGCCGCGCTGAAGAGCGAGCAACTCGACCCGTTCCTGCTGGAGCACCCCGACTTCATGAACAAGACCAAGTAGCCGGGGCGCGGTTCTCCCCACCCGCGTGGGGCGCGCGTCGGCGTCAGGCTAGACTTTCGGCAATCCGTAGCCGCAGCAAGGAGACAGCGTGGCACAGCAGCTTCACGTCGAGCTCGTCGCCGTCGAGGAGAAGGTCTGGTCGGGTGACGCCGAGATGGTCGTCGCCCGTACGACCGAGGGCGAGCTGGGTGTTCTGCCGGGGCACGCGCCGCTGCTCGGCCAGCTCGCCGAGCCCGGTCAGGTGCGCATCAAGCTCGCCGGCGGTGAGCAGGTCACCTACGAGGTGGCCGGCGGCTTCCTCTCGGTGAGCGCCGACGGTGTCACCGTGCTGGCCGAGAGCGCAACCCCGGTTTCCGCACCGAGCCGCTGAGTCACACCGGGGATGGAGATCGTCGAGGGATTCGGGATCGGCGTAGTCGTCATCCTCGCCGCGCTCTTCATTCTCTTCGTCCGGCGGGCTCTGGTCACCCGTAGCGGTGGCATCATCCGCCTCAGTGTCCGGGTCTCCACCATGCTCGACGGCCGTGGCTGGTCGCCCGGCTTCGGTCGGTTCGCCGACGACGAGCTTCGCTGGTACCGGATGTTCAGCTTCGCCATCCGCCCCAAGCGGGTGCTGTCGCGCAAGGGGCTGGCGGTGGAGCGCCGCCGATTGCCCGAAGGTCAGGAGCGGCTCTCGATGCCGGCCGACTGGGTGATCCTCCGCTGTACCAGTCACCACGCACCGGTGGAGATCGCCATGGCGCGATCGACCGTGACCGGTTTCCTCTCGTGGCTCGAGGCCGCCCCTCCGGGGGCGGTCTCGCCGCGTCTTGCCTCTCAGGACTGGCCGGCAGCCTGAGGCTGCTCCGGGCTGCCTGAGGCCGCTTGTGGTTTGTCCTGGGGGCCTGCTGGTCTTCTGTGGTCGCCGTTGGGGTTTCCGGGAAAGACTGGCTGGTCGCCTGTGGTCGTCTGTGGTCGCCGTTGGGGTTTCCGGGGAGCCCGCCCGGCTCCGGGCGGTCAGGCTTGATCCCTGCGCCGGGCGGGCTCCCCGGAAACCCGTCGTGGGCACCCTGCGTCATTCTGGCGCGGCTTTTCGTCACCTGCCGTTACCAGTGAGGTCGGGTTTCGCCTCTTCGGGTGGTCTGGCGGGGTGATCGACTCGGTTTTCATGATGTCGGGGTGTCCTGCTGGTCTGGATACCGCGTTTTCCTTGAACCCGAGTGGATCGCGTCGCCCGCGCTCGCCGGCG
>NZ_JAKKFI010000043.1 GCF_022230955.1 Micromonospora cabrerizensis
GGTGCACCGCCGCGGCGGTGCACCCACGCTCCCGTTGATGTGGTGGTCAGCTCAGTGCCGCGCGGTGGGCGCCACGTCGTTGTGCGAGTTCAGCGAAACGATGGGCACCTGGGGGCCGGGGATGATGCCGTCGACCCCGGCCAGCAGCCGACGGCCGGCCCGCTCGGGCCGGACGTTGGGGCTGTCGGCCGTCTGCGCCTGCGGGCGGCGGTTGGCGGCCCGGATCAGCTCCTCGTCGACCCGGACGCCCAGCCCGGGTGAGTCGCCGAGGACGAAGGCACCATCCTCGACGTGCAGGTCGATGGAGACCCCGACCGGTCGGTGAAGGTCCTGCAACTCGCTGGTCAGGTGGTTCGGCACCGAGGTCGCGGCGTGCAGCAGCCCGACCGGGCTGTTGCCGATCGGGCTGACCGGCAGGTCGTGGGCGTGTGCCAGGGCGGACGTCCGCAGGAAGTGGGTGACCCCCCAGACAGCGGCCATCTGGACGACGTCGACCGCGCCGGCGGCGATCAGCGGGCGGTACTGCTCGAGCCCGGTGAGGTTCTCCCCGGTGGCGACCGACGCACACACTCCTCGGCTCACCGCGGCGTGGCCCTCGGCGTCCCAGCGTCGGACGGGCTCCTCGATCCAGATGAGGTCCAGGCTGCGTTCGAGTTCGCAGACGTGCCGAACGGCCTGCTTTCGGGTCCACGCCTCGTTCACGTCGAGCATCAGACCCGGCCGGCGACCGTGGCCGGCCTCGGTCAGGACGTCCCTGACCAGGCCGAGTCGGTGCCGGTCGCGCTCGATGTCGAGGCCACCCTTGAGCTTGGCGGCCCGCAGACCGTGGCTGGCGTAGACCTCGTACTCGGAGACGAGCTCGTCGTCGGTCAGCCCGATGTCCAGGCCGGAAGCGTAGGCGGGAACCCGCCGGTCGCGTCCGCCCAGCAGCCGCCACAACGGCTCGCCTGCGGCCTGCGCCTTGATGTCCCAGAGCGCGGTGTCGAGAGCACCGATGGTGCCGAACACCGGGCCGGCGTGGCCCGCCTTGAAGGTGTGCCGCAACATGCGGTCGTAGAGGGTCGTCACCGCGCGCGGGTCCTCGCCCTCGATGGCGGCGAAGACCCGCTCGATCTCGACGTGCGGCCCGAGGCCGATTCCCGAGATGCCCTCGTCGGTGTCGACGACGACGATCGAGACCGGGACCACCCCGTCGGCGAAGACGCCGTTGGCATCGCCGACCGGCCGCCCCCATTCCTGGACCGTGGTGAGCGTCCGATATCCCGTGATGCGCATGTCAACCCTTCGTGGAACCGGCGGCTACACCGTCGGCAATTTGGCGCTGGAGGAACAGGTAGACCAACAGGACGGGTATGGCGGCGATCAGCACCCCGGAGGCGAAGGTGGGGATGTTGTCGGAGTACTGCCCGCGCAACGAGGTCACCCCGATCATCAGCGTCCGGTGCTCGGCCGAGGGCATCATCACCAGCGCCATGAGGACGTCGTTCCAGCAGAACAGGGCGTTGAGGATGCCGACCGACAGCAGCGCCGGGGTGCCCAGCGGCAGCATGATCCGGCGGTACACGCCGTACACGGTGCTGCCGTCAATCCGCGCGGCGTCGACGATCTCTGGCGGGATGCCCTTGTAGTAACTCGTCATGAGAAAGACCGTGAAGGGCAGGAACTGGGCCACGTAGACCAGGATCAGGCCCGGGTACGTGTCGATGAGCGCGGTGTCGGCCATGATCCGGGCGAGCGGCACCATGATCACCTGGAACGGGATGAAGAGCCCCGCGAGGCAACCCAGGAACAGCGCCGACGAGCCGCGGAACCGCAGTTGGCTCAGGGCGAAGCCGGCCATCGATCCGAACAGCAGCAGCAGGAACACCGACACCGTCACCACGAACAGCGAGTTGACGAAGTAGCGGCCCATGCCGACGCTGGTCCACGCCGTGCTGATGTTCTCCCAGCGTAGGGCGTCGGTCAGGCCGAACCGGTCGAGGATGTAGTCACGCCGGGTCTTCATCGCGACGTTGGCGGTGAACAGCAGGGGGTAGATCGTCGCCAGGGCGAGCAGCGACATGGGGATGGCGATCAGCCACCGTCCCAGGCGGAGGCGAGACATCAGTCCTCCTTTCCGGAACGTTCGAGCAGCTTGATCTGCAACAGCCCCACCACAAGCATGATCATGAAGAGGATCGTCGAGGCCGCCGACGCGAGAGCCGGACGGTTCATCTGGCCCTGCTGCTTCCAGATGTAGAACTCCGGTAGGTACGTCGACCCCTCCGGGCCGCCGCTGGTCATGATGTAGAGGAGGCCGAACATCGAGGTCAGCATCCCGATCATCGTGGTCACGAAGACGAACTGGATGGTGCGCGAGAGGGCCGGGACGATCACGTGCCAGACCACCTGGCGCAGCGACGCCCCGTCCACCCGGGCCGCGTCCAGCAGCGCGGGGTCCAGCGTGGCGAAGCCGGCGAGGAACACCACCAGGGCCATCCCGAAGGTGGCCCAGATGTGCACGCCGACCACCATGAACATCGCGATGTCCGGGTCACCGAGCCAGTCGATCGGATCGACACCGACCGAGGAGAGGACGGCGTTGAGGGGGCCGTCGAAGGCGAGCAGCAGGTTGAAGATCGCACCGACGATGACCGGTGAGAGCACCGCGGGAAAGAAGTAGACGCTGCGGTAGAAGCGGTGACCCGGCACCCGCAGGTAGATGAACGTCGCGAGCAGCCCGGGGATCGCCACCGCCACCGGCAGCAGCAGCACCAGCAGCCCGACGTTCTTCAGCGCGGTCTGGAACAGCGGGTCGGCGAAGAGCTCGCGATAGTTGCCGAAACCGACAGCCGTCCCGTTCTGCGCGCCGTCGCCGGTGAAGGAGAAGTTGACGCCGAGGATCAGCGGGTAGAGCCGCAGCAGCACGATGATCAGGACGGCCGGAAGGACCAGGATGTAGGGGGCGTAGCGCTCGGCCCCCAGGCCACCACGGGTGCGACGGGGTCGTGTGCCGCTCCGATGCGTGGCGGGGGTGACCGCCGCCCCGCCGGCCCGCCCGGCCGAAGCCGGACGGACCGACGGTTGCGTGTTTCCCATTGGCACGAGGTCAGCCCGCCTGGTCGGAAGCGGCCAACTGCTTCACCACCTCGTCGACGGTGATCGACCCGCTGAGCAGTTGCTGGGAGAGGCGCCCCATCAGGTCCAGCGTCTTCGAGGAGAGCGCCACGTGCAGGGCGGGCTTGCCGCTCTTCAGCTCGCTGACGAGCGTGGCGACGGCCGGCCCGGCCTGCGACACGTCGATGGTGGTGTCGGCGGCGATCGCGCCGGCGTCGGCGTAGAAGGCCTTCAACGCGTCGGCCGAACTCAGGGAGCGCACCAGGTCGGCGGCCACCTTCGGGTCCTTGGTCCACTTGGCGACCGCGTAGCCGATGCCACCGTCGTACGGGAGGCTCGGGGTGGTGCCGGCGGTGACGACCGGGGCCTTCATGACGCCGAGCTTCTCCGGGGTGAGGAACTCGTTGAAGTCCTGCCAGTGCCCCACGTCCGACATGAGACCCATGACGTGCGCGGCCTTACCGGACTGGAAGAGGGCGAAGGAGTCGTTGAACATGGCGGTCGAGTTGGCCCCGTCGCTGTTCATCTTCTTGTCGCCGGTCTCCTTCCAGGTCTGGAAGACCCGCTTGACGTTTGCCGAGTTCCAGTCGCGCTTGCCGGTGATCCAGGCGTCGTACTCCGCGGCGGTGAGGGTGGTCGAGCCCATGCTGGAGAGCCAGAACTGGATGCCGACGCCCTCCTTGTTGCCGAGGGCGAAGCACTTGGAGCCGGCCTTGGCGATGGCGGCGCAGTCGGCGGTGAACTTGTCCCAGGTGGTGGCCGGGCTCGCCGGGTCGAGGTTCGCCTTCTGGTAGATCGCCTTGTTGTAGTAGATCGGGTAACCCTGGAGCGTCACCGGGGCGGCGTAGGTCTTGCCGTCCTTGCCGAACGCCTCCCAGCCGGCCAACCGCTGCCTGTCCTCGGCCACGTAGTCGTCGAGCGGCACCAACGCGTCCACCCGGTCGCGGATCTGGCCACCACCGTTGAACAGCATGACGTCCGGGCCCTTGCCGGACTGGATGGCCGCACCGAGCAGCGTGTAGTACTGGTCGAAGGGCTGCGCGACGAACTCGACAGTGACGTCGGGGTGCTTCTTCTTGAAGTCGGCCTTCGCCTTGTCCAGATACGATTTGGCGAACGGCTCGCCGGACTTCCAGTCCCACACCACCAACTTGCTGTCCGACCCACCGCTGGACTTGCCCGAGTCGCTGGCACTTCCGCAGCCGGTCAGGGCCAGTCCCACAACGAGGACGGCCGACCATATTGCGCGCTGTCTCATCAGTTGTTCCCTCTGAACGTGGGGTGGCCGACGGACAGGCCGCCATGCCAATGTTGATCGGAAAGTAACTCGTATGACGTGTGACGTCAATACTCGGCCGTAGACTGGTGCGGACGTCGTGCCACGGCGAGTCATTCGGAGGGGACATGACGCCAGCGCAGGAGACAGCCCTGAACAATCCGGTGACCCCGGCGTGGGTGCGTCGACCGACCAACCTCGCCAGGGCGGTCACCGCCGAACTCGTGCAACGCATCGTCCGTGGCGTACACCCGTCCGGCACGTCCCTGCCTCCCGAACCGATCCTCTGCGAGACCTTCTCCGTGAGCCGGACCGTCGTCCGGGAAGCCGTCAAGATCCTTCAGGAGAAGGGGTTGGTGCAGGTCCGTCAGGGCGCCGGCACCATGGTCACCCCACCGTCACACTGGGACATGCTCGACGAGCTCGTCCTCGCGGCCACCATCGCCGAGGACGACAGCCTCGCCATCCTCGACGACCTCGTCGTCACCCGGCGGGTGCTGGAGTCGGACATGGCGAACGTCGCCGCCCGCCTCGCCGACGACGAGACCGTCGACCGGCTGCGGGCCATGGTGGACCGGATGGACGAACTCGTCGACGACCACGTCACGTACCACGACCACGACCGGGCCTTCCACGACACGATCATGCAGGCATCCGGCAACCGCATCGCCCGCGGCGTCGTGCGGGCACTGGAGAGCCAGGTCATCAACACCGCGCGCTACATGGGCCGCACCGAACGCTCGCTGTGCGTGGCATCCAACAAGGGCCACCGACGCATCTACGAGCGCATCGCCGCCCACGACTCCGAGGGCGCCGCCGAGGCGATGTTCACCCACATCACCGAGGCCTGGCTGGTCCGCCGCAGCGGCTCGGGCAAGCCGGTACGTCTCCAACGCTGAGGGCGGCAGCGCCCGCTCCGTGAAACCGGAGCAGGCGCCACCGCCCATGTCAGCGCCGACCGGGCCGGCGACCGGGGTCAGGAGAACTGCGCGAAGAACCTCCAGATCTCACCCTTGGTCCAGGTCGTGATGCCGCTCTCGGCGTAGGTGCCGTCCACCGGGCCGGGCATGTGACCGTTGTCGTACGCGGCCCACTGCACGGGGTAACCGGACCGGCAGCCCGAGTAGGTGGTCGTGATGTGGGTGCGGCTGCCCGCGCCCGGCTCGGGCGGGTTCTGCGCCGCACAGCCGTTGTTGCGGACGAACGTGTCCCGCAACGACCGCCCCTGACCGATGCTCAGGACGTTGTCCGAGATGCCGTGCAGCCCGAAGTACGCGATGGGCTGCGTGCCGCCGCTGCACCCGCTGATCTGCCCGCCGGAGATGACCGCGACGGCCCGGAAGACGGTGGGCCGTGCGCAGGCGAGGGCATAGCTCATGCCGCCACCCCAGCTGAAGCCGAGGGCGAAGCGCTGCCTCGGGTTGACGCAGAGGCTGCTCTCGATCCGGGTGATCATGTCATCGACGAAGGTGATGTCCTCACCGCCGGCGTTGCCCCAACCGTTGCCGAACCCCTGGGGTGCGACCAGGATCGCGCTGTTGTTCGACTGCTCCTGCTGCCCGTAGTAGGACCACGGGGTCCCGCTGGTGCCGCCGGAGGAGATGTCCTGCATGGTGCCGCCGCGCCAGTGGAACGCGAAGATCAGCCGATACGGGTTGCTGTTGTTGTAGTTGGTGGGCACCCGCAGGATGAAGGTACGGCTCTTGCCGTTGGTCTGGATCGTGTGCGTGCCGCTGGAGAGCGTCGGCGCCTTGCCGCACCCGCTACCACCCGTCGGCGGCGGGTTGCCGCTGTCCGTGGGGACGAGTTGCCACTGCTGGTTGCTGCCACCCCAGTCGGCGTACTGCACGATGTTGCCACCGTCGGCCGTGGAGGCTCCCTGCACCTCGACGGCCTTGTTGCTGTTGCGGTTGATCAGCCGGACGTGGCCGCCGTCGGAGTCGGCCAGCCGGAACTGCTGGTTCGTCCCGTTGAGGTCGGCCCACTGCACGATCGCGCCGCCGTCGGCGGTGGAGAAACCGCTGACGTCGAGCACCTTGCCCGAGTGCCGGGACTTCAGTCGGTAGAAGCCGCCCCCGGAATCGACGAACTGCCACTGCTGGTTCGCGCCGTTGTTCCGGGTCCACTGGCTGACCCGTGCGCCGTCGTTGGTGGCCGAGCCGTACAGGTCCAGTGCCTTGCCGCTGTTGCGGTTGACGAGGACGTACCAGGCGTTGGTGTCCACGGTCGCCGCCGACGCGGGGGCCGCGTTGACCGCGACGAGCGCGGTGGCCGCCATGACCGCGGCCGCCGCTGCGGCCAACCCTGACCGCCAGCGACGTCTCCGTGGAGAGGCGGGACGAGCCTCACCGATGGCCTTCATGGTCCACTCCTTCGATCGGGGTCATCCGCAAGCAGGACGCACGCGGGTGCCCTGGCGTGTGTGCCGGCGTCTGGTGGTGGCGTCAGCACGTCTGGGGGGATGGGTGCGGGGGGATGCGGCCACCGGCGCACGTCCTCGGCCACGACACGGACCGACCGTGCAGCAGGCCCGCGCCGACTGCCCGGTGCGCATCCGGCTCCCGGAAGCCAGGTGGTCCGCGGGTGAAAATTAGCGCCTTAGACGTCATACGTCAAACGATTGCGGTCGATAGCTGACGGCTGTTCCGCACGTTGCCGTCGACACGCCGGCCCGGTTGCGCAGCGGTCGACGCGGGTCGGTCGACGGCGACCGGAGGCCGCGCCGGTGGCACCTCGACCCGGGGATCCAGGCGGCCCGCCCGGCTGGGCGAACCGCCTGCGTAACCACCTACGACGTGGCGGTCACTATCCGATGCGGACCAGCTGCCACTGTTGGTTGTTGCCGCCCCAGTCGGCGTACTGGACAACGTTCCCACCGTCGGCGGTGGACGCGCCCTGCACCTCGACGGCCTTGTTGCTGTTGCGGTTGATCAGACGCACGTAGCCATCGGCCGAATTGGCGAGTCGGAACTGCTGGTTCGTGCCGTTGAGGTCGGACCACTGCACGATCGCGCCGCCGTCGGCGGTGGAGAAGCCGCTGACGTCGAGCACCTTGCTGGAGTTGCGGGACTTCACCCGGTAGTAGCCGCTCCCGGAGTCCACGAACTGCCACTGCTGGTTCACCCCGTTGTTGCGCGACCACTGACTGATCCGCGCCCCGTCGCTGGTGGCCGAGGCGTACACGTCCAACGCCTTGCCACTGTTCCGGTTGATCAACACGTACCAGGCGCTGGTGTCCACTCCGGAGCCCGGAGGGGGCGTGGTGGGTGGCGTCGAGCCGCCGTTGAGGGCGTCCAGGACGGCGGTGTACGCGGCCTTTTTGTTGCCGTTGCAGTCGAACAGCAGAGCGTTGTCCGACCCACGCCACGAGTCGCAGTCGCGTACGCCCCACGTGGTGATGCCCGTGCAGCGCGACACGGCCAGGCAGGCGCGGGTGACGGCGCCGAAGATGCTGGCCTGGTTGCCGCCGGTCATCACGTCCAGCTCGGTGATCTGCACGTCCACGCCAAGGTCGGCGAAACGCTGCAGATTGGCCTGGTAGTCACCGGCCAACGAGGTGCCCAGGTGCGACTGGAACCCCACACAGTCGATCGGCACACCACGCGACTTGAAGTCACGCACCATGTTGTAGATGCCGGTCGACTTCGCGTTGATCCCGTCGGTGTTGTAGTCGTTGTAACACAACTTCGCACCCGGATCCGCCGCCCGCGCAGCGCGGAAGGCCGCCTCGATCCAGTCGTTACCCGTGCGCTGCAGGTTCGAGTCACGACGCGCCCCCGACCCACCGTCGGCGAACGCCTCGTTCACCACGTCCCACGAATGGATCTTGCCCCGGTAGTGCGTCGCGACCTGCGTGACGTGGTTGATCGCCGCGTTCCGCAACGCGCTACCGGACATGCCCTGCGCCCAACCCGGCTGCTGTGCGTGCCACAGCAGCGTGTGACCCCGCACGCTCATCCCGTTGGCCTGCGCATGGCTGACCAGACGATCACCACCGGAGTGGTTGAACTGGCCCTGCTGCGGCTCGTTGGATGCCCACTTCATCTCGTTCTCGGCCACGACACTGTTGAACTCACGGTTCAGGATGGTCGTGTACGCGCCGGTGGACAGCTTGCCCGTCGCGACAGCGGCACCGAAGTAGCGGCCCTTCTCCGCTGCCGCCGCCTTCAGGGTCGTGCCAGCGGCTGCTGCGGGGTTCAGCGCCACGGTCATACCGGTGGTGAGGGCGACGGCGAGGGTCGCCGCCGCCAGCATCTTTCTCATGGGCTTCATGTCGTTCCTTTTCAGTGGTTGCATCGGTGGTGGTGATGTGCCACTTCGCTCGGGACAGATGATCGGGACGGCCATCCTGGCCGCCAGGCGTCAGCGCGCCCGGTCCGAGAGGGCCCGCCGGCATCTGCCGGGTCCCGAGGTGACGTCCGCATGCCCTGGGGACGTCGCGATCGGAGGTACGACCCGTGCGGCTCGCCCGGTGAGCCACCACAACGATCGGCCTCTATATCGAGAGTGAGCGATAACATGTCGATCGTCAAGACGTAACGAGCCGTTCACGCCGATCTGCCGGAACGCCGCGTTTCGCCCGGTACCAACCGGCCCGCAGCAGCCGTGCTCAGCCAGCACGCGACCAGCGGACGAGCCGCGGAGCCGCTCCGCCGGGGTGCTGCCGCACGGCGACGCTGTTATCGCTCACAGTCGTCAGCCGAGGACGTACGCCGGCTCCTGGTGGTTCACGGACACCCGGTGGCCGGGCTGCCCGGTGCCGACTGCGCCGGGTCCGCGTCGGCGCGCAGCCCGGCGAGGATGTCGGCGGTGGTGTGCGCCTCGATGCCGGGCGCGACGGCGTCGGTGAAACGCGCGACGACCGCCCGTACGTGTCGTTCCGCGGGTATGGCGAGTCCGTCGTAGACGGCCGCGAACAACTCCCGTGCCGGCCGCCTGAGCCACCCGTCCGGGAGGAGTTCCACGGGCAGTTGCGGGTCGAGGACGGGAAAGCGGCGGAAGGTGTCCATGATCTCGGTACGGGCCCGCACCGCGGCAGCTCCCTCGACCGCCCCGGACGCCACCGGAGACACCAGCGGCGTCCAGCGCCGGAGGAACTCCTCGTAGCCGCGCCTGATCGCCTCGATGTCCCAGGCCTCGATCGGGGCACGGTGTCCGGCCGAGTCGAGCGGGACCTGCCGTCCGCGGAACACCGAGACGGCACCGTCGGTGAGCTGGTCGAGCTGAGCCCGAGCGGGAGCGGCCAGCTCTCGGGGCGAGATCCACAACCCGTCGTACAACGGCGCGTATCCGAGCCAGCGGAGCTGGGCGCGCAGGGCCCGCCGCTGCGTGCTCAGCCCCTGGGGCAGCGAGAAGGCGACGACCGTCCAGCACCCGTCCCACGCTGCCGCAGCGATGGTGGAGGTGATGATCCAGTGGCCGCCGGCGGAGAGGTTGGCGGCGGCGGCCCGGCTGAGCCGGTAGGAGCTGCGCCGCCCCAGTCGACTGCCCTCCAGGACGCCGCGTCGGGCCAGCCGGCTGATCGCGGTACGCGCCCCGGCCGTGGTCACGCCGGTCTCGGCCAGCAGCGCCACGATGGCGGCGGACGGGAGGGCCGCCCGAGTCCGCAGGGTGTAGTCCGCCAGCAGGGTCACCGCGACGCCCTGGGGCGAGTTGCCCGCCTGCCGCCGGGGCAGTCGCAGTGGCCGGTCTCCGTCGTCCGGATAGATCTCGTCGATGTCGAACGGGCTTGCCACAGGCGCTCCGTGCTCCGCAGGGACGGTGTGCCGACTGTAGACGGGCCGCCGTCGAGCCGGGCCGCGGAGGCCGGCATCGATAGAGACACGTCGATTGACACTTGTCGGTCCCGGGGGAACACTAATTGCCACACGATGCCGTCCGGAGCCGGGCAGGGCGAGCCACAGACAGCGGGCATCGCGCGATCATCCGCGGGGGTCGGGCGCACCCGCGGACCGCGCAGCCAATCCCAGCCCGCACAGGCAACCGAAGGAGTCGTTCGTTGAGAACCAGAAGGAAACTGCTGCTCGCCCTCGCCCTGGCCCTGGTGGCTGCCGGCTTGGTGGTCCCCGCGGTCCGGCCCGCGTACGCGGCGTCGCTGACCGAGGTGACGAGCTTCGGCGACAACCCGGGCCGGATGCGCATGCACGTCTACGTGCCGGACAACCGCCCGGCCAGGCCGGCCACCGTGGTGGCCATGCACGGCTGCGGCGGGTCCGGCCCCGGCTTCTACTCCGGGAGCGAGTTCGCCAGCCTCGCCGACCGGTACGGGTTCATCGTGATCTACCCGTCCGCGACCCAGCAGGCCGGGTTCGGCAACTGCTTCGACGTCTGGTCGGACGCGGCCAAGCGCCGCGGCGGTGGCAGCGACCCGGTGTCGATCGTCTCGATGGTCCGGCACGTCCAACAGCAGTACGCCGCCGACCCGGACCGGGTCTACGCCACCGGCAGCTCGTCCGGCGGCATGATGACCAACCACATGCTGGCCCTGTACCCCGACCTGTTCAAGGCCGGCGCTGCGTTCATGGGGGTGCCGTACAACTGCTTCGCCAACGCGGCGGACTTCCCACCCACCAGCAGCCAGTGCACCGGCGGCACCATGAACCGGACCCCGCAGCAGTGGGGTGACGCGGTGCGTCAGGCACACCCCGGCCATTCCGGCCCCCGCCCGCGCGTGCAGCTGTGGCACGGCACCAACGACACCCTCGTGCCGTACTCGCTGTTGACCGAGACGATCGAGCAGTGGACCAACGTGTTCGGGCTGAGCCAGACACCGACCTCCACCGACACGCCCCAGGCCAACTGGAACCGGCGGAGGTACGCCGACACCAGCGGCACCGTCCAGGTCGAGGCGTACAGCATCCAGGGCGCCGGGCACAGCCTGCCCTCCGGCGGCATGGCCGCGTCCGCCATCCAGTTCTTCGGCCTGACCGACCCGACCACGCCGCCGCCGAGCACGCCGCCGCCGACCACACCTCCCCCGACCACGCCTCCCCCGGCGTCCGGCGGCTGCGGTGTGGCCGTCGCCATCAACGCCTGGAACACCGGTCTGACCGAGAACATCACCGTCACCAACACCGGCACCACCGCCGTCAACGGCTGGTCCCTGGTCTTCACCCTGCCCGCCGGGCAGACCATCACCTCAGGTTGGAACGCCTCCTACTCCCCGAACTCCGGGCTGGTGACAGCCAGGAACGTCGCCTACAACGCCGGCATCCCCGCCAACGGGTCGGTGACGATCGGCTTCCAGGCCACGCACTCCGGTAACACCGCCAAGCCCAGCGCGGTCACCCTCAACGGCGCGTCCTGCACGGTCGCCTGAGACGAGGTCGCCGCGACGAGACCGTGCACCGGTCACCACGACCCCGCGAGGTCTCACGCCAGGGCATATGCGCGGAGAGCCCATATACCTGTGAGTCATATTTATGCCTCACAGGTATATGGCTCTCCGGCACGTCCGAGCCGGTGGCGCGGGCCCGACGCCCGCGCCACCGACCAGTGGTGACCGGCGCACGGTTGGCGCGCCGCCAGGGTCAGCGGTAACCGGCGGTCACCACGTTGGCCTGCACCGCGTTCTCGGTGGCGTCGGACGGATAGCCGGCGACCATGGCCCCCTCGTAGAAGGTGCCGGCGCTCAGGTTCGCGCCGCCGTCAGGCTTGCAGCAGTCGCCACCACTGCCCAGGATGATCGCGCCCTGCTTCTTCATCGGGCTGTATCCCGGCGGGAGCGAGCCGTCCCAGAGCGTGTAGAGGCTGCCGGACTGGGCGTTGCTGCCCTTGATGGCGAAGCGACTCACGCCGTTGTTCTTGAGTGTCGCGGTCACGAACTTGCTGGGGAAGGCACGCTGGTTCGGGTTCCAGGAGCTGCTCCCGCCGGGGAAGAGGCCCCACTCCAGGTCGGCCTGCACCCAGGGGCCGGTGCCCGAGCAGCCGCCGAACCAGCACTGCGTGCCGAAGTTGATGGCGTCCATCGCCCCGGCGGCGTCGGCCTTCCTCGTCGTCTCGCTGTTGCCGTAGTCGAAACAGCAGCCGCTGTTGACGTGCGTGCCGCTGGTCACCATGTACATGCCCTCGGGAGCCGCACCGGTCGGCACTCCGGTCAGGTGACCGTCGCGCCAGTAGCTGTTGCCGGGGTTGATGTAGAGCGAGTACGCCTTGTTGCCGCCCACCGTCAGCGACTCCGACGTCGCGGTCGCCGGCCGGCTCTGCGGTGAGCCCGGCACCACGCTCGACCCCTGGTACCAGAGGTCGTTGCCACGCCCGGACTGGTCGAAGACGACGGTGATCACGCAGGTCGTTCCGCTGCAGAACGAGTCCTGCGTCGCCGCGTTGGCGGTGCCACCCGTGCCGGTGAGCCCGATGTTGCGGGTCGTGTTGTCCGACGAGCGCCGGACCTGGTAGAGGTTGCCGGCGTACGCCTCGTAGAGCGCCCGCGTCGTGCTGTGGGCCGCGATGCACGGGGTGCCGCCGGAGGCGTAGATGTCGCACGGGCGCGCACCGGTCGGCGGGGTGGTCGGAGGCGGGGTGGTCGGCGAGGCCCACTGTTGGTTGGTGCCGCCGTTGCAAGCCCAGAGGATGATCTTCGTGCCGTTCGCGGTGGCGGCGGCGTTGGCGTCGAGGCAGAGCCCGGACTGCACGCCGGTGATGGTGCCGTTGGTGTTGACGTTCCACTGCTGGTTGTTCTGACCGTTGCAGTCCCAGATGATCGCCTGGGTGCCGTTGGTGGTGCCCCGGCCGGAGGCGTCGAGGCACTTGTTGCCGTACACCTGGAGTTGTCTGGTCGACGTCCAGGTCCAGGTCTGGCCGGCGGCGCCGTTGCAGTCCCACAGTTGTGTCTGGGTGCCGTTGGTGGTGCTGGAGTTGGGCACTTCGAGGCAGCGGCCGGACGCCGTACCGGTGATCGGGGTGCTCTGCCCCGGCTCGATGGCAGCGGCCAGCGGTGCCACAGCGGCTGCCTCGGCGGTCGGCGAGGGGGCACCGGGGGTGGCGCCGATGCCGACGAGGACACCGACCAGCACGCCGGCCAGGGCGGTCAGGCTTCGGGCGCGATGACGCCTCGGAATGAGATCGGGGGCTGTACCTGGCCCACCGGGGGACGGGGTTCGCACGAGGTTGCTCCTCGAAGGTCGGGAGAGCGCGGGGGATTGTCGACGTGCCAGGGCGGTGGTCGCGGCGGCGGTGCTGGCGAATCGATTCGCAGCGAATCGTATGACCTTTGTTGAATTCATGTCAATAAATGTGTGGCTCTGGTGACGCGCTGGCCGGCGGGCCGACGGCCAGCGCATCACCTCCCCCGAGACGCCTACCGGCCCAGGACCCGCCACGTCTGGTTCAACGGGCTGCCCTGACCGGCTCCGACGCAGGTCCACTGGTGGACCGGTGCGCGCGCGGCCGTGGAGACAGTGCTGACGTCGACGCACTTTCCGCTGTGCCGGGCGACGAGTTGGTAGTCGTGCGAGTCGTTGCCCGAGTAGGTCACCTTGCGCAGGGTGAACTGCTGGTTGGTGCCGTTCAGGCAGGTCCACTGGTGTACGGCCGCGCCGTCGGCGGTGGACACGCCACTGACGTCGAGGCACTTGCCGCTCTGCTGGTTGACCACCGTGTAGGTGTTGGCGACCCCGGCGACCGGACGGAAGTTCCAGAGCTGCTGATCACCACCCTCGCAGTGGAACTGCTGCTGGACGGTGCCGTCGACGGTGCTCAGGTTGGGGTTGTCCAGGCACTGCTGCGAGTGCTGGGCCACCGCCACGGACTGGAAGCTGCCGTCCGACGGCGGCAACAGGGTGACCGTGTAGGTGTCGGTCTGGTTGGTGTACGGCAGGGTCACGGTGACGTTGGTGCCGGACACGCCGACCACGCTGTTCGAGACGGTGACCGGCCCCTGCACGGCGCCGCCGCCGTTGTGCGGAATGCGCTGGGTGAGCACCCGGACCTGGTTGTTCTGCACGATGCCGCTGGTGGTGTCCAGGCGTTGCAGGTTGACGGTCAGGTTCCCGGTGGTACGACCACCGCCGATGAGCACCTTCGCCACGCCGGCTGCCTTCGTGGCGTACGCGTCGTAGGACTGGCTGGGGGTCACCGCGGCGATCTGCCCGGTCTGGGAGGCGTAGTAGCGGTAGGCCCACCACTCGCCCTTGGGCTGGTGCTGGCCCGCCGAGTTGCGGATCAGCAGGTTGCCGAGGTCGTTGTGCAGGCTGCCGCCGCTGGCCCAGTTCGCCCGGAGGCCGTCCGCCCGGGCCCGCTCCAGGCGCGCGATGTACCAGGCGCCGTCGGCCGGGTTCTGCTCGTCGGGGGCACCGTACTCGTTGATCTGGTACGGCCGCGGGTGGGCGATGCCGCGCGGGTCGAGCGTGGCGTTGGCGGCGGCGACGTTGGCGACCGGGTCCCCCGGCAGCGAGTGCCAGCTGATGATGTCCGGCACCGTGTTGGTCGAGCGGACGAAGTCCAGGTACTGGTTCCAGAAGGTGTGTGACGTCGACGGCACGCAGGCGCAACTCGGCCCGACGATGAGCTGGCTGGGGAACTCCGCTCGAAGGCGCTGGTAGGTGCGGCGCCACAGTTCGAGGTACTGCGAGATCGGGCGGTTCCAGAAGATGGTGATGTTGGGTTCGTTCCAGATGTCCCACTGCACGGACAGCCCGGACGCCCGTACGTCGCTGACGAGGCGGGTCAGGAAGGTGTCGTAGTCGGTCCAGTTGCCGTTGTCGCCGGGGAAGCGGGAGATGCCGGCACCGTCGGCGCCCCAGAGGTCGTGCGGCAGGATGATGAACTGCCCGCCGAGGGCGGTGGTCCGACGAGCCTGGGCGAGGGTGGAGTTCCACCGCCGGTCGTAGGTGCCACCGACCCAGCCGCTGCCGGGAAGCTGCGCGCCACCGGCGCGCATGTACTGGAACTTGACGTCTCGGTAGAAGTGGTCGGCCGGGCCGCTGGCGTTCTCGGTCATGCCGTAGATCCAGCCGGACGCACGGTAGGTCGGCGTGCCGCTGGTGGTGGAGAAGTCGACGCTGATCGACTCGTTGGCTGCCTGGGCCGGGGACGGGACAACGGTTACGGCGGCAGCGGCGGCGAGCAGGCCGACCACGAGTCGGGCGACGAGCGCACGGGCGCGGTCTGACCTGCCGCGGGACGGGGTTTTCACGGGCGGCTCCTTGGTGGGGCGCGGGGGACGCTCTCCGGAGGCAGCACTTGCGAATCGATTCGCACGGATCGTAGGACCGGGAACTGATCTGTGTCAATGAAGTGAAGATGCGATGAAGCTGGCGTTTCCGCTCTCACTCCGGATGCGTCGGCCGATCCCTTGACCCGTAGGCGCGGCCAGACCTATCTTCGGGCGAACCGATTCGGCGAATCGGTTCGCCTCATGGTCGGACTGGGTCCGGCCCGCGACGGTCAACCCGCACACCCCACCTGACGATCGACTTGAAGTGAGGCACCACATGACAGGACTCAGTCGTCGGCGGCGCCTGGCCGCCATCGTCGTGACAGCGCTCGCCGCGGCGGCGGGCAGCGCCTGCTCGTCGTCCGCCGACGACCCCGCCGGCGGCGGCGCGTACGTCGTCTGGGACCCGTACCCGCAGTTCGCCGACGACTCCGACTGGGTCGCGCTGCTCAAGAAGTGCGGCACCTCCGCCGGTGCGACGGTCGAGCGAACCGGCTACGACACCACCGACCTGACCAACAAGGCGCTGCTCGCCGCCCAGCAGGGAAACTCGCCGGACGTGCTGATCGTGGACAACCCGGTGATCTCGACACTGGCCGAGGCCGGCGCTCTCACCACCACCGACGACAACAAGCTGGACGTCTCGGCCATGGAGAAGAACCTGCTCGGCGCCGGCCAGAGCGAGGGCAGGACGTACGGGGTGCCGATCGGGGCGAACACCCTGGCCCTCTACTACAACAAGGATCTGCTGACCGCCGCCGGCGTCGACCCGGCCACGATCACGGACTGGACGTCCCTGAGCGCGGCGCTGACCACGGTCAAGGCCAAGGGGAAGAAGGGCATCACGTTCTCGGCGATCGGCACCGAGGAGGGCAGCTTCCAGTTCCTGCCCTGGTTCTGGGGATCGGGAGCCCAACTGACCGCTCTGGACTCGCCACAGGCGGTGTCCGCGCTGACGCTCTGGACGGACTGGCTCAAGCAGGGCCACGCCCCCAACTCCGTCATCAACAACACCCAGACCACGAGCTGGCAGGAGTTCGCCACCGGCGACTACGCGTTCGCCGAGAACGGCACCTGGCAGCTGGCCAACGCGGAGAAGCTCGGCTTCTCGTACGGCACCATCGCGATCCCGGCCAGCGCGGGCGGCCCGGCCCCCGCGCCCACCGGCGGTGAGTTCGTCTCCATCCCGGTGCAGAAGAACACCGGCCGGTACGAGACGTCGCAGAAGCTCGTCACCTGCCTGACCAACGCCGACAACCTCCTCACCACCGACACCACGCTCTCCTACGTCGCGCCCGTCGCCGCGGTCCAGGATCGGCAGGCCGCCGCGGACCCCAAGCTCACGGTGTGGGTCGAGGCGGTCCGAGCCGCCAAGGGCCGCACCGGTGACAACCTCGGCACGAGGTACCCGAAGATCTCCGAGGCGCTGTGGACCGCGGTGCAGGCGGCGCTCAGCGGCGGGAAGTCACCGCGCGAGGCGCTGAGCGCCGCGCAGGCCGCCGCCACGACCAGGTGAGCACAGCCGAACCGACACCATGCCCCCGATGACACAGAGCTCCACCACCGCACGAGACCGGGGTGAGGCGGCGAAGACCGCCCCACCCGGGTCTCCCCCGTCCCGTGTCCGCCGGCCCAACCGATGGCTGGCGTGGGGCTTCCTGGCACCCGTGACCATCTACCTGTTGGCCTTCTACGCCTACCCGCTCTACCGCAACGTCGAGCTGAGCCTGCGCGAGTACACCGTCCGCTCGTTCGTGCAGGGCGGCGCACCCTTCGCCGGCCTGGACAACTACCGGACCGTGCTGACCGACGCGACCTTCGGCCCGACGCTGGCACACACCGTGGTCTTCACCGCCGCATCGCTCGCCTTCCAGTTCACCATCGGCATGGCCCTGGCCCTCTTCTTCCACCAGCACTTCCCGCTGTCGGGAACGCTGCGGGCGTTGATCCTCGTACCGTGGCTGCTGCCCCTGATCGTGTCGGCGTCGACCTGGTCGTGGCTGCTCAACAGCGACTCGGGGCTGGTCAACGCGGCGCTCGGTGTCGTCGGCGTCGACCCGGTCAACTGGCTCACCTCGCCGGGCTGGTCGCTCACCTCGGTGATCATCGCGAACATCTGGATCGGCATCCCGTTCAACCTGGTGGTGCTCCACAGCGGCCTACAGGCGATCCCCACCGAGATGTACGAGGCGTCCGCGCTCGACGGCGCGACCGGGTGGCAGCGGTTCTGGTCGATCACCTTCCCGTTGCTACGCCCCGTCTCCGCCATCACGCTGCTGCTGGGGCTGGTCTACACGCTGAAGGTCTTCGACATCATCTGGATCATGACCCGAGGCGGGCCGACCGGTTCCTCGGCCACGCTCGCCACCTGGTCGTACCGCCTCGGCTTCGGCAACCTGCTGCCCGAGTTCGGCCCGGGCGCGGCCGTCGGCAACCTGCTCATCGTGATGGCCCTGATCGCCGGGCTCGTCTACATCCGGATCGAGCGAAGGCAGCAGCTGCGATGACCACGTCAACACCCCGGGCCTGGTGGAAGACCGGTGTCGGCCTGGTGCTGACCGGGCTGATGCTCTTCCCCGTCTACTGGATGATCAACGTGTCGTTCACCCGGGACCAGGACATGCGGGCCACTCCCCCGCACCTGTTCCCCACCAACGGCACCCTGGACGGCTACCGCGCGGTGCTCGACCAGCAACTGCCGTACCTCGGAACCAGCTTCCTGGTCGGCCTCGGCACGGTGGTGCTGACCGTGGCGCTGGCCGCCCCCGCCGGCTACGCGCTGGCGAAGCTCCGGCCGCCCGGCGGGCCGGCGCTGAGCTTCGTGCTGCTGATCGCGCAGATGATCCCGGGAATCATCATGGCGATGGGCTTCTACGCCATCTTTCTCACCCTCGGCGTCCTGAACACGCTGCCCGGCCTGATCCTGGCCGACACGACACTCGCGGTGCCGTTCGGCGTACTGATCTTCACGGCCTTCATGTCCGGAATTCCCGACGAGCTGCTCCAGGCCGCCGTGGTCGACGGCGCGGGACGGCTGCGCACCTTCTGGTCGGTCGTCCTGCCGGTGAGTCGCAACTCGATCGTCACGGTGTCGCTGTTCGCGTTCCTGTGGTCCTGGTCGGACTTCATCTTCGCCTCGACCCTCGCCGGCGGCGGCGACCACCAGCCGATCACCCTCGGCATCTACCACTACATCGGCAACAACAACCAACAGTGGAACGCCATCATGGCCACCGCCGTCGTCGCGTCCGTCCCGGCCGCCGTGCTGCTGATCCTGGCCCAGCGGTACGTCTCGATGGGCGTGACCGCCGGCGCCGTCAAGGACTGACCACCCGCACCACAGAAAGGCACCCGCCACCCATGACCGTCGCCCCGCCCGGTCCGGAGTTCGCAATCCAGGACATCCCCTTCAGCTACCGCGGATCCTGGTTCAACATCTCCCCGGTGGTAGCCGAGAAGACGTACGCCGACGACCTGCACCTGGTCTCCCACCAGACCGGGCTGCATCCCGTGCTGCGCCTGGCCCCCACGGCCCCCGGCACCACTGTGGTCGCCACACCCACGCTGCTGACCTGGCGCGACGGCGCCGGCCGGATCGAGGCCGTCTACGACGGAACGGACACCCTGCGGATCCGGGGCCGAGGGCTCGGTCTGCGGGTGGCCGCGGCCGCGCGCACCCTCACACCGTTCAGCGGCACCTACCTGTACCTGGACCCGCTCGACGGGTCACACGTGTTCACCTCGTACGAGACGGGTCGCCGCTACCGGGTCACGGTGCTCTCCGGCGCTCTGGCGCGGACCGATGGGGCGGAGGCGCTCGGCACCGCCGACCGGTCACTGGACCTCCCAGGTGACCAGCCGTGGGAGATCGCCATCGAGGAGTACGCGACCGCCCGCCGCCCGTACGCCGGATCGGTCGCCTTCGAGCGGTTGTGCCGGGACCGGATCGCGGAGTTCGCCGCGTTCGTCGACGCGGTCGCGCCGTGGCGCGGCGCGGAGACACCGGCCGCCGAGCTGGCCGCGTACGTCCTGTGGTCGGCCACCGTCGCCCCGGCGGGCTTCGTCACCCGACCGGCGGTCCTGATGTCCAAGCACTGGATGGACAAGGTGTGGAGCTGGGACCACTGCTTCAACGCGATCGCCCTGGCCGCCGGTGAGCCGGAGCTGGCCTGGCATCAGTTCCACCTGCCCTTCGACCACCAGGACGAGGCCGGCGCGCTGCCCGACTCGGTCACCCATTCCGAGGTCCTGCACAACTACGTCAAGCCCCCCATCCACGGCTGGGCCCTGCGACACCTGCGCCGACGGCTCCCCCAGCCACCGGACCGGGCCGCGCTGACGCAGACGTACGACCGGCTGGCCCGCTGGACCCGGTTCTGGCTCGACGCGCGTCGAGCCCCCGGCCAGGACCTGCCCCACTACCAGCACGGCAACGACAGCGGCTGGGACAACGCGACGACCTTCGACACCGACCGGGTGCTCCAGACAGCCGACCTCGCCGCGTTCCTGGTCTCGCAGCTCCGCTGCCTCGCGGACCTCGCCACCGAGCTGGGCGAGCCGGCCGACCCGTGGTCGCGGGAGGCCGACCGGATCTGCGCGGCCCTGCTCCGGGACCTGTGGGACGGCGAACGCTTCAACGCCCGCAACCCCGGCACCGGGCGACGCAGGGCCAGCCGTAGCCTGCTCGACCTGATGCCCATCGCACTCGGGGCCGACCTGCCGGCACCGGTCGCCGACGCGCTGGCGCGGGGGGTCGAAACCCACCTGACCACGCACGGGCTGGCCACCGAACCGACCGATTCGGCCCACTACGTCGCCGACGGCTACTGGCGCGGCCCGATCTGGGCACCCTCCACCGTCCTGGTCGAGGACGGTCTGCGGCGGGCCGGCCAGAGCCGGATGGCCGACGACATCAGCCGACGATTCCTGGCGCTGTGCGAGAAGTCCGGGTTCGCGGAGAACTTCGACGCCGAGACCGGGGCCGGGCTCCGGGACCGCGCGTACACCTGGACTGCCAGCAGCTATCTCATCCTCGCCGCCGCGCAGGAGGAACGGCGGGCCGCGGGCGGCTGACCGGGTCGACTCAGCGGGCCCGGACCGGGCCGGTGCTGGAGCGCAACGAGATGGGCGGGTTGTACAGCCGGTGCCGTGGCACGGCGCCGCGCTCGGCGATGGTCTCCAGCAGCAGCGACACCGCCTCGGCGCCCATCTCGACCATCGGCACGTCGGCGGCGGTCAACGGCGGGCGGAAATCCTCCGCCCAGTGCTGGGCGGCGACGCCCGTGACGGAGAAGTCGCCAGGCACGGACAACCCGGCCGCGGTCAACGCGCGCTGCATCCCGGGCAGCGCGGCCTCGTTGATGGTGGCCACCGCCGTGACGTCCGGGTGAGTCGCAAGCAGTTGCTCGACGCACGCCTCACCGGAGGCCGTGTCGTCGCCGCAGCAGACCTCCACGCCGGTCAGGCCCCGCTCCGCGGCAGCCGCCCGGAACCCGGCCAGCGCCCGGTGGCTGGGGCCGTAGCCCGCGGCCACCAGCTCGGCGGAGCGGTTCACGAGGGCCACCTGCCGGTGCCCCAGATCGGCCAGGTGGTGCACGCACCGGGCGATCAGCCCGGCGTAGTCGATGTCGATCCAGCTCATGCCGTGTGGTTCGGCCGTCCGGCCGATCGTGACGAACGGCAGGCCGGCCCTGGTCAGTCGAGTCACCCGCTCGTCCTCCAGCCGGATCTCCATCAGGATCACCCCGTCGACCCGACGCCCCGTGACGATCCGCTCGAACGACCGGTCATGGTCGCCACCGGACGGCGACAGCAGCACATCGAGGTCGTGGCGAGCGGCCGCCTCGACGACGCTGGCGACGAAACCCAACTGCATGTCGGTCAGGCGCTGGCTGGCCGGAGGGATCACCAGGCCGAGAGTGCGGGTGCGGCCTTCCTTCAACGCACGGGCACTGGCGTTCGGCCGGTAGTCCAGCTCGTCGATGACCGCCTGGATCCGTTGCCGGGTCGCCTCCGACACGCTGCGTTTTCCGCTGAGCACGTAGGAGACGGTGCTGCGGGACACCCCGGCCCGGCGAGCGATCTCCCCGATGTTCATCAATCGCCCTCGAATCGATTTTTGCCCCGACACGGGGACGCACCTTGCTCCGCTGATCAGCATATCCGTCCTCAGGCTCATCGATCGATGACCAACGCACGCCAACTAGCGCCAGTACATGGACGAGCATTAATGTCACAGGTATGACGTGTGACGTAAATTCCTCCGCCACACCCCATCGCACAGCGGAAAGGATCCGATGAACGTAAAGAGAGGTCTGGGTCGTCTCCTCGCCACCGCCGGGACCCTGTTGGTCCTCGTCGCCGGCGCTGGCACCTACGTCGTCTCGGACGCGCCGAGCGCTCGGGCCGCCGTCTCCGGCCCGTGCGACATCTACGCCACCGGCGGCACGCCGTGCGTGGCCGCGCACAGCACCACCCGCGCGCTGTACGGCGCGTACAACGGCCCGCTCTACCAGGTCCGACGATCGTCGGACAACACCACCCGCGACATCGGTGTGCTCAGCGAGGGCGGCTACGCCAACGCCGCCACCCAGGACACGTTCTGCGCCAACACCAACTGCGTCATCACGATCATCTACGACCAGTCCGGCCGCAACAACCGCCTCACCCAGGCGCCCCCCGGCTACTTCGTCGGCCCCGCTCCCGGCGGGTTCGACAACCTCGCCGACGCGAAGGCGGCGCCGGTCACCGTCGGCGGGCAGAAGGCGTACGGCGTCTACATCGCGCCCGGCACCGGCTATCGCAACAACAACACCAACGGCGTCGCGACCGGCGACCAGCCCGAGGGGATCTACGCGGTCGTCGACGGCACGCACTACAACCAGTGGTGCTGCTTCGACTACGGCAACGCGCAGACCAACAACCTCGCCGACGAACGCGCGATCATGGAGACCGTCTACTTCGGCGCCAACAAGCAGTGGGGCTACGGCGCGGGCAGCGGCCCCTGGATCATGGCCGACCTGGAGTGGGGGCTGTTCTCCGGGGTGAACGCGGGCTACAACAACATCGCGTCCATCAACCACCGTTTCGTCACGGCCATGGTCAAGGGCGAGCCGAACCACTGGGCGATCCGGGGCGGCAACGCCCAGTCCGGCAGCCTCACCACCTACTTCGACGGGCCGCGCCCCAACGGCTACCACCCGATGAAGAAGGAGGGTGCCATCCTGCTCGGCATCGGCGGCGACAACAGCATCACCGGTCGCGGCACCTTCTTCGAGGGAGTGCTGACCTCGGGCTACCCGTCGGCGGCCACCGAGAACGCCGTTCAGGCCAACATCAACGCCGCCGCCTACGCGCCGGCCGGCGGCGGCAACCCGCAACAGAACGTCCAGGTCGTCGGCGGCCAGTCCGGCCGCTGCATCGACGTACCGAACGGCAGCACCACCAACGGCACCCAGACCCAACTGTGGGACTGCACCGGCGGCGCGCCGCAACGCTGGACCTACACCGCCGCCAGGCAACTCCAGGTGTACGGCAACAAGTGCCTCGACGCCTCCGGCCGGGGCACCACCAACGGCACCCAGGCGATCATCTGGGACTGCAACGGTCAGAACAACCAGCAGTGGAACGTCAACACCAACGGCACCATCACCAGCGCGCTGTCCGGGCTCTGCCTCGACGCCAACGCCGCCGCCACCTCCAACGGCACCAAGCTCATCCTCTGGGCCTGCAACGGTGGCACCAACCAGCAGTGGTCCACCCGTAGCTGAACCAGGTCGGTCGTGTGGGCTCAGCGAGGTCTGCGAGCCCACACGACCGCCGTGAGCCGACGCGGACGAACCCTCCGCGAACCCGCGTCGGAAGCATTCGTGCCGGCCTCAGCGCGCGCCGCCTGGCGTGGATGCCGTTCCGCGCGCCGGGCTGGCCCCACCGGAGCGCTTGAGCATGAACACCCCGCCGGCAAGGAAGACGACGCCGAGGATGATCCCGACGAGATTGCCCTGGGCCAGACTGGAGAAGATCCCCAGGATGCCGAGGATGACGGCCACCCCGCCGAAGAATCGCAGGAAGTAGCCGCCGACAGACGTGACCCGTTCATTCGCCATGGTCTTTCTGTGCCCGGCGCGTCGGTCCGACAAACGGTCTCTGCCGCTCCCCGGTGGTGACCTCGGCGGGTAGGTTCCGTGTGAGTGGAGGCGGGGGTCGCATGATCACGGGGTGGCACGGCTGGCTCGGCACGTTCAACGGCGTCGTCCTCCTCACGATCGCCGCGTTGCCGTTTGCCGTGCTGGCGGTGTGGGCCCTGGCACGTCACCGGAGTGACATCGACGCGCCGCTGGCGTGGCGGACATCGCTGGCCGAGGTCGGCATCGTCTACGGCACGGTCCCGTGGGTATGGATGATCATGCTGCCGGGCGACCAGGCCGGGGCCGTCCCCGGTCGATTGAGCCTGGTGCCGCTGCGGGATCTGTTGACGATCGTCGCCGACGGGGGCCCGCTGACGGCGACTGTCCAGGTCGTCGGCAACCTGCTGGTGTTCGCGGCGCTGGGGTTCTTCGCCCCGCTGCGATTCGCAGCGCTGGCGTCCGTACCGCGGATCCTGGTGCTCGCGGCGGGCTGCTCGGTCCTGGTCGAGACCGCCCAGTACGTCCTGCGGCTGGACCGGGTGTCCTCGGTGGACGACGTCCTGCTCAACGCCGCCGGCGCCGGGCTGGCCGCACTGGCGTCACGGCGCTGGTGGCGCGCCACGGCCGGAGAAGATCGGCGACCGCAACCGGCACCGGCACACTGAGCGCCTGGCGGCCGGCACCAGCACGGGCCCGCGCGGCGACCTCAGTCGGGCTTCGGCTTGGACCGGAGGCGACGCATCTGGGCCTCCGAGCGCCGGCCCTCGACGAGGGTGTAGACCTTCACGGCCTACGCACCCACTCCGGTGACTCGTATAGTCCCGGGGTGGACAGGGACAAGGTCCGGCACGCGTACGCGTCCGTCGCGGAGCTGTACATCGGGCTGTTCGGCAGCCGCGAGCAGGTGAACCCAGCCGACCTCGCCTTCATCGGGCGACATCTGGCGACCCGGGCGGGCAGGGTGCTCGATCTGGGGTGTGGCCCCGGCCATCTCACCGGTTACCTGCGTTCGCTGGGCGTCGACGCGGCGGGGATCGACCTGGTGCCCGAGTTCCTCGCCCACGCACGGGCGGCCCACCCGGACGTCGAGTTCCAGCTCGGGTCGCTGGAGAAGCTCGACGTCGCCAGCGGCTCCCTCGACGGCATCCTCGCCTGGTACTCGCTGATCCATCTGCCGCCGCAGGAGCTGGACGGCGTCCTCAACGGGTTCCGGCGGGCGATCGCCCCGGGCGGAACTCTGGTACTGGGCGTCTTCGTCGCCGACGAGGTCGGCGCCTTCGACCACAAGGTCGTGACCGCCTACCGCTGGCCCCTGGACGAGATCTCCGAGCGGCTCAGCCGGGCCGGCTTCCAGGAGGTCGAGCGCCTGGAGCGGCCCGGGGAAGGCGACCAGCGACCCCATGCCGCCGTCGCGGCGACCGCCGTGTGAGGGCGAGCCCGCGTACCGGAGGAGAGGGCTTGGTCTCCACCGCGCGGCACCGCGCCGCGACATGGCACGCGGCGGGCGGGCGGCAGTGTGTGACTGCCGGCCACCGACCGCGACGACGACCCACCCCTCACGTCAGTTGGTGATCACCGGCCAGGCGTAGGCGAGCAGGGCGCAGGCCGCACCCAGGAGCGCGAGCGAGACGCCCCGCGTGGGCAGGGGCAGGGCGGCGAGCACGATGAGGATGACGGCGACGACGTAGAGAAATGCCTGGATCGACATGGGACTCTCCTCGATCAGGGGGGATTGATGGCGGCTGACTGTATCCCCCGGAGAGCCACCGCGCTCGGTCGTATGATTCCGGCCGTGACCTCTGCTCTCGGCAGCCTCTCCTCGCAGCAGCGGGCACTGGTCGACCAGTGGCTGCCGGACGCGTCCGTCGAGCGGGACCACAGTTGGGGCCTGACGACGACCACCGTCGTCGAGATGACCCACGCCGGATCACGATTCATCGTCAAGGCCGGCGGCGCCGACGACCACCACATCCAGCGCGAACTCCATGCCCACCTCACCTGGTTGCACCCCTGGACCAGCAGGGGGCGCGCTCCGGCTCTGGTGCACGGCAGCGCGGACGCGAAGGTCCTCGTCACCCGGTACCTGCCCGGTGACCTGGTGCTCGGCAGCACGTACGCCGACGACCCCGCCGCCTTTCGGCAGGCGGGCGAGTTACTGGCGTTGTTGCACGCGCAGAATGCCGTCGTGGACGACGACTACGAAAGGCGCGAGAACGAGAAGTCACTGGCGTGGCTGCGCCAGCCGCACCGGATCGCCACGGCCACCGTGGAACGCCTACGCGCCGAGATCGCGAGCTGGTCGACGCCGCCCGCGACCCTGGTGGTCACCCACGGGGACTGGCAGCCCCGCAACTGGCTCGTCCACCAGGGCGTCGTCGGCATCATCGACTTCGGCCGTACGGCCATGCGTCCCGCGTCCACGGATCTCGCCCGGCTGGCCGTCCAGGACTTCAACCGCAACCCGGACCTCGAAACGGCCTTCCTCGACGGGTACGGGACCGATCCCCGCGATGCGGGCGCGTGGCACCGGGACCGGGTCCGCGCGGCGATCGGCACAGCCGTCTGGGCCCACCGGGTGGGCGACGAACCATTCGAGGCCCAGGGCCATCGGATGATCGCGCAAGCGCTCTCGTCCTCCTGAGCAGGACGACGGCAACCCCTGGCCGGGCGGCCATCGCCGGCCCTCTCGACGGGTGCCGTCCCCGCCGGCCGTCAAGCCCTGGGCGGCCGGTGGCCTCCGTGGGACGCGAGCAGCGCCTCCGCGACGATCTCGGCGTCGGCCTCCGCGACGTCGGCCGGATACTCCGGCAGCAGGTCGTCCCAGATGACCAGCCACGACCCGTACAACTGGGACTGCCCTTCGGGCCGGGCGAAGAACCAGACGTGCAGGTGGGCGCCGCCATCTCCGACGCGGTACAGGTGGGCTCGCGAGATGTGCGGCAGCGCCTGGATGTGACGAACGATGCGGGTGCTCAACAGCCCCAGCTCGGCGGCCAGCTCGTCCGGCAGGTCGGCCATGTCGTAGTGGTCGCGGGGATGCAACATGAGCACCAGCGGGACGCCCACGCCCGGGATCCGGACCAGCCGCCAGTGGTCGTTCAACCAGAGGCCCTCGTTCCGGTCGCGGCACGCGTCGCAGTCCGCCGGATCCTCGCCGTGCCGCGGGGGCTCCGGGAGGACCGGCGGGCGCAGCGGCGCCACGCGCAACCCGTCCGGGTCGAAGGGACTGATCTCCCAACCTGTCATCCGCGCCAACGGAAGGCGGCGCTCGCTGTCGGCAGCGGCGATTGCGTGGTCGTAGAACTCGTCCGGTCGCAGAGCCATGCGGCGAAGACTAGTCCGTGAGGATTCCGGATGATCGACAGCCTCTCGGGGCCGGCCCGACACGCGTTACGCCCTACGGTCGTGGGCTTCCGCCACGGACCTGATGTGCGCTGCCCGCTGCCTCAGGAGACGTCGCAGATATGGCGCGACCAGCATCCGGGTGACCACCGCTCCCAGCGGCCCAAAGGGTGCGCGCATGGTCACGCGGTCCGTCATCCGTGTTCCGCCGCCGTCGAGGCCTTGGAAGTGGTGCTCGTGACGGAACTCGCTGAAGGGACCCCGTGTCTGCTCGTCGACGAAGCGGTGGGGTCGTTCATGGACGGTGATCCGGCTGGTCATGCACCAGCGCACACCCAGATGGCGAGCGCGGAAGGTGACCTCGTCTCCGAGCGTGAGTCGACGTCGCCCGGTGCTGGTGGTGGCCGTTTCCTGGCTGCCGCGCAGGGATGCGGCGTGCACGTCCACATCGAGTTCCAGGTCGAACACCACGTCCGGGGCGGCGTCGATGAGGGACACGATCTCGATCAGCGCCGGCACGTCGGCAGCTTAGAGCAAGTGTCTTGCCCAGGCTGCTGCTCGTGACGACCCGTCGATCCTTGGGGCGGTCGGAGGCCGACCGGACCGCGTCCAACCGGCCTCCGACCGTGCTCCTCTGCCGCACTACTCCGGCGGCACGGTCGTGCGTCAGCTATCCCGGAAAGAACGAGTGATACCGGCCGAGGTAGAGAGGCCATCCGGCCTCGTCGTCGACCCCGTCCCGAATCGATTCCCAGCCAGGCCCGTGCCGGTCGAGGTGCCGGTGCTCCAGCTCGACCCTGGTCGTACTCGGAGTCTCGACCACGAAGATGACCTCGACCTCGCTGGTCAGGTCCAGGTCGGTTTCGAGCTGCCAGGCCGGTCCGATATCCCAACTGAAGACGACCCGGGTCGGCGGCTCGAAGGCGAGAATGCGCGCCCACCGACACTCGCTGCCGTCGACGCCCCGGTCGTAGATGTGCCCGCCGACCCTGGGCTCGAACACGGTCTCGGCGATCGGAACGTGGAGCAGCGTGTGCTCGCGGGGCTTGAAGTCTCCGAACCGCTCGGTGAACACGGTGAAGGCCTGCTCGATCGGTGCCTTGACGACGATCTGTCGGCGGACCACCGCCGTAGCTGCTTGCGTCATGAACTCTCCTCGGTCTCTTCGACGACGTCCTGATAGCCGTCCAGCGCCCGGCGCCAGAACGTGTCGAGCTGGTCCCGCAGGGCGGCCAACCCAACCGGGCTCAGCCGGTAGACGCGACGGGTCCCCAGCGCCTGGTCGACGACCAGGCCGGCGCCCTTGAGCACCTTGAGGTGCTGAGACACGGCGGGCCGGCTGATCGGCAGCTCGTCTGCCAGCTCCCCCACGGCGCGGGGCCGCTCGGCAAGGCGTTGAACGATGGCGAGCCGGCTGGGGTCGCCCAGCGCTTCCCAACCCGGATGCATTCGGTAAGTCGCCACGAACGTAAGCTACGACTTACGGCTGCTCGTGGTCAAGGTGAATCGCCGACCGATGACGGCGCTCCGCCTGAAGCGTCAGAGGCCCCACCGAAAGTTGGGTTTCACCGAGTTCGACGGTCGCAGGCTGCTGGCCGGGAGGTCGCCTGCCGCAGGCTCTTCGCGACCATGCCGGTGCCGACGGCCATGGGTGCCAGACCCACCAGGTAGAGCGTCGGCATCCCCCGCCAGAGGGCACAGAGCATGAGCGGAGCGCCGACGATCCACATCACTGCGCCGAGCAAGAATTGCCGTTCACCGGCCCGGATCAGTGATATCAGCTTCACTCGGTCATGAGAGCACGCCGCCTCCCGCCTCCGCCTCAGCGGCACGGCCGACTCTGACCCGTCCGTCAGCCCAAGCCCTCCGACAGGACCGGCACGCCCGATGGCAGCAGAACGAGGAACGTTGACGAGCCCGGCTAGCGGTCAGGAGCACCGATGACCCACAGTGAGAAGCACCGCCCGCAGATCGTCGTCGGGCTGGTGGCGACCCCGCCTGATCACCCGGCCCGGGTGGCCGCGCGGCTCACCGCCGAGCTGACCGGAGGGCTCGTCGAGCGGGTGGACGCCGACGTGCGGTGGACGGTCCGGGAAGGCTGGGGCGAGGTGGCGCCGCGCCGCGACGGCGGTGTCGAGGCGCTGCTCGACGATCTTGCTCGGCGGCGTGCCGAAGACCAGTGGGACGTCGCAATCTGCCTGACCGACCTGCCACTGCATGTCGAGCGGCTGCCACTGGTCGCGCAGACCTCCGCTCGGCGGCGAGTCGCGGTGCTGTCCCTGCCCGCGCTGGGACTGCACCAGCTGCGAGCGGCCCGCGCGGCCGTTCCGGATCTGGTGAGCCGCCTGCTGACCGATGCCTCGGACCAGCGGGTGCCGCGGGCCCACTGGGCACCGGCCGATCTGGCAAGCCGCGTTCCCGCCGTCCATCGGGTGGTCGGCGAGGCTGACGCCGGGGAACTGAGCTACGTCGCCTCCCGGTTCACCGGCCGGGTGCGGCTGTTGACCGGCATGGTCCGGGCCAACCGCCCGGGGCGAGCCCTGCTGGGCCTGTCCAAGCTGCTGGTCGGGGCGTTCGGCACGGCCGCGTTCGCGCTCACCACGGACACGGTCTGGCAGATGGGCGCCGCCCTCGGCGGCCTCCGGCTCGCGGTGATCATGCTCCTCGGGCTGACGGCGTTGGTGGCCTGGCTGGTCATCGCGCACGACCTGTGGGAGAAACCATCCCGCGAGTCACCGCCTGAGCTGGCACGGCTGTTCAACCTGGGTACGATCCTCACCCTCACACTGGCCACGGCGCTGTCCTACGTGGTGCTGTTCGCGGGAACGGTGCTCGTCGGGGCACTGCTGATCGACACCTCCGTGCTGGAACAGACGTTGCAGCGGCCGGTCGACGTCACCGACTATCTGACGCTCGCCTGGATCACCAGCTCGTTGGCCACCGTCGGCGGCGCGATCGGCTCCGGCCTGGAAAACGAGGAGACGGTCCGGGCTGCCGCCTACGGCTATCACCCCAAACCCGATGGCTGGCGGGACGAGAAAGACGGGCAATCCCACAACAGGAGGTAGGCGGGCACACCCCGCCGGTCAGGGCTGGTACTGACTGCGCGTGCGGGGCAGCCACTGGGGGTGGTGGTCGCGCAGGTACGCGACGAGTCCCTCGCGCAGGTCGCAGCGTAGGTCCCACGCGCTGGCGCCGTCGGCGGCCGAGGCCTGCACCTGGATGACCGTCGTCTGAGGGGTGGAGTCGACCATCTGGAGCACCCACTGGCCGCGATCCCACAGCGGCGAGGCTTCGACCAGCCGACGCGCCTCCCGGCGCAGGTCGTCGAGGTCGGCGGTGTGGTCGACATGGATCTGGATCTTGCCAACGACCCTGGACTCGTTCCGGGTCCAGTTCTGAAACGGCCGCTCGGTGAAGTACGTGGTCGGCAGGATGAGCATCCGCTCGTCCCAGAGCCGGATCACCACGTTGGTCAGCTTCACCTCCTCAACCCGGCCCCACTCGCCGTCCACCACCAGCACGTCGCCGACATGCAGACCGTCGGCGAAGGCGACCTGGACGCCGGCGAACGCGTTGCCGAGCGCGGTACGGGCGGACAGACCGATCAACGCGCCGACCACTCCCGCCGACGTCAGCACGGAGACGCCGAAGAGGCGTACCGGCCGAAAGGTGATCAGGATCAGGCCGATCGCGACGATCGTGACGACGGCGACGGTGAGCCGCCGCACGGGGCGAATCTGCGTCCGGGCCCGGCGGACCCGGCGGCTGGCGACCTCGTCACCCGGCAGTCGACTGAACGCGACCGCCTCGGCGACGTGCAACGCCTTGTTCACCAACCAGGCCCCGGACACGATCAAGGCCACCCGGACGACATGCCGCAGATCACGCTGCCACCCGAGCGGCCCCAACGGCAGCGCGTAGTACAGCGCCCACACCAACAGGACCGCTGCCGCCGGGCGCCGACAGGCTTGCCGCATCGGCTCCAGCAACCACTGGTAACGGCCACGGGCTGCACGGCGGACCAGCACGCCGGAGATCAGGTCCACGACCACCGCCGCCGCGAGCGCGGCCCCTACGATCAACGCGGTACGCATCAGAGCCCGTTCACCGCAATCCTGATGCCAGCTTCCCCCGGCCCCCTGCCCTGTCCACGTGCCCAGGGTGCCATCCGGTGCGATCGTGGGCAGCCAACATCGGCAACCACCGCTGAGTAGCAGGCACGACCACCGGGGTCAGTGGCCCGTGGTGTCGCAGGTTGGGCTGGCGACGGGGCCAACCACTTGACGGTTGGCCCCGCGTACATCCAGCGCGTCGTCAATCCCAGCGGATTGACCGCCATCGAGCCGCAGCGATCGACCGGATCGTCCGGCAAGCCGAATCTGGGGGGTCAGCCTTGGCGCCACTTCTGGTTGGCGGTGCCGGCGCAGTCCCAGATGATCAACCGTGCGCCGTCGTTGCCGTTCCAGCCGTCGATGTCGACGCACTTGTTGGCCTGCGGGTTCACCAGGTCACCGGCCGCCGACAGAACGAACTGCTGGGCGCCGGTGCCGTTGCAGGACCAGAGCTGGACGACAGCGCCGTTGGCGGTGGACCCGCCGGCGACGTCCATGCACGTGTTGTTCGCCGACCGCAGCGCCCCGCCGCTGAAGGTCCACGCCTGGGCTGCGGTGCCGTTGCATCCCCAGGTCTGCAGCGGTACGCCCTCGGAGAAGTTGGACGACGGGACGTCGACGCACTTGTTGTTCCAGTTACTGATCAGGCGGGTGCTCCCGCCACCGCCGGTGGTGACCAGACTGAGCCCGTAGGTGCTGAGGATCTCGTTGACCGGCTGGAACCAGATCGTGGCGCCGGAGCTGCAGTTGCCGGACCCGCCCGAGGTCACACCCTGCGCCCGGTTTCCCGAGATCCATGAGCCGCCGGAGTCCCCGGGCTCGGCGCAGGCGTTGCTGCGGGTCAGGCCGGACACGGCGCCCTGGGCGTAGTTGATCGTCTCGTTGCGGCCCAGAATCGTGCCGCAGCGCCAGCCGGTCGTGCGGCCTGACCGGCACACCGAGCTGCCGATCGCGGCGTCCTGCGAACCCGCGACGGTCACGTTGCCGCCGGAGTGGTTGTTGACCCACGGCTGGGGTGCCCAGGAACTGTTGGTGCGGATCCACGAGTAGTCGTTGCCGGGGAAGGACGAGCCGGCGAAGTTGCCCTGTGCGGCGTTGTTGTAGCCGAGGGTGGGGCTGCCGACGCCGCCACAGTGCCCGGCGCTGACGAAACCGCCAACGACCGCGAAGCCGACCGAGCAGAGCGTGTTGCCGTTGATCACGTACTGGTCGCCGCCCCGGATGTCGTACAGCGGCCGGGGTGCTTCGGGGGCCTCGACGACGGCGACGGCTTCGGCGGCGACGCCGCTGGCCCGGGCGAACGACCTGGCAGCCGGCTCACCACCGGGCTGCACTCGTACGACGACGCGGTTGGTGAGAACGTCGACGTACCAGCCGTGGACGCCTCCGCCGGCCTTGGCCCCGTGCCGGTCGAGCGCCGCCAGCGTGGTGTTGAGCTGCTTCTCACTGCGGGAGACCACTGTCGCGTCCGCGCCCTGCGCGCGTACCTCGGTGATGGCGGCGGTGTCGGTGACGGCGACGGTCAGGCGGTCGCCGCCCTCCGGAATCCAGGCGCCGGCGAACGACGGGCCGAGCCGCTCGCGCAGCCGCCGCTCGACGGCCGGCGCGGTGGCCTCGACCCGCACCCGAGTGGCGATCTGGACGTCGGTGAGGCGCAGATCCCGCCGCAGGGCGGCGACCATCGCGGGATCCATGTCCAGGGCGGGCGAAGCGGTCGGCGCGGCCGGAGCCGGACCTGCGTCGGCGAAGCCGACGGTCGGCGGGAGACCGAGCGTGGCGAGCACCACGGCGGCGATGCCGAGTGTTCTCGGAGGACGGTTCATCGCGAATTCCTTCCAGCTCCCGGTCGCATGTCGAGCGCGGACCGGCGATGGCGGAGGAGGTACCGGAACGGGCGCGGAGAGCGCTCTCTCGCATAAAGAGTCTGACCCTGGCATCCACGTCTGTCAATTAGTTGGTGGGGTGATGCGGCAAGGGGCCCGGCTCCGGCTCGTCCAGCCCCGCCGACCGTCACACGTGCGCCACCTCCCGACAGAGCGACGGCGACGGGGCAGGCAGAAAAAGCCAGCCCATCGAATGGGCTGGCTTCGACCTCGCAGTCGATCTCGGCCGTCGAGTACGGCCAGAAGGTGTGGTTGATGCGGTGGGGCGAGATTCAGTGGCGGAATGCGCCCCGAAGACGGATCAAGCGACGCAGAACTCGTTGCCCTCGGGGTCGAGCATGACGACGTGCCCGAGGACATCGCCGTACCACTCCTCGCGGACCACCGTCGCGCCCGCGGCAACCAGGTCGGGCACTTTCCGCCGAATCAACAGGGCACGCTCGGCCATGTCACCGGCGCCCGGACCCGCGACCCGGATATCGATGTGCATACGATTCTTTGCGGACTTAGCCTCGGGCACCCTGAGAAACGCAATGGCAGGGCCTCGGCCGTCCGGGTCGACGATGGACGCGCTGTCGGGCTCGTCGAAACCGGGTTCCTTGACATAGCCGAGGGCCAGCGCCCAGAAAGCGGCGATCCGCTGGGGATCGTCGGCGTCGCACCCCAGGGTCCAGAAAGTGGCCACCGCGCCAACGTACGTGAGTCATCGACACCCTGTCATCGGCGCGAGGTGCCGTTGCCGTTGGGCGCACCTCACGGTCGCTGGGTGCACCCTGTGGCGCCTAACGGGCACGGCCGAACGACCTAGCGGTTGGTGGTGGCGCGGGCGGCGCTGTCGATCAGATCGGAGACCGGGCCGGGCTGAGAGACCGCCACGGCGTGGGACGCGGCAATCTCGACCGTCGTCGACCCGGCGCGCTTGGCCAGGAAGCGCTGCAGGTCCGGCGGAATCCCCTTGTCCTGGGTGCTGATCAGGGTCCAGGACGGGATCGTCTTCCAGGCGGCCTTGGTCACGCTCTCCGTCTGGGCGGCCTCGGTGGGCGGCCGCTGCGTCACCGCCATCAGCTCGGCGGTGTCGCGGTCGACGTCGGCGGCGAACACCGCGGGGAACTGGTCCTGATGGATGTACTGCTCCATCCCCGTGCTGCCGTCGTCGGAGGTGAACGGCACCATCTTGACGGACGTGAGGAGCGCACTTCCCGGAAACTTGGTGACCAGGTCGGCCACGCTCTCGCCGACGTCCGGGCTCACGCTGGCGACATACACCAGAGCCTTGACGTTGGAGGCGCCATCCGCAGCCTCGGTCATCACACATCCGCCGTAGGAATGAGCGGCCATCACGACCGGGCCGGACACGCTGTCCACGACCGATCGAACGTATGCGGCGTCCTTCTGCACACCGCGCAGCGGGTTCGCGACGGCGATAACCGGATAACCCCGACCCTTGAGGTGAGCGATCACCCCATTCCAACTCGACCCGTCGGCGAATGCGCCGTGAACCAGCACGACAGTGGGCATCCCTGCGTCCTGGGCGGACATGTCAGAAGCGGCATTCATCGTGGCATTCCTTCCGAGAGGCCCCGCCGTTCGCTGGAAGTGCTGGCCCAGACCGGACGACGGGGACATGTCGACAGGGCGTTTCGTTGGCGGCCGCACAGGCTCCAGCAGGCAGCGTCCGGCCGCGCGTGAAGAGACACCGTCACCGGCCGTATGCCTCCGGCAGCCGTAGCCAAACCTCGCTGACGGTCGGGTAAGCCCAGCAGAGCGCTGCTTCCGGTCGCCACGGTGACCCTTTCGGCGGAGGCTCGAACAGAACGAACGTTCTGTCGCTAAGATGGTGGGATGCTGCGCACCGAACCCGGCACCCGGCCTTCAGAGGCGCGACTCCGGCTCCTCACCACGGCAACCAGGATCTTCTACGCCGAGGGCATCCACTCCGTCGGTGTTGACCGGATCATCGCTGAGGCGAAAGTGACCCGGGCCACCTTCTACCGGCATTTCCCCAGCAAGGACGACCTCATCCTGGCGTACCTGCGGGAGGTTCATCGCATGGAGCGCGACACGGTCGAGGCGGCCGTCGCCGCCGACTCCTCGCCGGCCGACCGCCTCCTGGCCGTCGCCGGCTCCATCGCCGGAAACATCCAGTCCCCCGGGTTCCGCGGGTGCGCCTTCCTGAATGCCGCGGCCGAGTATCCCGACACCGACCACCCCGTGCACCAGGAGATCGTCGCCCACCGGCAATGGTTCCTGGACACGCTCACCGGGCTGATGGCGCAGGTCCACGAGGAGACGGCGGATGACGCCGCACGTCACTTCGTCATGCTCCGCGACGGTGCCATGGCCGCCGGGTGCCTCTACGACCCCGCACTGGTGTCCGAGACCTTCCTCCGCGGGATCCAAGGGCTCCTGCGCATCAACTCCGAACGCCAGTCAGCCGAGTCCAGCCGCTAGCAGCGTCGCCCGGCGTTCACGCCTCGGAGTCGCGTTCGCTGGGTGTCTCCCGCCCGATCGGCGAAGCGGGCACCTCCACCTGCCGTCCTCTACTCCGCAGCCCGTCGAGCAGCGCGACCAGTGCCAGCACCGCGGCGACCACGCTCAACCCGACCATCGGGACCCATCGGGCCAACGCCGGCGTGAACAGCAGCAGGACCACCACGCCAAGGACCCGGGACGGGGAGACCCGGCCGAAGATCTCGTACTCCAGCCGCATCCGGGCGCAGAGGAAGAGCACCGGACCGCCCACGACGAACAGAAGCCAACTGGGCCGGGGCAGCCCGTACGGATGATCGATCACCAGCTCGTAACCGACCGCGGTGACGAGCACGCTGAGCACGATCAGCAGATGAGTCCGTTCCGACGCTGCCCCCAGCCGGCCGGGCATACCCGCTCGGTCCAACGCGTCGGCCAACAGCAGACCGGCCCGGTGGAAGTAGATCCGCCACAGCAACGCGCTGGTGACGAACGCGACCGCGAAAGCAGCTGCCCGCACCTCGGAATAGTCCGTGCCGCTGAAGACCACACCGATGACCAGGATGGACTCACCGAGCGCGATGAGGAACACCTGCTGGTAACGGTCGGCAAGGTGCGTCCCGGCGATCCGCCAACGGCTGACCTTGGAGGCCCCAAGCCACGGCAGCGGCCAGCCCAGCGTCCAGGCGAGGTAGTCGACAGCGAGGGCGGCAGCCCACAGCGGCAGGCGAAGTCGGTCCGGACCCAACGCCCCGAACAGCCACAGCGGCGCGCTCGCCGAAGCCCAGATGGCAAGCCGATACGGCACCAGCCGCCGCGGATGGCCGCGCAACGCGACGGCGACCACCAGCGGCCGCACCACCATCACCATCAGGTACGCGACCGCGAACGGCAGCGCCCGCTCCTCCATTGCCCCGGGCAGCGTCACCGCCATCACCAGACCGGCGAACATGGTGCCGACCACGACGGCCTGGATGAGCGACCGCTCTGGTTCGTAGCGACTGGTGATCCAGGCGGTGTGTGACCAGATCAGCCAGAGCGCCAAGAAGAGCAGCAGGGTACGGCCGAACCCTTCGACGAGCGCCCAGCCGGTCTCATCGCTCAGACCGGCGAATCGTTGCGAAACCCGGGTGAGGGCCACCACGAAGGCCAGATCGAAGAAGAGTTCCAGGAATGTCGCCCGACCCGAACTCGCGGGAGGGCGCAGCAGTGCGGCGCCGCGTTCCGCCGCCATCGTCCGCCCCCGTCCGCCCCTTGTCGCACCAACGATCGGCCGACCGAAGAGTTGCGTCAGCACCGCGTGGCGTCCCCCGGGAGCCCCGATCCCGCGACCATGGGTCTGCTGGACCTGCGTCGCATGGAACCAGATCGAGCCGAGCGCATCGTCGCCGCTCTCAGCCAGGGGTCAGTGGAGCTGACCAGGTTCTGTCATCCTGGCCCGATGAAGCCCAACCTGGAGAGGATTCCGGGCAAGCAGGACCCGCTGGCAGAGGCGATCCTCGCCCGTGCGCCGCAGCGGATGGATCAAGGGTTCGTGAATTCCCTTGATCCCTCCACTTCACTAGCGCTGGGACGATATGGCGTTCGTCTCGCCACACTGGCGCTGAGGCAGGGCTCTCCGGGCTTGTTAAGCCGTTCATTGCTTGCGACAGGGCTCGCTGGATGTGTGCAGCCCGACGATGCCCGGAACATCATGGTGGGTCTGGCGTTGCCATGGATCGTGGCACAGCAACTTGACGCGTCCCCGGCCACGGTGTTCGCCACCGTCGCCGACAGTCTTCCGGGTGGTCCTGTCGCCGACTTGTTCAAGAGCTTCGGCGCCCGGACGGACATCACGTTGGAAGCCTTCGGCTGGGAGTTGATCCCAACCGCCAGCGGCCCGGACTTCCGCCCGCTGTACTGACCACCAGGAGCACCGGCGGCGTCAAGGGTCCCGGCCTGCAACCAACACACGGCCGACCCGGGCTGGCACGAGCATTCCAACTGTCCAGGACCGTCAGTGGACGTCCGCCGCCGCTGGTGTCCGTTGTCACCCAGATGGTCACTTAGCCGTTGCTGGGGCTGGAGATCCCTCGATCCGTGAAGGACGCCGCGACGTGGTCGAAGACTCTGACGGCAAGCTCGGGCTGCGCGAGGGCAGCGGACAACGGTAGTTCCAGCTGGGGGTCGTAACCGGGCAGGCCCGTGACGGTCTGGACGGCCTCTACGACGAATCCGTCACCGGCCAGCCTCGGCGTTGCAGCTCGTCAACCACTGTGCCAGCACGAAGCGCCCAGAAGATGACCGCACCGTCGTGGCCGTTCCGCACGAACCGGACCCCGTCGGCCAGCACGGGGACACGCCCGAATCGGGAGATCGATACGAGGTTCGCGCGGGTGACACGGAACTCTCCGAACAGGGACGTGACTGTGAGGTCGCTCGTTCCCACGCGGAGCCGCGCCAACGGCCAGGTGGCGTTCTTGTTGCTTCGGTAACCCAAGCCCCACGACCGCACACCAGAGTCAACATAGGCGACACCCCCGCGCGTGCTGAACTCCTCGTCAATCACCTGCCGATCATCACTGACGCTCGCAACAACCGAGCGTGAGGGATGCGAGCCCACGTCCGCAGAGCGTGCGGCCGGCTGGGTCAATCGACCCCGGGGACGCCGGGGAGGACTACGCGGACTTCGCGCGAGCCAGGAACTTTGGCCGACGATCCGCGCACCGCCTAGCCTCTTCGGCATGGGACAGCTGCGCGGCTTTGCCATCCGCCTGGCCATGGATGAGCCGGTCGGCGATGACCTGCCGATGGCGGCTGCTTACGCTCTCACCCGAGGTGTTGACTCTCCGAGCTTGCGTGAGCTCGCTGGTCTTTCGAAGGGCCAGTCACGGGAAGCCGTTGACCTGTTCCGGCAGGCGATGAACGAACTCGGCTGTCCGGTCCCGGACGAGAGCGGCGCCCGGCTACACCTGATGCGTGAGGCAGCAGCGAACATCGTTGCTGGAAAGGGTGACCCCGAGGACCTGGCCCACGAGATCTACTGGCAGGCGTGCGGCTCCGGGATGCCAGAGCTGCGAACGGTGGGCGATCGCTTCTTGGAGCTGTACGCCGGATGGGGCGTTACGAATGACCAGGCAGAGGAAGCGGTAGCGGCGATGAAGGCAGCGGCGCAGTCGTTCCTTTACGACCACCCAGCAGATGACCCGACTCCGTGACCCTCTGGTTGCCGTTTCATGGACTTTGGCTGCTTACGGGCGCGGCTTTGCTGACTCATCAGTGGTCGCGTGGTTCCAGCCGTCCTGAGGCGGGACCGGCCCAGAAGGAGCCACAATCGGCGGAGCAGGCACTCGGCTGATGGCATCCGTGATCCGGGCCGTGGGCGTCGTCGGTGTTGCTGGAGTCCTGGTCACCGTGGTGGTCCTCGCGCTGATTTCCTTCGCGAAATCACGGCATCGTCCGGCGGACGATGACGCCGGGGACTTCCCGCTCAGCCCCCCGCTGGACGGGGGCGGCGGTGGTGACACGGGCGATGGCAGCTGCTAGACGTTGGATGCAACCTTGAGCAGTGATTGCCCAGCTGGATCACGGATCACGCGACCAGGAACCCGTCTCGGTAGTCGCTGCCTCCATGTCTCCTTGTCTCCCTCGCCTCCCCTCCAAGACCGTGCAGCGCAGCGGAATCGTTCTCAGCCGAGCAGTCGCCTACCGCGGTCTTCCTCGTCCCGCCGCCTTCAGTGCCGCGGCCGCCACCACGTCGATCAAACCGGACCTTGCCGCCGTCGTCGGCACAGTCATCTGGCGGCGCCCATCGTCGTGCTCTATCTGGTCAGTTCGTGTCGCACGTCAACGCGCGCTCGGTCTGACTCATGGCCGCCTGGTTGGTCAGTGCCCTGCTGATGATCATGGCGGTCATGGGCTTCCGGGCCCTGGTGGTCAGCCTGGCCAGCAAGCGGCGGCCCTCCACACGGCTGCGCCGACCGGGGCTCCAGATCAGCAGCCGAGGCGCTTACTCGAAAGGGCGATGTCGTCGATCCAGAGGTCAAACTCGCCCGGCGTCGTGCCGCCCTGGTAGAGCTGCCAGCCGATCTTCACCGTGTCAACCGTCGGCAGGACGAAGGGAACATCGTTGCCACCGTGGTCGCTCGTGGAGGCTGTCAGCTCCGGGTTCGCCACGCCATCGATCCACACCGCGACGCGGTTGTCCGCCGCGTCTAGCTCCCACTCGACGCACTGCCAGGTGTCCTCAGCGACCGGGGCGGACTCCCGCCAGTTGGTCCAGTCGCCGGTCGGACCGCCGTCGGCACCGACCCCCCAGAAGGTCCCGGGGACCGTAGGCGCGTACTGGCCACCGACCGGGCGGACGACCTCGGCGCTGCCGGTGCCGGTCGCTTCCACCAGGGTGAAGTGCGCCCAGTCCGGGGCGGTGGGGAAGGCATCGACGCGCAGACGCATCCGGCCGTAGAAGTGGTTGCCCGGCGCGGCGAAGTCGTCGACGCGCAGGAAGGCGCGTCCGTTGTCAACGGTGTGGATGTGCAGCACCTGGTTGCCACGGCGGGCACGTTCGACGGTGAGCGTGCCGTGGCGGGTGTCGACGCCCCAGTTCAACGTGCTGGGCCCTCCGGGAGGCAGTCGCTCGAAGTCCTCACAGAAGAGCAGGCCACGGGGGCACGAGGGCGGGGAGGCCCCCGCTGCGCCGGCCGGAACGCTGCCGACTGCGGCACCGAGGATCAGGGCGGCGCTGAACACCGCGAGAAAACTACGCATCGTCATCCTCCAAGATGGCTGGTTCCCGACCACAGGGGTCGGGCCAGCAGGAACTTCCCGGCCATGCGACGCTGAGGCGCGTCCGCTCGCACCGCTGCGGCGGCGTTGCCTCCGCGCTGCGCGATCCGAGCTGTCCCGGCACGACCGCACCAACCAAGACATCGATGCGCGTCATTATATATGTGAAGAGGCTGACTTCGTTCGACCGGCAGTCGGTCGACCCTTGAGTCCCCCTGAAGCCGCCTGGGTGTAGCCGCAAGCAGAGGTGCGACTCGCCGTACCAACTCCCCGCACAGGTCGAATCGAATCGACACGCCCACAGTGAGCCTTGCGGCGTTGACTCAGCGCCAGGAAAGCGCCACGCTGTGGAAGCGCTCCCATCGTCGAGCTCCTAATCGAGAGGAATGCTCGTGCGACCCACCACAGCTCTACTCCCGGTCGTGCTCGCCACGGCCCTCGGTGGTCTGGCCCTGCCGGAGCCCGCCCTGGCCGCGGCCGGCCCGGCGCTGGCCGTGGACGCCACCTCCACCCGGCACCCGATCAGCCCCTACATCTACGGCATGAACTTCGCCGACCAGGCACTCGCCCGTGATCTGCGGCTGCCAGTCCACCGCTACGGCGGCAACGCCACCACCCGGTACAACTTCCGGGCCGACACCACCAACCGCGCGTCGGACTGGTACTTCGAGAACATCCCCAACGACAACCCGAGTCCGGCCGACCTCCCGCAGGGCTCCGAGACCGACCGGTTCGTGCAGCAGAACAAGGCCACCGGCGCCGCCACGGTCATGACGATGCCGATGCTCGGCTGGATCGCCAAGGACCGGTCGCGGGCCTGTGGCTTCAGCGTCGCCAAGTACGGCCCCCAGCAGTCCACCGACACCTGGGCGCCGGACTGCGGCAACGGCACCAAACCGGACGGTTCGCCGATCACCGGCAACGATCCGGAGGACACCAGCGTCGCCGTCGGTCCCGATTACGCCACCGACTTCGTCAACCACCTGAAGGGGCAGTTCGGCGCCGCCGCCGACGGCGGGGTCCAGTTCTACAACCTGGACAACGAGCCGGACCTGTGGCACTCCACCCACCGCGACGTCCGCCCGACCGGGCTGGGCTACGACGAGCTACGCGACCGCACCTACGAGTACGCCGCCGCGATCAAGGCGGCCGACCCCGGCGCGAAGACCCTCGGTCCCGTTGGCTGGGGCCTGAACTCGATCCTCTACTCGGGCCTCGACCAGGACACCTGCTCGCGCACCGGCTGCTGGTCGAACCCGCCGGACAAGGCCGCACACGGCGGCCAGGACCTCGGCCCGTGGTATCTGGACCGGATGCGCGAGTACGAGCAGCAGCACGGCACCCGCATCCTCGACTACTTCGACGTCCACCTCTACCCGCAGCAGGCCGGCGTGTTGGGCGACGCGGCCGGCGACGCCAACACCCAGGCGCTGCGACTGCGCTCGACCCGCCAGCTCTGGGACCCGACCTACGTGGACGAGAGCTGGATCAACAGTCCGGTCCGGTACATTCCGCGCCTGCGCGAGCTGGTCGACCAGCACTACCCGGGCACGAAGATCGCGATGACGGAGTACAACTGGGGCGCCTTCGGGTCGCTCAACGGCGCGCTCGCCCAGGCTGACGTGCTTGGCATCTTCGGCCGCGAAGGGCTCGACCTGGCCACCCTCTGGACCGCGCCCACGGCCGACCAGCCCGTGGCCAACGCCTTCCGCATCTACCGCAACTACGACGGCAAGGGCGGCGCGTTCGGCGAGACCTCCGTCCGGGCGACCAGCGCCGACCAGGGCAAGCTGGCCGTGTACGCCGCCGAGCGCAGCGCCGACAAGGCGCTCACCCTGGTCGTGGTCAACAAGACCGGCGACGACCTGACCAGCCCAGTCGCCCTCACCGGCGCCTCCGCCAGCACCGCTCAGGTCTACCGCTACAGCGGTGCGGACCTCGCCGGCGTCGTCCGGGAGGCCGACCAACCGGTGACCGCCGGCGGCCTCACGGCCACCTTCCCGGCCAACTCGATCACCCACCTGGTGCTGCCGCGTGACACCACCCCCGGCGACACCCAGGCGCCCACCGCCCCGGGCAGGCCGACCGCCGGCACGATCACCGGCGACAGCGTCGCGCTGGCCTGGACGCCGTCCACCGACGACACCGCCGTCACCGGCTACGACGTGCACCGGGTCGACACCACCGGCACCGTGAAGGTGGGCACCGCCACCGGCACCACGTACACGGTGACCGGGCTGACGCCGGACACCCCGTACACCTTCGTGGTGACCGCCCGTGACGCGGCGGGCAACGTCTCGGCGGCCTCGCCCGGCCTGGCCGTGCGGACCGCGCCCACGGCCCCGACCGTCGGCTGCACCGTCGGCTACACGGCGAACAGTTGGCCGGGCGGCTTCACCGCGACCGTGACGATCAAGAACACCGGCACCACCGCGATCGACGGCTGGAAACTCGCCTTCGACTTCTCCACCACCGGCCAGAAGGTCGGCCAGGGCTGGTCGGCCACCTGGAAACAGAACGGAACGAGCGTCACCGCGGACAGCATGAGTTGGAACGGCACACTCGCCCCCGGCGCGTCCACCAGCACTGGCTTCAACGGCACGTGGAGCGGCACCAATCCGGCACCAACCGCCTTCACCCTCAACGGTCAACGCTGCGGGTGATCCGAGAGACCCCCACTCCGTGCCACACCGGCGGAGCAGGCCCGAGGGGTTCGGGGCGCAACGGCGCCCCGAACCCCTCGCTGCCTCAAGGTGATACGAATGAAGCCTGTGCGCCTTGGCAACCACCGCAGCTGTCACGCGGCCTGCCCGGCAGAGCAAGCCGCGCAACGCAGTGTCAGCTGGAATCAGGGCCGAGGCGTCGCATCAACACCGCGTACCCACGCCCCGAGCCGACGAAGCCGAGCTTGCGGTAGAGCGCCAGAGCCGCCGGATTGGTGTCACTCACCCGCAGGCGAACCTGATGAAAGCCTGCGGACCGAGCCCCGCGGAGGGCGTAGGTGATCATGGCGGTGGCGAGGCCATGGCGGCGCCAGGAAGCTCGGCTGCCCAGACAGTGCAGCACTGCGGTGGGTTTCTCCGTGTCGTCGTCGGCGAGCGCAAACAGGAAGCCGGCCACCGGGTTCCCGGTCCCCTCCGGCTCCACGAGCACCAGGCGGGACAGGTCGGGTAGGAACCGGGGGTGCGCGGTGGCATGCGCTGGCCACATGCGCTGGTCTGGTCGGATCGCGGACGGGCTGTCGGAGTAGGCCTCGTTGTGGGCCAGCCGGGCCAGTTCCTCGTAGCGCTCGTCGACGGGGCTCAGCACCAGGCCAGGCGGCAGCACCTCGGTGGGCAGCGAGTCCGGCAGCGTCAGGACCAGGTCCCGCTCGTGCCGGACCAACTCGAAGCCGTGCCGGGCCAGAAGCTCGCGTCCGACGCGATCGTTCTCGGCACACCGGGTGCCGAGGACGGCTGCCTGCGCGGGTCCGCGGGCCTGCCGCACCTGCTCGGCCTGCCCGAGGAGCCAGTGGTACAACTCCGCACGGACGTCGCTCGCGGTGTCGGGACGGACCACGTTGGCCAGCCGGATTCGGAGGACGTGATCGACCTCGCCCATCTCCGCGACCTCCCCGTACGCGGCGACGGCCCCGTCGTCATCGCGGCCGACCCGGGTACCCGACCCGAGTTCCGGCCCGAGAGCCGCCAGCCGTCTCGTGACGTCGTCGGCGTGCTGCTCGAGGCCGACGGGCGCAACCGCCTCGACTCGCCGGAACAGGGCTGCCAGCGACACCGCATCGGCCAGCGTGGCGGGTTTCCAAGGCGCGATCTTCATCGATGCTCAAGGTACAGACCGCCGGCAACACCGGCTTGCCACCGCGGAACACCGACCGGGTGTACGGCAAGGTGGTATTCATCGAACAGGTCAAGTTCGGCGGGGCTGGCGGCCAGGCCGGGCCAACCGGTCAGCAGAAGCCCGGGTTCGGTGTCGTCGGAAACTCTCTCGATTCGAGCGACAGGAATCGGCCACAATGCCCGTGTGGAACGCGAGCACCTGGTGAAGTTGAGCAAACGGTTGTCGAAGGCACTCCGGCACGATCCCGACCGGGCCGGCCTGGTGCTCGACCCGGCCGGTTGGACTCCCGTCGACGCCCTGCTCGCCGCCCTCCGGATCGAGCGGGCCGAGCTGGACGCGGTCGTCGCCGGCAACGACAAGCAGCGGTTCGCTGTCGAGCGCGGCACCGACGGGGTGCTGCGGATCCGGGCCAACCAGGGCCACTCGGTCCCGGTGGACCTCGGGCTGCCCCCGGTGACTCCACCGGACCGGCTCTATCACGGCACCGGCGCCGGTGCGCTGGAGTCGATCCGGGCCACCGGCCTGCACCGCGGCGGTCGGCACCACGTCCACCTTTCCGCCGACACCGAGACCGCCCACCGGGTCGGCGCCCGACGGGCCGGTCGGGTCGTGATCCTCACCATCGACGCGGCGGCGATGGCCGCCGACGGGCACGTGTTCCACCGCAGCGCCAACGGCGTCTGGCTAACCGACGCGGTCCCTGCCAGCTATCTGCTCGACTGAGCCGGGCCGGGCCCGGACCGCTGTTTCCGGCGGAGTGCAGGCGGCCTCGAACGGGATGCGGCACGAGAGACCGGCGCGGCGAGCCCGCGGGAGGCTCAACCAGTCCCCAGGCGGCGACGCGGATCTCCCGCTGGTCGATCATCTCGGTGCCGTCGCCGTCATCGAACGGGTGACCGTCGACGATGTTGGCGGACGTCGCATCCGGCATCGCCAACCTCCACAACACATCATCCTCGCCGGCTGAACACCGGCCTGGTGCCAGGCAACGCATCACCCAGGTCCGAGACGTCCCTCAGGTAGCTCGAGAAGCCAAGCGGAGCCACGTTTCAGCTACCCGGCGGAGCCGATACTGCGCTGTTCGGCCTGGCGCAGACGATTCAAAGGTCGCCGGTGACGGTGTAGAAGCTGCTGTCGCGTCCGAATGCCTGCGACCAGCGGGCAGCGTCACTCACCCCGGCAGATCCACCCAGCCCGGCAGCGGCCAGCTGGGCCGGTTTCCAACCGGAGGCCAGCAGCTCCGTCCACTGGCGGCCGTTGAGGGTCAACACTCGCAGCACAGGGAACGTCGCGATCGCGTCGATGTCCGACACCGCGGCCCCTGACAGATCTAGACGGACCAGGTTCGGCAGGGCGGCCAGCTCGGCGACCGACGTCGGCTCGTCGTTGCCACCCAAGGTGAGGTCAATGAGGCTCGGCGGCAGTGCGGCAAGTTCCCATCGGGCCGCATCCACGTGCAGGCGCTCGATCTGCGGCACGGCGGCACGAGTCAGATCGACGCGTGGGACCTCTCCACGTATCACCAGAGATCGAAGGTTGGTGAAGGGCTCGAACTCAGCCAAGGAGACCGGCGCTTCCGTGCGGAGCACAACGCCCTGCGCCGTCACCGGCAGGTCCGCGGTCTTGTCCGCCCTGATCTCGGGGCTGGGCGGTGAGGGGCGCTCGTCGTCAAGAGTCGCGATCGCTCGGCGGAGCAGGTCGGTGACCGAGGCGGCGACATATTCGACCGGCGCCCACACGTCCCGCCCGTGCGTGACCACCTGACCGATGCGGCCCAGCGGTCCTGGATCGAGATCGACGGCCGCGAAGTTCATGCCGTAGTCGCGGGCGAACGTCACCCAGCCGTTGCTCGAGGACACGCGCCGCACATGCCCGCCCGGCACGCAGTCGAAAATCATCGCGTCGTCGAACGGACCGTCGTGGTAACCGGGGTAGTTCTTCCGGTTCCACTCGACGAGTACGTCCAAGGGTGCGAGGACGAACGGGTCGAGCAGTCCCGACTCGCCGCTGTCGTCATGGATCAGCCGGTAGAGGGCCCGCAGATCCTCGGGCAGCCGTAGCCCGAGGTGCTGTTCGGCGGCGAGGATCTCCTCCTCGGAGTAGCCGGTCGCGTACCCCTGCGAATGATGCCGTGCGGCGAACTCGCCGACCAGCCGCTCGACCTCGGCAAGGACCGCCGGATCGGTGACGCCGGTATCGGTGGCGCCAGGTTCACGGGCTGGCGGCAGTTCATGTCCGGGCAGACGGTAGTCCTCGTCGAGGACGATCCGGGCCGGCAACGACGGGACGTCCCGCGACCAGTGGATTGTGTAGGGCCCGCTCGGATCACCGATCATCTCCACGACCAGTCCACCGCCGGCAACCCCGGGCAGCGCCGCCACGGCATTGTTGAGGTCCAGGTTGTTCCAGCGGCCGAGCAACGCCGGCTCACCGGCCATGGTGTAGGTCTGGCTCTGACTGCCATGCCGGTGCACGGTGGTTAGCTGGTAGCCGGGCTCCGTCAGGCCCGCCACGAACGCCTTGCCCAGCTGGTGCAGAACCTCGTCGATCTGGGTCACGCCGGGATTGTCTCAGCCGCGCCTGGTGGCTCACCTTCTTGACACCATGGACGGTTCACGCCGTGGCGCTTACGGGCTTCTGACCTGCACAAACCAAGGGTGGACGATGCTGGTATCGAACCAGCGACCTTCTTCGGTGTGTAACAGGACGCCACACCGACTTTGACCTGTGACAACGTGAAGCCGCAGGTGGGGGTGGGTGCAGTTGAGCGCCGTTCGATGCTGTCAGACGCAGTTCTAGGCTGTTTAGAGCAGTCCGCTGCTCCCAACCTGCTCCCCCGGACCGGGCTGGCACCCCGCCGCCGACCAATCGTGAACTGTCGGCCCAGTGCTTTGGTTGGCACCAGCGCTGGCTCCAGCAGCCGCACCGGTCGATCGGCGAGCACGCCCACGATCGCCGAGCCTTGTCAGCGGCAGATCCGGATGATCGATCAGCGTGAGCGCCGGACGCCGGGATAGCCGGATGCGCTGCTTTCCCCGCACGGCGGGTCAGGCCCGGATCCGCAGGTGGAGAACGCAACATCGCCCTAGGAGAGGAACGGATGACCCACCAGCGGATCAAACGCCAGCCCCACCTGGTAGAGGGGCGACGCCATCGTAGGCAGCGGTGACGGTCCTGAGGAGCTCGACATTGCTCGGGTAGGTCGCCGAGAGGAGTTCGCGTATTACGGGTTCACGGTCGTAGTCGTCGGCCAGACGTAAGCCGAGGATGACGTTGGCCATCATGCCGGCGGCGAGGGTCTGACTGGCTTGTTCGGGTGTGAGATTGCCGCGGTTGACAAGCACTCGGTAGACGCGGAGGAAGCCGTCTCTGGCGAGTGGCCCGATCTCCGGATCGGCGCCGGCGGTGAAGGCGTGCGCGAGGCAGAGTTGCAATCCCTGCTCCTTGAACAGTTGAAGGTAGGCGACACCGATACGCGGCGCGAGGTCGCCAGGTGCGTCGTCGTCGATCGTCTGCTCGAACACCTCGACCACTCTGCCGAGCGCGTGCTCTATCGCGGCTCGGATGAGCGCGTCTTTGCTGCCGAACAAAGACACCACGTAGGGCTGGCTCACGGCGGCCTCGCGGGCGATGTCTGCCGTGGTGGTTGCGGCGAAGCCCTTGCTGCCGAAGATCCGGATCGCCGCAGCGAGCACGGAGGCGCGTCGCTGGGACGAGGAGAGTCGTTTCTGGCCCATGGTTGACATGTTATCAATCAATCAATAATCTTTGCCGATCGGCCACCTCGGCGTGAGCGCCGGCGATCGCGGCGATCGGCTCCAGCCGTGCTTTCTCATGTGCGGTGTCACGTCGCGGCTGGTGCGGCACAGCTCGCCGATGGGGCGTGACACTGTGCAGTCCGGCACGATGAGGGGACCGGGTATGGACGTGCTGATGTTCGCCACCGTCGCGGTGCTGGGGTTCACGGCGTGCGCCGAGTTCGGCTCCTATGCTTTTGTGCATCCGGTGGTCAAGCGTCTGGCGCCGCGTGACCACATCCTGGTCGAACAGGGCCTGCTGCGTACCTTCGGGATTGTGATGCCGGTGCTGATGACAGCTTCGCTCGTGCTGGCCATCAGCTACGCGGCCCGCCCTGATGGGGCGGGGTTGCCCGAGGTGTTGCGTTGGGTTGCGGCCGCGAGCTGGGCCACGGGCATCGTCACGACCGTGGTCGTGAACGTGCCGATCAACCTGTCCACACTGCGCTGGGACAAGGATTTCCCTCCGGAGCGCTGGCAAGAGCGCCGTAACCGCTGGGAGTGGTTTCAGGGATACCGTTCGTGGGCCTATCTCGCGGCCTTCCTGCTCGTCGCTCTCTCGGTCGCCACGGTCGGCTGAGAGAGGTGACAGGACGGCCCGTCATGAGGCGCCTCACGACACTTCAGGCCAGGAGTTCGCGGGCCAGGGCATCGGTCCACCAGCGCTCGACTCGATCGGGTTGCCAGCCGCGTTCGCCGGTCAGTGTGGCGTAGACGTCGATGTTGCAGATCGCCGCGTAGATGTCGACGGCCGACGGAATGTCCAATCCTCGCCGGAGAACGCCGCCCGGCCACGACGAGAACACCTGGATCCTGGTCTCGTCCCCCTGCTGACGGCCGTCGCGGTAGGCGGTCGCCAGCGCAGGCTCGGTGCGGCCCGCCTCGCGCACGAGCGCGATGATGTCACCGGCGCGCTCGAAGAGCCGCCGGTCGTAGCCGGCCATCGCCGCGAGCTGCCGCACCGGATCGTTCTCGGCCCCTTCCAGTTCGGCGAGTGACTGCGATGGATTTGCGGCGATGTCTGCTGCGTCGGCCAGGGCCTGGATCAGCCCGGTCTTGTTCCCGTACACCGCGTAGACGGTCGGCACCGAGACCCCCGCCTCCCGCGCCACGTCACGTACCGTGGTCGCCGCCCAGCCGCGGGAGAAGAACAGTCGACGAGCGGCGCTGGCGATCTCACCCCTCGTCTCTGCCGCTTGCGCCACCCGGCGCAGTGATTCATACCTTCGCCTGCCTGTCTCCGCGGTCAATGGCTTGCCTCCTTCAGTTTTCGGGCCTTATATTGAATATATGTTGCGTAAACCTGGCGTCGCGGGCACCTGGACGTTCTCGCGGATCGCCGGACTCGCCGGACTCGGCTTCGCCATCCTGATCGCCTCCACCAACGCCTTCCTGGTGCCAGCCGGCCTGCCCCACACCGGCGCTGAGACCAACGATGTTGTCCAGTTTTTCACCACCCAACAGAACACCGTCGGCCTCGCGTCAGCACTCGCCCCGATCGCCTGGGTGCTGGCCACCCTGTTCGGCGCCGGCGCGGTCTCCGTGCTGTGGCGTTCCGACCTCGAACAAGGCACAGCCTGGTCCCTGGTCGGGTTCGCCGGGGTGATCATGCAGAACATCACCTTCACCGGCGTGATGGCCACCCGGCTCGCGCTCGCATCAACGACCGCGCACGACAGCAGCACGATCGCCGGGCTCTGGGCACTACACAACGCGCTGTTCATCTTCAACGGCACCTTCCTGGCACTGGCCATGACCGGCCTGTCCATCAGCGGCCGACGCGCCGGCCTGATCCGCCGCTGGCACAGCGGGATCGGTTTGCTTGCCGCCGCACTCCAGTTCGGCTCGGCCGTGCTGAGCCCTCTGGCCATCGACGACCCCGCTACGGTCGGTCTCCTCGGCCTTGTCGGCTGGCTAATCTGGGTCGCGTGGGTCGTCGCCTACGGCATCACCCTGATCCGCCCGACATCCGTCCCCATCCAGGCGATACCGAATAACCGACGCACCGGTCCCGTTGAGTCATCTCAATCAGACCATCGGCAGGCCGACCTACCCGACGGCCAGCGTCGCCCTCCAGCACAGCAGCGCGTCGAACCGCCGGAGAACGCGCAGGCATAGGCATCCGCTCATCCGCGGATCAGGATGCCGAGCGGTAGCGGGCGTCGTCACGCGCGGATCGTGGCGGATCCGGATGTCAGGCAATGGCTTCGAGGGATCCGCAGGGCTTCATCGATCATCACCGCTTGCAAAGCCGTGACCACAGCACCATCAGCAGTTGGTCCAAGAACCTAGTGTGGCGAACGATCCCTGTTGGGCTACGTGCCGGCGGCCTGCCGCAGGAGTTCGAACATGAGCCGGTCCTGCGGCTTCAGGGCCCCCCGGCTCTTGTAGTTCGCCTCGCGGAAGAGTAGTTGCCGCTGACCGTTGCCGACCGCCGAGATGGGCGACGAGGACACCACGGACCCGTTTTGTCGCTGGGTCGACAACAAGGAAGTCTGAGCCCGTCACCGGGTCAGGACGCCATGGCGATCTCCGGCTACGAAAATCTTGCCGGAGCCAACTTCATGCAGAGGCAGATACGCCAGATGTGCGGAGGCTCCGCCGGCCAGGCGCTGGGGAGGGCACGACGGCGGCGGATCGGCCACCCACGTCCGCCGACAATGAGTAACTAATGGACGTGAGATGGCAGCACCCGGATCGCGGCAGATGCGGATGCCGAGGGTCGTTCCGTTCCGCCATGCCGACCGCTTCTATCGCCGTTGCTGAGACGGAACCCTGGGGACCCGGCTGAGGTGTCGAGCTCAGTTCGGTGGGCGTCGTTCACCGCTCGTCGAGTTGCTCGCGTACCAGAGCGGCGATGCGGGAGAGCGCGGCGCCGAGGTGGCGTTGCTGTGCAGCGCTGAGTGGGTCGAACACCAGTTGCCTGACCCGCTCGACGTGAGCTGGGGCGCTGTCCTCGACTTTACGCAGTCCGGCGTCAGTCAGGGTCGCGAGGGTGTACCGGCCGTTGTCTGGGTCAGGGCACCGGGTGACCCACCCGTGCTGCTCGAAACGAACCATCAGCTTGGACAGCCGTGGTTGCGTGCTGTCGCACTGCGCGGCCAGGTCGCTGAGCCGCATCGTGTGCGTCTCGGTCATGGACAGCCGAGCCATCACGCTGTACTCGAAGTTCGAGATGCCCTCGTCCCGCTGCAACTGGCGGTCCAGCAGCGTGGGCAGCGCGACGACCACGGTGCGCAGGTCCTGCCACAGCTTCTGCTGCTCGTCGTCGAGCCATTGGGGGGTGCCGGTCATTCGCGCAGCTTACTTGACTGGGCAACCCTGGCACCCAGATGCCTTTCGCTGTTCAGAGGCCGGCACTGACCCGGCCGGCCTCTGTGATGCCGCGCACCTTGACTTGCCTAGGCAAGTGAAGAACACTCGTTCACAGTTGCCCAGGCAAGTGCGGCGGCGTCGCGCGGCGTCCGGAGATTGCCCTGTTCGCCACGGATCCGGCACCGGCGAAACCATGAGGAGAGTGCAGTGAAGGCTATTCGCTACCACGAGTTCGGCAGCACCGAGGTCCTGCGCCAGGAGGAGGTGGAACGTCCGGTCCCCGGCGCCGGCCAAGTGCTGGTGAAGGTGGTGGCCACCTCGTTCAACCCCGTCGACGACCACATCCGGCTGGGTGTCCTCGCTGAGATGATCCCCACCCCGCTGCCGATCACCCCCGGCCTCGACGTCGCGGGCACCGTTGCCGAGCTCGGCGACCACGTCAGCGGACTGCAGGTCGGCGACCCGATCATCGCCATGTTCCCGCTGCACGAGCACGGCGGAGCCGCCGAGTACGCGGTCGTGGCGGCCGACCTGGTGACCGCCGCGCCTCGCAGCATCCCTCTGGCCGACGCCGCCGCACTTCCCCTGACCGGGCTGGCCGCTCGCCAAGCGGCCGTCGAGCTCGCCGGGATCAAGACTGGCCAGACCGTTCTCGTCAACGGGGCAGGCGGTGCGGTGGGAAGCATCGTGGTCCAGCTCGCCGTCGAAGCCGGCGCGAAGGTGACCGCTGTCGACGGCCCCCAGCATGCCAACCGCCTGAACGGCTACGGTGCGGAGAAGGTCGTCGACCCGCTGGACCTCGATGCAGGCCCGGCCCCTGTCGGTGGTCCCTTCGACGTGGTGGTGAACCACGTACGCCTGGCTCCCGAGAACCTCGCGAAGCTGGCCCCCTACGTGGCCGACGGCGGCATCGTCGTCAGCTCCGCCGGCCCGGTGCCGGCCGACGAGGCACGCTCGGTACGCACAGCCGGCGTGTGGGTCGGCCCCGACGCCTCACACCTAGCCGACCTAGTCTCCCGCATCGACAACGGCGTACTCAAGCTGCACATCGCCGACCGCCGACCGCTGGAGGAACTGCCGACCATCCACCAGGATGCCAGCAACGGCAAGCTGCTCGGCAAAACGGTCATCGTCGTCGCCTGACGCCACGTCCACGTCCACCATCGAAGCCCCTCGTCGGTGGTGGACGCCGACGTACACGGAGCAGCTCGGCCGGCCGGGCGGAGCTGCGGCCATCTCGGCGTCGTTCGTAGTCGTCATGGGCGCGGTGCTCGCAGCAGCCCGGCGACCGGCACGCCGTCTTTCCCGTTCGGAGGGCCGCCATCGGGAAGGACGACTTCTTCGAGCTCACCGGCTGCGCCCCGCATCAACTGACACGGGGAGGCGATCCGTTTGTCCGGCACGGCCACGGGTACCCGCCGGACCAGCCGACAGGACAATTGCGCAAAGGTAGGGCGTGACCATGGCGGAAGACGACCAGTACGAGCGGGGTCTTGAGGCCCTGCGGCAGGCCGACGGCGGCGCCGGGCAGAGACTCCTGGAAGCCCTCGCCGACATCTCACCCGAGCTCAGCCGTCGTTCCGTCGCCTGGTCTTACGGGGATCTCTATGTCCGGCCCCAACTCGCGCGCCGGGACCGGGAGCTGCTCACCCTCGGCATACTGACGGGCCTTGGTGATGCCGAGGCCCAGCTAGAGGTCCACGTCCACGGCGCGCTCAACGCGGGCCTGACGCCGTCGGAGATAGTCGAGGCGCTGCTGCAGGCGGTGGTCTACTGCGGCGTGCCGCGGGCCGTCAACGCCACGCTCGTCGCCAAGAAGGTTTTCGCAGAGCGCAACCTGCTCCCCGTCCGCCCCACCCCAGCCGGCTGACCCGAGACCCTTCACCACAAAGCGAAGCGGTAATAAGAAACCCTCGGACTTCGTACCGCTATGGCGCCAGACAACAGAGCAACGCCCACGATGGCAGCGATCCAGACCGACCTTCGACTCACCTGCATACGAAGTAGCCCGATGGCGACGACGACACCAACACCGCGCCAAAACGGCCCACCAGCGAAGAATCCGACTCCACCAGGTACGGCTGGAGTACCAAGCGCGGTTCAGCACCAGAACGCCTGACCCGGTGGTCGAGTTGCGATGTTGTTGCGGTCAACCTCGCGGCGCTCGGTCCGCAGGAGCGTCGCGACGCCGAGCTGCACGGCTCGGCGGCGCGGGGATGGTGCCGTCAGTACGAGTCGTGGCCGCCGCAGTCGCAGTCGCAGTCTCAGCCTTGGATTTGCGGCGGTGGAGCGTGAGAGTCATGACCAGCACGACCAGCGCTCCGACGATCAGCCCGAGGATCGCGCTGGCCACCGTGCTGACGAGCCAGCCGACGAGCCCGCCGAGAACACCGGTGGCGTCGTGGGCGGCGACCTCCACGTGGTGCACGGCCTCGTACAGGAAGTGCAGGTTCAGCTCGTTCGTGCCTAGCAGCAGAATGTGCCCGCCCACCCACAGCATCGCCGCGGTGCCGACTACCGTCAGCACGGTGAGGACCACCGGCATCGCCCTCACCAGACCGCGGCCGAACGTGGCGACGGCGCCGGAACGTTGCGACAGGCGCAGCCCGGCGTCGTCCATCTTTACGATCAGGGCCACCACGCCGTACACCAGGACGGTTATGACGACGGCGACGACAGCCAGGATCGCCAGGCGGGACCAGAACGCCTCATCGATCACCTCGTTGAGGGTGATGACCATGATCTCCGCCGAGAGGATCAGGTCGGTTCGTACCGCCCCGGACACCAGTGTCGTCTCGTCCTGCACCCTTTCCTCGCCCGCGCCGTGGGCATCGTGATGGGCGATCTTGGCCCACACCTTCTCCGCGCCTTCATAACAGAGGTAGGCGCCGCCGAGCATGAGGATCGGAGTGAGCAGCCAGGGCACGAACTGACTGAGCAGCAGCACCGCCGGCAGGATGATGAAGAACTTGTTGCGCAGCGACCCCACGGCAATGCGCTTGATAATCGGCAACTCGCGCTCGGCCGCCAGGCTCCGCACGTACTGCGGCGTGACGGCAGCATCGTCGACGACGACGCCCGCAGCCTTGACGCCGGCCTTCGCGGCGGCCGCCCCGATGTCATCGATCGACGCGGCAGCGGCCCGGGCCAGCACCGCCACGTCATCCAGCAGGGCTACAAGTCCACCGGCCAAGGGAGGGTCCTTCCAGGGTTGCGCAGAGTTCGAACTGCCATTCTCGCCCAAGTCCCCGCGCGCGGCATGCCACCGCCCGGTCGCATCTGGCGCGGGAAGCCGGGCGAGAGCTCGAGGTGACCGGCTATCGCGCCCAGCCGACGACCCACCACCACCGCGTTCGGCCCGCGCCAGCCATTGCGGAACGACACGCCCGAGTCGGCTGCTGCGCAGAACCGCGGAGCACTCCGCGTTGAACCAGGACGCCGCACCGACTGGGACCTGCGGCAACGTCCCGGGACAGACCAGGGGCGCAGGCACCTTCGAAGGTCCCTGCGCCCCATCGTGCGCGGTCTACCCGATCAGCTGTAGACCTCGAACTCGAACAGCGAATATCCCCAGGCTGTGGCGCGGGTCGTGCCGTTGATCCGCACATATCGGCCGGTGGCGGCCAGCGCGGTGTTGTCGTCCACGGCACCGTCGCCACCGGCGATCGTCCGGGCTGTGGTCCAGGTTGTCCCGTTGGCCGACGTCTGGATCTGGTACCCCGAGCCGTACGCCCCCTCCCAGGTCAACTTGACCCGGTTAATGGGGTATGACTGACCGAGATCCACCTGGATCCACTGCGGGTCGGCGAAGGCACTCGCCCACCTGCTGGTCAGCGAACCGTCGACCGCGGCGGAGGCCGGGTAGGCGACCGCCTCGGTGCTCGACGCGGTCGCCGGCTTGTTCAACGCCAGGTTGCCCGAGGGCGGCTGTACGACGCCGCCGCCGTAGACCTCGAACTCGAACAGCGAATATCCGTAGGCGGTGGCGCGGGCCGTACCGTTGATCCGCACGTAACGACCCGTGGCGGCCAGCGCGGTGTTGTCGTCCACCCCACCGTCGCCACCGGTGACTGTCCGGACCGTGGTCCAGGTCGTCCCGTTGGCCGACGTCTGGATCTGGTACCCCGAGCCGTACGCCGCTTCCCAGGTCAGCTTGACCCGGTCGATGGAGGTCGACTGGCCGAGGTCCACCTGGATCCACTGCGGATCGCTGAAGGTGCTCGCCCACCTGGTGGTCAGCGAGCCGTCGACCGCAGCCGAGGCCGGGAATGTGCCGGACTCCGTGCTCGACGCCGTCACCGGCTTGTTCAACGCCAGGTTCCCCGACGGCGGTTGCGTGGTGCCGGAGGTGAACGTGAAGTCGTCGATGTCGAACAGCGATCCCGCGCCGCCGGTGAACACCAGGTACAGCTGGTGCGTTCCGGCAGGTGGGCTGATCGTCCCGGTGACGTCGGCCCACGTTTCCCAGCCACCGGTCGGGGCGACCTGCACCGTGCCGGCCACCGGGCCGGTCGGTGAGTCGACCCGCACGGTCAGCGTGCCACCGACGCCGGCCGAGGCGACCCGGGCCCTGATACCGGTGACGCCGGCCAGGTTGTACGGCGTGAAGGAAATCCAGTCACCGTTCTCGATGTACCCGATCGCGTTGCCGCCGTGGGCGCTGGGCTTGGCGGCGAGCTGGACGCCGTTCATGGTGCCGAAGTGCTCGGCCTGCCGAGTCCGCGGCTGCAGCACGTGCTGGTCCTGGACCGCGACCCCAGTGACCGGGGTGTACACCGCGGCGAGCACCCCGAAGATGTTCGCGGAAGCGTCGTGTTCACCATCCACTGTGGTCTGGATCGACCCGGTGCAGCCGTTCTTGCTGGTGATCGGGTGACCGTGACTGTCGTGGCCGAGGATGTAGTTGAGCTGGACCCGGTTGCAGTCGATGGTGCCGGCGTTCGGATCGGTGACCCTCACCTCGTAGGGCACCAGGTCGCCGAACTGGAACACCGATCCGTCGGCCGGTGTGACCAGTTGGATGGACGGTCGACCGACCCCGATGACGGTACTGGCCGTCGAGGTTCTGCCGCCGGGGTCCCGTACCGTCAGCGTCGCGGTGTACTCGCCGTTAGTCGGGTAGGTGAACGTCGGGTTGGCCGCCGTGGAGTCGGTGCTGCCGTTGCTGGTGAAGTCCCAGGCGTACGTGATCGGGTCGCCGTCCGGGTCGTTGCTGCCCGCCGAGCTGAACTGCACGGCCAGCGGCGCCGCGCCGGAGGACGGGGTGGCGCTGATCTGCGCGATCGGTGCCCGGTTGCCGCCGGTGTTGTACTCGATCCGGTAGAGGGCCGAGTTGGCGTCGCCGCCGAACCAGGTGGTGCCGTAGTCGAGCACGTACAGGGCGCCGTCAGGCCCGAACTCCATGTCCATGATCGCGGTTCCGGACCACGGGATCGGCTCGATCGCGCCGGCCGTGCCGTTGGCGTTCAAGGTGACCGCCTTGATCCAGCGACTGGTGAACTCCCCGAGGAAGACCTTCCCGTTGTACGAGGCCGGGAACTTCACGTCGGAGGCCAGCGCCGGGTTGAAGTTGTAGACCGGACCGCCCATGGGCCCGCCCCCACCCAACTCGGGCCGCCAGGGCCCCTGCCCGCCGTAGGGCAGCCAGGCCGCCTGCGACGGCGGCAGCGTGGTGATGCCGGTGTTGTTCCGGGAGTTGTTCGTCGGCCCACCGGCACAGTTGTACGGGCCGGACGACGGCCCGCTGGGGAACGTGAACTCCTGGTAGGGGGTGTTGTAGTTGGAGCAGTACGGCCAGCCGTAGAAGCCCGGCTGGGTGATCCGCTCGAACGAGACGGTGCCCGCCGGCCCGCGCTGCGGGTCGGCAGAGCCGGCGTCGGGGCCGTAGTCACCGAGGTAGACGACCCCGGTCGCCTTGTCCACGCTCATCCGGAACGGGTTGCGGAAACCCATGGCGTACACCTCGGGCCTGGTGTTCGCCGTGCCCGGGGCGAACATGTTGCCGGCCGGGATGGTGTAGCCGCCCGTCGCACCCGGCTTGATCCGCAGCACCTTGCCGCGCAGGTCGTTGCTGTTGGCCGAGGTGCGCTGCGCGTCGTAGGCGGGGTTGCGGTCGACCCGCTCGTCGAGCGGCGCGGAACCGGCCGAATCGAACGGGTTGGTGTCGTCACCGGTGGACAGGTACAGGTTGCCGGCGGCGTCGAAGTCGATGTCACCGCCGACGTGGCAGCACAGCCCACGGCTGGTCGGCACGTCGAGGATCGTCACCAGCGAGGCCGGGTCGATCGTGTTGTCGTCCCGCACGGTGAACCGGGCCAGCTTGTTGGAGCCGTTGAACGGAGCGAACTGCGCCGCCGTGCCGGTGGACGGAGCGTCGCCGCCCGGCGTGCTGAGCGGCGGCGCGTAGAAGACGTACACCCAGCGGTTGCTGGCGAAGTTCGGGTCGGCCTTGATGCTCTGCAGACCCTCCTCGTCGTGGCTGTAGACCGGCAGCGTCAGGGCGACTTTGGTGTTGCCGTTGACGTCGGTGTACCGGACGACGCCGTTCCGCGAGGTGTGCAGCACACCCCGGTTGGGCAGCACGGTGAGGCCCATCGGCTCACCGGTCTCGGCCACGCCCTTGGCCAGGTTCACCTGGTTGAACGTGCCGACGGGGGCCTGCACCGAGCAGTTGCCGACGTTCTGCGCGGCGTACCTGATGCCGCCGAGCAGGTGGGTGCGGAAGTTGGCCTCGGTGTAGCTCTCCTGGGTATGGCCGAGGCCGGTGTACCAGGAGCGGCCGCCGTCGTAGGGCCGGCACCACGAGATCGGGTGGTCGCCGTTCATGGTGCCGCCGGTGTACGTGGCCTCGTTGAGATTCGCGAGGACGTGCACCTGCGAGCGGGGGTTGGTGCGGTAGTTGTACAACTCGTCGGTGCGGTTCCAGTTCACCGGGATGCCCGCGTTCGAAGGGTGGGCGGTGTCCTCGATGCGGACGGTGGCCGGCTGGATCGCGGGGTGGCTGGAGAAGTAGGCGCCGACGAGGTTGCCGTACCAGGGCCAGTCGTATTCGGTGTCGGAGGCGGCATGCACGCCGACATAGCCGCCGCCGGCGCGGATGTAGCGCTCGAACGCGGCCTGCTGGGTCGGGTTGAGCACGTCGGCGGTCGTGGACAGCCAGATGACCGCTCTGAACCTGGCCAGGTTCGTGTCGGTGAACTGGGCGGCGTCCTCGGTCGCCTCGACCGTGAAGTTGCCCTGCGTGCCCAGTTGCTGGATCGCAGCGATCCCTGCGGGGATCGCGTCATGCCGGAACCCCGCGGTCTTGCTGAAGACCAGCACCGAGAAGTCGGCTGCGAATGCCGGGGCGACGTTGACGCCCATCCCGGCCAGCACAAGAGCGACGATTAGCAGCATTCTGCGAATCATGATCGGTTGGTTACCTCTCGTGAGGAAGTAGCCGAAACGTGCGCCGATCACGTCTCGAACGTGGCCGCGGTGGGCGGCCCCGTGGGTAGGTCCCGGGACGCGCACAGCGGTGTCGCGTCTGTCCCGGCGGTGAGGGGTCGTCGGCACCTCGCTCCTCGGTGGAGGTCGCGCGGCGCCGTGATGGGGATGGGGGTGGGGGTGGGGTCGGGTGGACGTGAGCGGCTGTTGACGGTGGCTGGTCAGGGGCGCCACGCCGCCATCTTCTTTGACCTCTGCTCTCGGGAGAGCGCTCTCTCATGGAGGTTTGGAAAAGTTAACAGATTCATCATCGTCGAACAATAGTTCCATCGACCGCCGTGAAATCCGACTGCGGAAGTCCGCCCCGGTCGGCGAGCGCGCGGCGGTGATCGACGGGACGCTCCGAAGGCCGCCCTGGGTACACGACCCCGCAGTGTGGACCGGCGGATGGGCGGACCACCGGACGGTCGGCCACCAGCCTGCTCCCAATCTAAGCCGCGCATACGGCAAAGCCCGTTACCGATGATTCCGGCAACGGGCTTCTGACCTGCAAAAACTGAGAGTGGGCGATGCTGGTATCGAACCAGCGACCTCTTCGGTGTGAACGAAGCGCTCTCCCACTGAGCTAATCGCCCTCAGCGGCACTGACTCTACCCGATCGTGGAACCGGACCGGAAATCCGGGGTCAGTGCGTCGCGAGGTAGTGCATGGCCTCGGCCACCACGTCGATGCCGAGGCTGAACTTGAGGGACAGCCAGACCACGGTGCCCACGAACACGAGGCCGACGGAGCCGAGCACGATTCGCACTGCGAGCGACTGTCGAGTCACCCACTGTGTCCATCCGTGGACATGTCGGCGGGTGAAGCCGAGCAACCGGCGCGCCCAGTGGTATTCGACGGCCCAGATGCCCAGCCCGGCGATCACCAGCAGCCAGCCCGGACCGGGCAGCGGAATGAGAGCGATGCCGATGGTCACCACGAGCGCCCCGGCGATCGCGATGAAGATCTTGAGTGCGATCCGGCCGGTGGGGTTGGCCCGGATGAGATCGAGGGTCACCGAGATCCGCTCCCGCCAGCGGGGGCGACGCGGCGGGTCCTGCACGGCGGTGCTGCCACCGCCGCGACCGGAACCGCCGAGCGGTCGGTCCGCGTTCGTGCCGCCTGTGGAACCGACGGTCGACCGGTCCGCGCGTCGGCCGGTCCGACGATCGGCATCGGACGCCGGCCGATCGGCCCGTTCGGGCTGCTCCAACGGCACTGCGTACCCCCGCTTTTCGGCTGCTCGGACCACGACGTTCGGCGGGCCGGGCGCCGCCGACGGATCCATTGAGGATCTCTTCGTCACCATTTCACCCCCCAGTGTCGCGCGGGCCCGTCACTGCAACGGCCGACTGGACGTTACCGGAGTAAGTCGACGACTGAACCACCCGATGCCGGGCGGGATCACGCACTGGGCAGAACCGGAAATCCTACATGAATTCTCACATTCACGCGGCCTTTCCGTCCCCCTTCCCACCACTGGGTGAAGTCAGCGTATGGCGGAGCGTAGCCAGGAGTAGCACCTGAGTATGGGAAAAGCGGGACACGCGCGTTCCGCAGCGGTGCCGGGGGGAGAACGTCCATGAGTGTCATCCGACCGACGACCGTAGAGGTCGAGACGTCGCTAAGGCTCGTCGCACCTGACGCCACCGCCTTGCCGGTGCGTGCCAGTCTGCGTTACGACCCTGCTGACCCGTATGCGGTCCATGTCCTGTTCCATGCCGAATCTGCCGGCGGCGAGGCGGTGAGCTGGTCCTTCGCTCGCGAACTGCTGGTCACCGGCCTGGACGAGCCAGCGGGCATCGGGGATGTGCGGGTCTGGCCCTGGGCCACACCGCGCGGCGACTTCGTCGCGCTGGCCCTCTCGTCACCGGACGGCAACGCCCTCTTCGAGGTGCCGCGCAGCGTCCTGGTGCGTTTCCTTCGACGGACGTACGTCGTCGTCCCGCGCGGCCGGGAGGCCGAGCACCTGGACGTCGACACGGCGGTGAACCGGCTGCTCGCCGGTCGCTGAGCACCGCCCGAACGGGCAACACCGGCCACACCGGGGCCGCGCGGATCTGCCGAGTCCGCGCGGCCCCGGCACAACTTCAGGAGTACGCGGGCAGCCCGACCCGGGTCAGCCGGTGCTCAGCCGTGGGTGGTGATGCCGCCGTCGACGGGAATGACCGCCCCGGTGAGGTACGCGCCGGCGCGGGACGACAGGTAGATGGCGGTGCCGGCCATGTCCTCGGGGCGGCCGATGCGGCCCAGCGGCACCTGCTGCTCGATGGCGGCCCGGCTCGCCGGGTCGTCCAGTGCGAACGCCATCATCTTGCTCTCGAACGGGCCGGGTGCGATCGCGTTGACGGTGATCTGCTCGTTGGCCAGTTGGTGGGCCAGGCTGCGGGTGAGCATGTGCACGGCAGCCTTGGTGGCCGAGTACGCGTACACCTCCATCATCGGCACCCGGATGCCGTCGATCGACCCGATGTTGATCACGCGGGCCGGGTCGTCGGCGCTGGCGGCGGCGCGGAGCGCCGGCAGCAGCGCGGTGGTGAGCCGGAAGACGGCCTTGACGTTGACGGCCCAGAGCTTGTCGAACGCGGCCTCCGGGTAGCCCTCCAACGGCGCGCCCCAGGTGGCGCCGGCGTTGTTGACCAGCACGTCGAGGCTACCGACCCGCTCGCGCACGGCGGCGGCCAGCGCCTCGGCGCCACTGTCGTGACCCAGGTCGGCGGGGATGGCCTCACAGCGACCCTCGGCGGAGAGTTCCTTGGCGACCGCCTCGCAGACGTCCGCCTTGCGCGACGAGATGATCACGTGCGCTCCGGCCCGGACGAAGCCCTGGGCGATCATCAGGCCGATCCCCCGGGAGCCACCGGTGACCAGGACCGTCTTGCCTTCGACCGAGAACAGCTGCGTCATGCCCATCCCATCGCGAGTCGGCGGGGCCGCCGACCGGGCAGGCGGCCGGCGGTGCGCCGGGCGGACCGCGGACCGGACGGCGCTACCGCCGGGTAACGTAGCCCGGCCACCAGGATCGCGACAAGCCCGCACCGACGCGCTGATTTCGCTGCTCGCGTCGATCGGGATGCGATGACCTGCGCTTCGGGCTACCGTCGCAGGCGATGGTCTCCACCGGTCCCTCCCCCGCGCCACCGATCGGAACGGCGTCACCCGTCCCCGACGAGATAGCCACGTTCGCGCTGGCCGACCTCTCCCCCGACCCGCGCTGGCGTCGGCCCGTGATCGTCGAGCGGGAGCTGCTGATCCTCACCACGCGTGGGCACGGCGACGCGGAACTCGACTTCCACCCGCTGCCCTGTCGGCCCGGCACGCTGCTGCGGGTTCGCGCCGGCCAGGTGCTGCGCTGCGCCGGTCCGCAGTTCGACGCCACCGTGGTTGCCTGGGCCCCGGAGGCGCTGCGCGGCTTCGACCTCGACCTGGACGCGCCGGTGACCTGGCGGCAGTTGGCCGGCGAGGACGAGGACGCGGTGATCAGCGAGGTGAGCCAACTGGTGGTGGACTGCCAGCGGCACCCCGACACCGTGGCCGCCCGTGCGCTGCTGCGCCACCAACTGGCGGTGCTGCTGCTGCGGCTGGCCCTGGGCAACGCCGAGCGGTCGATCACCCGGCCCGAGGACGAGACGTTCCACCGGTTCTGCCGGGAAGTGGAACACGGCTACGCGCACACCCGGCGGGTGGAGGACTACGCCGCCGAGCTCCGCTGCTCGGTGCGGACCCTGACCCGGGCCTGCCTCGCCGTCACCGGTCGCAGCGCCAAGCAGGTCATCGACGAGCGGGTCGCGTTGCAGGCCGGCCGACTGCTCGCCGCGACCGATCAGCCGATCGCCCAGATCGGCCGGAACCTCGGCTTCTCCGAGCCCACGAACTTCGGCCGCTTCTTCACCCGGGAGGTCGGGGTCAGCCCCGGAGCGTTCCGGGCCGCACGGGACCAACCGGCCGCCCGGGTGATCCGGCCCCGGCCGCCGGCCGAGCCGACGGGCGCCAACGGCGGCAGGTTCCGTGCCGCCGGATCGACCAACGGGTCTCACACCACGCGACCCGGGTCGCCCACCGCGCCGGCGGGCGGCACCGGGCGGGCATGATGACAGGGTGCAGATCTCCGCGCGCGGCGACTACGCGGTACGGGCAGCGCTGAGCCTCGCCACCGCCTACCCTTCGCTGCTGTCCACCCAGGCCATCGCCGCCGAGCAGGACATGCCCCGCAAGTTCCTGGAGGCGGTCCTGGCGGATCTGCGCCGGGCGGGCATCGTGCGCGCCCAGCGCGGCGCCGAGGGCGGGTACACGCTGGCCCGACCCCCGCGCGAGGTGACCGTGGGCGCGGTGCTGCGGGCCGTCGAGGGCCCGCTCGCCGGCGTACGCGGGCTGCGCCCCGAGGAGACCCGGTACGAGGGCTCGGCGGAGAACCTGCCCGGCCTGTGGGTGGCGGTCCGCGCCGCCGTGCGGCGGGTCGTGGACGAGGTGAGCCTCGCCGAGATCGTCAGCGGTCGGTTGCCCGCCCACGTCCGCAAACTCACCGCGTTGCCCGACGCGTGGGAGCCCCGCTGACCCGGCTGCGGGTCACAACGTCCGCACCACCTCCCAGGTGCTGAGCCGGGGCAGCCGCTCCCGCCCGGGATCCAGGTCCTGGGCGGCCCGGTCCACCGCGAGCAGGTCCGGCGTGGTCGGTGCGCTCACGCCGCCACCGGCGGGACCGCGGTGGTGTAGCCCCCGCGGTGATGCACCAGAGGCGCGCCGTCAACGCCGTCACCGAGCGCGAGCGGTTCGGCGAGCACCAGCGTGTGGTCGCCGGCCGGCACCCGGTGCACCACCCGGCAGAGCAGCCGGCCGAGCACTCCGGTCAGCAACGGCACCCCGAACGGTCCGGGAGTCCAGTCCGGGTACGCGGCGAACCGGTCGATGCCGCTCGTCGCGAAGACCGATGCGGCCTCCTGCTGCCCCGCGGCCAGCAGGTGCACCGCGACGTGCTCCGCGCGGGACAGCACCGGCCAGCTCGACGACGCCACCCCGAGGCAGAACGAGACGAGCGGAGGGTCCAGCGACACCGACGTGAACGAGGTGGCGGTGAAGCCCGCCCGGATCGGTGCGCCGATCCCACCGAGGCAGGCGGGGTCGGTGGCGGGGGCGGCGGCGGTGACCACGGTGACGCTGGTGGCCTGCCGGCGCAGCAGAGCACGGAACAGGTCCCGGTCCACCGGCCGCAGCTCGGTGGCCTCCGGCGTAGGACGCTCCACGGTGGTCATGCCGACACCAGGGCCGACGCGGCGTAGAGCGCGCTCGCGTGCCGGACCAGGTCGACGTGCACACGAGCGGTGAGGAGAAGCTCATCGCGCTGCGACATGCCCTCATGTTGCCGGGCGCGGGATCGGGCGGTCAACGCTCTTCCAGAAGATGAGACTTTCGCCGCCGCCGATGTTACGGAGTGCCCTCAACAGCGTTTACCGTGCCGCAACACCTATCTGTTGAGTAGAGATTTAGGTGCGCCGTGGGTCACCGTCCAGGACGGACAGCGAGAGGGTTTCAAAAGTTGTCGGTTCGGGCATGTTCGATCTCGACACGGCAGGGAACGGTGACGAGGGGAGACCTCCGATGGGCCTCATGTTTCGCAAGCGCAAGAAGTACGGTCCGATCATCCTGAACTTCACCGAGAACGGCTTCTCCTCGTGGAGCATCAAGATCGGTCGCTGGTCCTGGAACTCCAAGGCTCGGGCGCACCGCGTCGACCTGCCGGGTCCGCTGTCCTGGAAGCAGGACAAGTCCCGGTCGTAATCATCCCGGGAGTCGAGCGGGGTGCCGGTGATTCACCGGCACCCCGCTCGGCGTCTGTGGGGGTGCGGGACGCTCAGCGCGCCAGCGTGATGATCTCGTCGCCGGCCAGCCGGCCGGCCTCGCGGTCCCGCCGCACCTCACCCGCGTCGAGCAGGTCGGTGAGCGCCCGGTTGGCGTCGGCGGCACGGTAGACGGTCGCGGTGAGGGTGTGCCGGCGCAGGTCGGTGACCGGCCTCGGCCCGCCCTCGCGCAGCTCGGCCAGCAGCTCGCGGATCAGTGGTTCGAGCTCGGGCTCGCCGGCCACGTCGACAGTCGCGCCCATCGGGTCGGCCGGGTCGCGGTAGCGCACGTCGAGATCCGCGCCGATCGCCCAGAGCGCGTCGCGGACCGCCTCCAGGCTCCGGTCGGAGCGGCTGCCGAACGCGATCACGCCGGCAGCCTCGCCGTCCGGCAGCACCGGTGCCACCTCGGCGACCAGGGGGAAGCCGGCGGAGACGAGCGCGCCACGGGCACTGTCGCCGGTGTGCAGCAGCAGCTCTCCGGTGCGACCGTTGGTCGCGGCGGTGAGCAGTTTCGGCGTCACCGCGCCGGGCAGGTCCACGAAGGAGAAGAGGGGTGCGCCTGCGGCCCCGGCGGCCTTCACCGCGACCGGGAGCCGGTAGGGGTCACCGGGCAGCAGGTGCACGGTGACCTCGGCGGGCAGCTCTGCCTCGATCGGGCCGAGTCGGGCCGGCAGGTCGGCGGCGCTGTCGGTCAGCACCAGCACCGTCACCTGCCGGCCGCGCACCTGGTCGCCGTGCGCGGCGACCAGCCGCAGCACGGCCTCCGCGTTGCCCGCGGTCGTGCCCGCGAGCGCGATGGTGGCCCGCCGGGAGCGGTGCAGGGCCGCGGGCAGCCAGGTCGTCAACTGGCGGACCAGCAGCTCGCGGAGGAAATCAGTGGTCCGGTCGGTCGGCATCGGTCCGTTCTACCGTACGACCGATCAGGCCGGGACGGAGATCCCCACTCCACCCCTGGTCTGACCGCCGTAGCGCTGCCGCTCGGCGTCCAGGTCGAGCCGACCGATCTGCTTGCGGGCCGCCAGCGCGCTGTCGTCGAGCAGGTCGGCGGGGATCAGCCAGACGATCTCGAACTCCAGACCGTCCGGGTCCCTGCCGTAGAGGCTCTTGGTCGTGCCGTGGTCGGAGGTGCCGACCAGCGCGCCGGCGGCGGTGAGCCGCTCGGCCGTGGCGGCCAGCTCGTCGAGGGTGTCCACCTCCCAGGCGAGGTGGTAGAGGCCGACGGTGGCCCGGCCGGCGGTCGACCGCCCGGCGGTGGCGCCGATCTCGAACAGGCCGAGGTCGTGGTCGTTGGTGGAGTCGGGGGCCTGGAGGAAGGTGGCGCCCCGGAAGCCGTCCGGAGTCATCGCCACCGGGCGGAAGCCCAGCACGTCGCTGTAGAACGCGACGCTGCGGGCGAGGTCACTGACGTAGAGGACCGCGTGGTTGAGCCGGTGGATACCCATGACCCGAGCCTAGCGCGGTTTTGTTGAGCGTTCAACTACATGGGATATGATGGCGGTCATGACCCGCTGGCTGGACTCCGACGAGCAACGCACCTGGCGCGCGTACCTCACCGCTTCCCGGGTGCTGATGGACACGCTCGACCGCGAGCTGCAACGCGACGCCGGTATGCCGCACGCGTACTACGAGATCCTGGTCCAACTCTCCGAGGCCCCCGGCCGCCAACTGCGGATGAGCGAGCTGGCCCAGGCCGCCGGCTCGTCGCGCAGCCGGCTCTCGCACGCCGTGGCCCGCCTGGAGGCCGCCGGCTGGGTGCGCCGCGAGGAATGCCCCACCGACCGGCGAGGGCAGATCGCGCTGCTCACCGACGAGGGTTTCGCCACCCTCGCGGCCGCCGCGCCCGGCCACGTCGAGGGGGTACGCCGACACCTGTTCGACGCGTTGAGCCCCGCCCAGGTCGACCAGCTGCGCCGGATCAGCGAGACGTTGGCCGAGCACCTGACCGGATCCTGACCAATCGACACCGGCGCGGGTCTTGTACTTACCGTCGTCGGATGAGCACGATGGGGCGTGTCTTCCGGCTTCGGCGAACTGACTGATCAGGCGCACCACCTCGTGTCGGCCGGTGATCTGGCCGGCGCGCAGCAGTTGCTCTCCGACGCGCTCACCGACGCCGACCCCCGCCCGGCCAACGCCACCGGGGAGCTGGCCGAGGCGGCCAGCCTCCAGGCGCGGGTCCTGGTCGCCCTCGGTGAGCCGCACTCGGCCCGGGGGTGGGCCGCCTTCGCGTACGCGGCCACCACCCGGCTGCACGGCCGCTCCGACCCGCGCACGGTGGCCGCCGCGGCGACCCTGGCCGCGGTGCTGCACCGCGTCGGCAGCCATTCGAGGGCTGCCCGGCTCTACCAGGAAGTCATCATCGAGCTGACCGCACAGGACGGTCCGGAGTCACTGCGGGTGCTCGCGGCGCACGCCGACCTGGCCACCGTCGAGTACGCCCGCGGCCAGTGCACGGTGGCCCGGGACCGGCTCCAGGACGCCTGGGAGCTGCACCGCGAGGTGTATGGCGACGGGCACCCCAGCGGCATCAAGATGCTGGCGCGGCTCGGGGCGATGCAGCGTGACTGCGGGCAGTTCGCCGAGGCACACGACAACCTGGCGCTGGCCCGCGAGCTGTGCCGGCAGCACCTGCCCGCCGACGACCCGCTGGCGGCACAGGTGGCGACCCTGGCCCGGGCGGCGGCCAACCCCGACCACGCCTGCGCCGACGACCCGCCCACCGCCCGGGACACCCCGGTGGTGCCGGCCGCCCGCGTCCCTCCGCACCGCGAAGGCTCGGCCGCCTCCGACTACCACCCGCCCGCGCCTCCCTCACACCACACCGGGGCGGCGGCGGGCGGCGGGTCCGTTCCGAACCCCCGGGTGCCAGCCGACGAACCGGTCGGGTCGACGGGCACCCGGTGGCCACCCGAGCCGGCGAGCGAGCCCTCGTCGTACACCACCGACACCCCGGTGCCGCCGTCCGTGGTCGGGCTGGCCGGCGGCACTGAGGAGCAGTCCGGGGTGTACCGGCTGCGCCGGCCCGACGCTCACACGCCGCGTGAACCGTATGCGCCACTCGAGCCGTACCGGCCGTCCCGGCTGCTGCCGGTGCCCGTGCACCGGGCACCGTCGGCGCAGCGCAACCGACTGGTGCCGGTGCTGGTGGCCGGCGTCGTCGTGGTCCTGCTCGGCGCCGCCGCCGTGATCGCCGGGGTGGCCCGGGTCGACAGCGACGACGAGCCAACCCCGCCGCCGGGCAGCGGCTCCCCCAGCGCCACCTCACCGGCCGGCACCGCGCCCACCCCCGCCGGCACCCCGCCCGCGTCGGCTGGCGACGCGGCGCCGCTCGGCAGTCCACCCAGCGCGGTGACGCTGCGCGACACCCGGGACAGCATCGCGCTGAACTGGGCCTACCCGGCCGGCAGCGAGGGCCCGGTGGTCATCGCGGGCGGCCGCACCGGCCAGGACCGCAACGTCTTCGCGACCCTGCCCGCCGGCACCACCAGCTATGTCATCTACGCGCTCAACCGCACCAACGACTACTGCTTCACGGTCGCCGTGGTCTGGTCCACCGACACCGTTGCCAGCTCCGAGCAGGTCTGCACCCGCCGCCGCTGACCCGTCAGGCACGCCCCGCCAGCCCGCCGCCCGGCCAGCCAGGCCCCGCCAGCCAGGCCCCGCCAGCCACGCCCCGCCGGCCACAACCCGCCGGCCGCACCCCGCCGACCTCACTCAGCGTGGCTTGCCGTTGACGAGCCCGCTGTGACGTTGCGTTACCTCCGAGTGCACCCAGCCACCCGTCCCACCCAGGCTTTGCTTTGCATACCTCGATGCACCACCGCAGACGAACAGCTAAGACGTCGCGGCAGCCGCTTCGGCAGGCATCGACGATGTCTCACGCTACGTAGCTGTCGCGCCCGTGGGTGCAGAGCAAAGGGGCATCGGGGGGTGGTTGGGCGGGCACGTCGTCGTCACGGACCGTCAATCTGTGGCCCACGGCCGTCCTCGCCCGGAAACGCCGGCAGCAGCAGGCACGCCCGGAGCCCGCGCTGGTCCGGCGCGTCGGTCAGGCTGATGCTGCCGCCCGCGCGTCGCACCAACTCCCGGACGATGGCCAACCCCAGGCCGGCGCCCCCGTCGTCGCGGGCCCGCCCGTCATCCAGCCGGGTGAACCGATCAAAGACCCGCTCCCGGTCCGCGACCGGGATCCCCGGGCCGTCATCGGTCACCGTCACCAGGTGGTACGCCCCGGAGCCAGGCCCCTCCGTCGAAGCCGCCTCGGCGGCGGCGAGCACCACACTGCCGTACGCGTGCCGGACCGCGTTGTCGACCAGGTTGGCCAGCACGCGACGCAGCTCGTCGGCGTTGCCGGTGGTCCAGAGCGGGGCCGGCGGCGGCGTCACGCGCACCGGCGGCGACGGGTAGCGGGCGGCGACCTCGGCCAGCAGCGCGCCCACCTCCACCGGGCCCACCCCCCGGGTCGGTGGCGCTTCGTCCAGGCGGGCCAGCAGCAGGAGATCGTCGACCAGCCGGCTCAGCCGCTCGGTGTCGGCCAGCAGGTTGGTGGTGACCGCCGGCCAGTCCGTCCGGTCGGCGAGACGCTGGGCCACCTCCAACTCGGTCCGGATGTTGGTCAACGGGCTGCGCAGCTCGTGTGCGGCGTCGGAGACGAACGCCCGCTGGCGGGCCCGGGCGGATTCCAGCCGGTCCAGCATGCCGTTGAGGGTGAGCGCCAACCGGTGGATCTCGTCGGCCGACGCGGGCACCGGCAACCGGCCGGCGCCGGCCCGCCCGGTGATTTCCTCGGCGCCTCGGCGGAGCGCCTCAACCGGGCGCAGGGTCGCGCCCACCACCCGCCACGCCACGGCGGCCAGCACGGCCACCAGCAGCGGAAACGCCACCAGCAGGATGGTCCGGACGACGTGCGCGCTGTGCCGCACGTCGGCCATCGAGCGGGCGACCAGCACGGTGAGCGGGTCGGCCGCGGTGCCGGCGGGCACGGTCACCACCCGGACCGGGCCGGCGAGCCCGACCCGCTCGGCCGGCACCTCCAGGCGCTGGCGGCGGTCGCGGTCCAGCCGTTCCGGGCGGACCATCGGCACCAGCCGGTCGGCGTCGATCGAGGCGGCCCTGATCCGACCCTGCGCGTCGACGACCTGGACGCGCACCTGGCCACCGGCCACCGGCAGCGGGTCGGGCAGCGCGTCCTCGGCGGCGAGCAGGGCCACCGCGTCGGCGGTCCGGAACGCCTCGGTGTCCACCGTCCGCTGGAGCACGAAGCCGAGCGCGCCGAGCAGCACCACCCCGCCCAGGGCGAGCCCGATGGTGAGGCCGAAAACTCCCAGCGCCATGAGCCGCCCCCGCAGCCCCAGCACCGGCATCCAGCCGACCCACGCCCGGCGGGCACCCACCGGGCCGTCGGTGATCACGTCGCCAGCCGGTAGCCGGCACCCCGGACGGTCTCCAGCCGGTCGCGGCCGAGCTTGCGGCGCAGGTAACCGACATACACCTCGACGGCGTTCGGGGCGGTCTCCACGCTCGCGTCCCAGACGTGGTCCAGCAGCTCGGTCTTGGAGACGACCTGGCCGGGCCGGCGCATCAGGTAGTCCAGCAGCGCGAACTCCCGCGCCGTCAGGGTCACCTCGTCGTCGGCTCGGGTCACCCGCCGGCGGGCCGGGTCCAGTCGCAGGTCACCGACCGCCAGCACCGTCGGGCGTTCCGGCGCGCCCCGGCGCAGCAGCGCCCGCAACCGGGCCAGCAGCACGACGTACGAGAAGGGTTTGGTCAGGTAGTCGTCGGCGCCGCAGTCGAGGCCGTCGGCCTGGTCGTACTCACCGTCCTTGGCGGAGAGCATCAGCACCGGCAACCAGTGCTGCTCCGCCCGCAGCCGCCGCACCAGCTCGTAGCCGGAGAGGCCGGGCAGCATCACGTCGAGGATCATCGCGTCGTAGCCGCCGTGCCGGGCCGCGTCCAGGCCGGCCGGGCCGGTCCCCGCCACATCCACCGCGAAACCCTCCGCCTGGAGGCCGCGTTGCAGGGCAGCCGCCAACCGGGCCTCGTCCTCCACCACCAGCAAGCGCACGGTTCAAGGGTGCCACCCGGGTCAATCGTGGCGGTCCGGCGTCCTCAGCACGCTCACAGGGCACAAGGAGGAGGATGTGTGGAGGAGGTGTCACCATGTCCGTTCTGAGAAGCCGTCCCGTCCTTCGTTGGCTGGTCCCGGCCACGGCAGCCGTCGCCGTCATCGGCGGGGGCGCGGCGATCGGCACGTTCGCCGCCGAGGCCGAGCCGAGCCTGCCACCACGCACCGCGGCCCAGCTTCTGGTCGATCTGCAGACCTCCCGGCTGGAAGGGCTGTCCGGGACCGTGGTGCAACGCGCCGACCTCGGCCTGCCACCGCTCGTCGGGCTGGTCTCCGGCAACGAGCTGACCACCCTGCTGACCGGCACGCACACCCTGCGGGTCTGGTATTCCGGCCCGGATCAGCAGCGGGTCGCGCTGCTGGACACCCTGGGCGAGCAGGACGTGATCCGCAACGGCCGCGACGTCTGGACCTGGCAGAGTCGCAGCAACACCGCCAGGCACCTCACGCTGGGCGACGACGCCGGGGCCGGAAAGCCGGTCCCCGAGTCGATGCCGACCATGCCGGCCACCCCGCAGCAGGCCGCCGACCTGGCGTTGGGCGCGATCGACCCGAGCACCGAGGTCAGTGTCGGCCGCTCGGCCACGGTCGCGGGCCAGGACGCGTACGAGTTGGTGCTCCAGCCGCGCGACAAGGACTCACTCGTGCACCAGCTGCGGATCGCCATCGACGCCAAGCAGCACGTGCCGCTGCGCTTCGAGGTGCTCGCGAAGGGCAGCGACCGGCCGGCGTTCGAGGTGGCCTTCACCCAGGTCGACTACCGTCGCCCGGACGCCGACCAGTTCACCTTCAACCCGCCGCCCGGTGTGACGGTCACCGAGGAGAAGGCGCAGCGGCCGGCCGCCAGGCCGGGCGCCGCCAAGCCGGGCCAGCCGGGCCACGTCGCACCGGCGGGTGACCCGCAGGTACGCGCGGTGGGCTCCGGCTGGACGACCGTGCTCATCGGGCGCCTCGACGGGGTCGACGCCGGCCCGAAGACCCCCGCGAAGCCGGCCGCGCCACCGGCCGGCTCGCCGGACGTGGACATGTCGAAGCTGCTCGGCGGGCTGCCGACGGTCAGCGGTGACTGGGGCAGCGGTCGGCTCTTCAGCAGCAAGCTGTTCAGCGTGCTGCTCACCGATGACGGCCGGGTGCTCGCCGGCGCCGTCACTCCGGAACGGCTCTACCAGGCCGCGCGCGGCTGACCCACACGGTGTTCGCGCCGGGTCGACCTGACGGTCGGCCCGGCGCTTCCGTGAAACCGCCCGGTCAGGGGGCGGCGGTCACGCCGAGGGCGGTGAGGTACGCGTCGGCGAGGACCGCGTGGCCGGGCAGGTAGGGATGGACGCGGTCGTCGGCCCAGCGCGTCGTCGGGCTGACGGCCAGCACCCGGTCGAACGCCGCCTGATTGGCCACGTGCACCGCGTCGAACTCGGTGGCCAGCCCAGCCACGACCGCCGCGTACCGGTCGGTGTCGGCGCGTTGCGGGACGCTCCGGTCCGCCTCGATCAGGAACGGGTCACCGAGGATCAGCCGGCAGCCCGTGGCGGCAACCGCCCGCCGGAGCAAGTCGCGCAGCGTGCGCTCGTACTCCTCGATGCCGACGGCCTCCTGCGGCCGGTCGCCGTAGTGCCGCCAGATGTCGTTGATGCCGATCAGCACCGAAAGCCAGTCGGGCCGCTCGGCGACGGCGTCCGTGTCCCAGCGCGCGGCCAGGTCCCGCACGGTGTCGCCGCTCACACCGCGGTTGACCCACGACAGGTCCAGCTCGGGGTGCCGTGCGTCGACCAGGGCGCGCACGAGGCTCACATATCCGCTGCCGTAGGGCGCGGCGACGTCGCGGCGACCACAATCGGTGATGCTGTCGCCGATGAAGACCACCCGTTGCCCGGTCCGCAGGATCATCCGCCGCCACCTCGCGATCACCGGCGCGCCGGCCCGCCCGGCTTGGTGAGGGCCGACTCAACGCGCTATCTTCAACAGTTCGAGGGCACAAAAAAGAACGGCTAAAAGCCGTTCCTGCAAAGGATTCTAATCTTTAGGGAGACGGCTTGTCAAGGCACTCCGGCGGTTCCGGCGAATTGCCGCTCGACGACGAGATCGGTCGCGAGCAGGAGTACGTCTCGATGCTCTACGACCGGCTGGACGGGCTGCGTGAGCAGGCCGCACACCGGCTCACCTCCGAGCTGCGCAACACCGGCGGCACCCTCCAGGACCGTTCGCAGCGGGACAGCTCGGTAGCGATGTACGCCGATCAGGTCGAACAGTTCTCCGCCGTGGAGAACGGGCTCTGCTTTGGCCGACTCGACGGCGACGACGACTCCCGCCACTACATCGGCAGGATCGGCATCTTCGACACCAGCGGTGACTACGACCCGCTGCTGATGGACTGGCGGGCCCCCGCCGCCCGCCCGTTCTACCTCGCCACCGCCGCCAACCCACAGGGCGTACGCCGACGCCGGCACCTGCGTACCCGGCAGCGCAAGGTCACCGGGCTCAACGACGAGGTGCTCGACATCGACACCGCCTCCCCCGGCGGCCACGAGGAGCTGACCGGCGAGGCGTCCCTGCTCGCCGCGCTCAACGCGGGCCGGACCGGCCGGATGCGCGACATCGTCGAGACCATCCAGGCCGAACAGGACCAGATCATCCGCGCGGAACTGCCGGGCGTCATGGTGGTCCAGGGCGGCCCGGGCACCGGCAAGACCGCCGTCGCGCTGCACCGGGCGGCGTACCTGCTCTACACCCACCGCCGTGAGCTCTCCAGCCGGGGCGTGCTGCTGGTCGGCCCGAACGCGACCTTCCTGCGCTACATCTCCCAGGTGCTGCCGACGCTGGCCGAGACCGGCGTGCTGCTGCGTACCCAGGCTGATCTCTTCCCCGGGGTGAGTGCCCAACGCACCGAACCGGCCGAGGCCGCGGCGCTCAAGGGCCGGGCGGTGCTGGCCGAGGTCCTCGCGCTGGCCGTACGGGACCGGCAGTGGGTGCCGGACGAGCCGCTGGAGATCGAGGTGGAGCGGGAGACACTGACCCTCGACCCGCAGGTCGTGCGGGCCGCCCGGGACCGGGTGCGCCGCGTCGACCGGCCGCACAACCTGTCCCGCGCGCTGTTCGACGTGGAGATCGTGCACGCGCTCGCCGACCAGGTGGCCGAACGGATCGGTGCCGACCCACTGGGCGGGGACAACCTGCTCGACGAGGCGGACCGGGCCGAGATCCGCCGCGAGCTGCGTGAGGAGACGGGAATCCAGGCCGCCCTGGACCGGCTGTGGCCCGTGCTCACCCCACAGCGACTGCTGGCCGACCTGTACGCCGACCCGGACCGGATCGCCGCCGCCGCGCCGATGCTGACCGAGGACGAGCGGGCGCTGCTGCGGCGGGAGCCGGGTGGTTGGACGCCGGCCGACGTGCCGCTGCTCGACGAGGCCGCCGAGCTGCTCGGCGAGGACGAGCGGGCCGCCGCGGCCCGCCGGGACCGCATCCGGATGATGGAACGGGAGTACGCCGAGGGCGTGCTCGAAATCGCCCGGGGTTCCCGCTCGATCGACGTCGAGGACGAGGCCGAGGGTGGTGAGATCCTCGGCGTGACCGACCTGATCGACGCGGACCGGCTGCTGGAGCGGCAGGAGGAGGCCGACCGCCTCACCACCGCGCAGCGGGCCGCCGCCGACCGCACCTGGGCGTTCGGCCACGTCATCGTGGACGAGGCGCAGGAGTTGTCGCCGATGGCGTGGCGGCTGCTGATGCGCCGCTGCCCGAGCCGGTCGATGACGATCGTCGGGGACGTCGCACAGACCGGCGCGCTCAGCGGCACGCCCTCCTGGGCGGACGCCCTCGCCCCGTACGTCGCCCAGCGGTGGCGGCTGACCGAGCTGACGGTCAGCTACCGCACCCCTGCCGAGATCATGGCGGTCGCCGCCGACGTACTGGCGGAGATCGACCCGGCGCTGCGTCCCCCGCGCTCGGTGCGGGAGAGCGGCGTACCCCCGTGGGACCGGGTGGTGCCCGGCGAGCGGTTGGCGGCGGAGCTGGTCGCCGAGGCCGCCCGCGAGGCGGCCCGGTTGACCGAGGGTCGGCTCGGCGTGCTGGTGCCGGCCGGCCGGGTGGGCGAGTTGGGAGCGGCCGTGACCGCTGCCCTGCCGGAGGCCGCCCTGGGCGAGCATCCGGAGCTGGAGAGCCGGGTCGTGGTGCTGACCGTCGCGCAGGCCAAGGGGTTGGAGTTCGACTCGGTGCTGGTCGTCGACCCGGACCGGATGGTGGCCGAGTCGCCGCGTGGGCGCAGCGACCTGTACGTCGCGCTCACCCGCGCCACCCAACGCCTGGGCATCCTGCGCCCCGCGAGCTGATCCCCCGCGCCCCTCTCCCTACCGACCCCTGAATCGATCATGAGGTTGGCGTGGGCTGTCATCTCCGACAGCCACGCCAACCTCATGATCAGGCAGGAGAGCCCCGGTGTCAGTCGCCGGCGCGATCCTGGTTGGACTTGGCCGGTCCGGTAGCCGACGTGGACTGGTCGCTGGTGCCACCGCCCATCGGGGTGCTCAGACCGCCGGTCGTCGCATCGCCGGTCGTCGTCGGCGCGACCTTGCCCGGGTGTCGCTCCGGCTGCCGGGCCACCCGGCGAACACTCGCCGGGCCGGCGGTGCCACCGGTGGTGGTCACCGCGCCCTGCCCACCGACGGGGCCCCCGTCGCGCAGCACCTGCGGATCGATCCGTTCGTGCGCCGGGTCGAGCGGGTCGTCGCGCTGGATCTGGCTCAGCACGTCGGTGCGGGGCACCGTCACCTCTTCGACGGCTCCCTTGCCGTACACGCCCCCGGCGATCCGATCCTCGGCCTGGCGGGCGGCGTCCTGCCGCATGTCGTCCTCACGCACGATTCATCACCTCGCAGAAGCTGTGGAACCAACTGGGTGCCCGGCCACCGGCCGACCAAACCCGGCGTGACCGGGAGGTCGTCCACGGCGGTTCACCGGCACGCCGCCCGCTGGCCGCCTGCCCGCAGTCCGAGATGTCCATGCTGTCCGGCGACCGGTGGGAGATGCCCGCCGGCAGAGGGGATGACAGCGTGCGCACAGTACGCCGTACCGCCGTCGCGGCCCTGGTGGCCGCGACGGTGACGACCGGGTTCGCGGTGCCCGCCCAGGCGAAACCGCGACCGGACCGGACATTCGACGTGCAGGCCCACCGGGGCGGCCTCGGACTGCGGGTGGAGAACACCCTCGCCTCCTTCGGCAACGCCCTCCAGCTCGGGGTGACCACCCTCGAACTGGACGTGCAGATCACCGAGGACGGTCAGGCCGTCGTCACCCACGACCGGAAGATCTCTGGTGCCAAGTGCGTCGACACCGCCCCGGTGATGCCCGGCGACCCGGAGTTCCCGTACGTCGGGAAGTACGTCAACACGCTCACCGTGGCCCAGGTGCGCTCGCTCGACTGTGGCGCGAAGACCCTGCCGGACAAGCCCGGCCAGCTCGCCGTCCCGGGTGCCCGGATGCCGTTGCTGCGTGAGGTCTTCGCGCTGGTCAACCGCTACCGGGCGAAGGACGTGAAGCTCAACGTCGAGACCAAGGTCGAGGCCGGCGCGCCGACCGAGACCGCGCCCCGCGACCAGTTCGTCCGGGTCACCGCTGCCGAGATCCGCGCCGCCGGGCTGCTCAAGCAGGTCACCATCCAGAGCTTCGACTGGGGCGCGCTGATGCGCATGCGCCAGGTCGAACCGAAGCTGCCGCTGGTTGCCCTGACCAACTACGACTTCCTCCAGACCGGGCAGCCGGGCGCCTCGCCGTGGCTGGGCGGGCTGGACATCGACGACTTCGGCGGAGACCCGATCAAGGCGATCCGCAGCTTCGGCGCCAGCGCCTTCTCACCGGTGCACGGCTTCCCGCAGAACGGCACTGTCACCGACCCCGGCTACAAGCCGTACGTCACGAAGGAGATGGTCGCCCAGGCGCACCACTACGGGATCAAGGTGATCCCGTGGACCGTCGACGACGTGCCGACCATGGCCAAGCTGATCGACGACGGCGTGGACGGGATGATCACCGACTACCCGGACCGGTTGCGCGGCCTGCTGGCGCAGCGCGGCTACCGGCTGCCGAAGGCGTACACGGCGCCGTTCGACATCCAGGCGCACCGCGGCGGTCGGGCCACCCGGCCGGAGAACACCCTGCCGGCCTTCTCGAACGCGTTGTCCAACCGGGCCATCTCCACGCTGGAGCTGGACACCGGCGTGACCGCCGACGGCAAGCTCGTGGTGCTGCACGACCGCACCGTCAACGGGTCGCACTGCGTCGACACCGCCCCGGTGCGCCGTGGTGACCCCTCGTTCCCGTACGTGGGCAAGCCGGTGCACGAACTGACCCTGGCGCAGCTCAAGACCGTCGACTGCGGCACGAGGACACTGCCCGAACTGCCCGCGCAGGTGCCCGCGCCGGGTGCCCGGATCCCGACCCTGGACGAGGTCTTCGCCCTGGTGAAGGCAAGTGGTCGCACCGACATCGGGATGAACATCGAGACGAAGATCAGCCCGGTGGTGAACGACACCGAGCCGTACCGCAGCTTCACCCGCAAGCTGGTCGACGCCATCCAGCGCGCCGGCTTCACCAACCGGGCCACCATCCAGTCGTTCGACTGGCGCACCATCACGTACGCCCGGCAGCTCGACCGCCGGATCGGCACCGTCGCGCTGGTCTGGCAGTACGGCCCGGCCGAGTGCGCGACCCTCGCCGACGAGTGTTCGTTGCAGGCGGTGTACGGAAACCGCTCGGTGAAGAGCCCGTGGACCGGTGGACTGGACTGGTGGAAGTACCAGGACCTGGGCAAGCTGACCCGCGCCGCCGGTGCGGGCACGGTCTCGGCCAACTGGCAGGTGCACGACGCGAAGCAGGGCACTGTCGCCTCGGCGGACTGGTACCTGCGGGAGAACCCGGCGTACTTCCACGGACCGGACGTCCGGACCCTTCAGACGCGGGACAACCTGAAGGTGATCCCGTACACCGTTGATGACGCCACGGTCATGCAGCGGGTGATCGACCTCGGCGTCGACGGCATCATCACCGACGACCCGGACCTGTTGGTGAGCGTCGCGATCCGCAACGGCCTGCGCTGACACGCTGTCCCACCTGATCGCCGGCCGGATTTTCCGGCCGGCGATCGGTGTTACCTGCTCCCGGCCCTCGGGTAGTCGGGGGGCGTCCCCGCCGTGAAGCGAAACCGTGCCGTGGCCGAAACGCGGTAGCGGGGCGAGGGAATGCAGGTAGGACTCATCGCATCCTGAGGAGGACCAGATGAGCACGCAGGCTGCTTCCACCCGGCCGATGAACCGGCCGACGAACGACCCGCAGAATCCCGCCTCGATGCGGGACATGCCCACCCAGCAGATGCCGGCCATGCGCGACGGACGTCGCAACGACATGCAGGCACCCGGTACGGAGACCAAGCAGGCGTTCAAGACCACCGAGTTCTGGATCTACCTGATCGCGGTGGCCGCCGTACTGGGCGCGTCGCAGGTCGTCGGAAAGAACTCCGCGGGGGTCGACATCTTCCGGGCCGACAATGCCTGGTTCCTGATCACCCTGCTGACGCTCGGCTACCTCGGTAGCCGCGGCCTCTCCAAGGCCGGCAGCAACTGGCGCAGCAGCGAGGAGCGCAAGGCCCGCCACTGAGCGGGTAGCACGAGCAACAGTCCGCCTGTGAGCGGGTAGCACGAGCACGGCGCACGATGGCCTCCGGGAGTACCTCCCGGAGGCCATCGTCGTGTGTGTGTGTGTGGGACGACTACTCGTCGCCGCCGAAGTCGCCGCCGAAGTCACCCTCGAACGCGTCCTCGATCATCTCGCCGGCGACCATGCCGCCGGCGACGCCGAGCGCCGCGCCGGCCACCATGCCGCCCATTCCGTGCCCCCGACTGTGACCGTGGCTCGGGCCGTACTGGGAGCGGAGGCTGCCGTAACGGGACGTGGTCTCCCGCAGCCAACCGTCGACGACCTGTGCCCAGTCGACCCGGTCGGCGTCGGTGTGCGACACCTGGAAGCGACCGAAGGCGTCGTGCCCGGCGCTCAGGAACCCGCCGCGCTTGTCGCACTCCAGGATGACCTCCACCCCGCGCTGACTGGTCACGAAGGTCAGCTCGACCTCCTTGATCGTGCTCGCGTACTGCGGGGAGGCGAAGAACTCGATCTCCTGGTAGAACGGCAGGGTCTGCTGCACACCACGGATGTGGCCCCGCTCCAGGTCGGCGTGCTTGAACCGGAAGCCGAGCCGCTGGAACGCGTCCAGGATCCGCTCGTGCACCGGCAACGGGTGCACGGCCACCTGGTCCAGGTCGCTCTTGTCGACCGCGCGGGCGATCGCCAGCTCGGTGCGCAGGCCCATCGTCATCCCGTGCAGGCGCTGGCCGTACACGTCGGTGATCGGGGTCTCCCACGGCACCGGCAGTTGGAACGGGATGGAGAGCTGCTGCTTCGGGGCGAGCGTGAGCGCTCCGCTGACCGCCATCCGGTGGAACTCCATCGTGCCCGCGTACTCGGTGTCGTGTCCTTCGACCTCGACCCGGGTGACCAGCCCGATGACCACCTGCTCGATGGCTGCCTCGGCGTCGCCACCGACGAGGTTGACCTGCCCGTCGAGGGTCAGGCCGGGGCGGGTGTTGGGGTTGGTCAGCACGGTGTCCACACTGGGGCCGCCGACACCGAACGCGCTCAACATCTTCTTGAAGACCATCGAAACTCCTGTGCGACGCCGACCGCTCCGGGCTGGAGTCGGACGTTGACTCGAACGGCACCCTATCCAGCACCCCTGTGAGGTGGCTGTGAAGCGCGTGGCCCCGGGTCGGTCAGCGCTACAGAATCTCGAGCACCAGCTCGGCCGCGCGAGCCGGGTCGTACCCGACCCTGTCCAGCAACGCGTCGACAAAGCAGCGGCCGGAGCTGTCGGGATCGTCGCCGATGTCGAGGAACAGGCCCAGGTCGCACCGCTCGCCGAGGATGACGACCGGCAGATCGGGGCGGAGCCGGTACAGCGTGGTGATGACCTGCCAGGCCGCCTCGTCGCGCTCGGCTCGGCGCACCGGGTCGCACTCTCGCAGGGCCTCGGCGACACCGTCGGCGGTGGGGTCGAACCCGTCCAGCAGCGGCAGCAGCGACGGGTCCGCCAGGTAGGCGGCGGCTTTGAAGGTGTGCGTGTGGACCTCGTCCCGCGCGAGTAGTTCGCGTACCAGGGGAAGTGCCCGCGCGTCCCGTCGCCGCGCCAGCCCCCGGGCGCCCTCCTCCCGTACCCCCGGCTCGACGTCGCGGGTGCGGTCCCACAGCGCCCGCCGGACGTCATCGCCGTCGGGGGTGGCCGACCATCCGAGGCCGAAGGTGGCCCACTCGCGCACGTCGGGGTCCGAGTCGGTGCACAGGCCGATCAGCACTGCCACTGCGTCCTCGGGCGGATGGTCGTCGAGCAGCACCATCGGCAGCGCGACCGCGACCTGGAACCGCACGTCGATGTCCGGGCTGCCCGCGAGGGTGAGCAGGACCGGGAGGACGGCAGGGTCGCAGGTGGCGGCCCCGGCGCGCGCGATCGAGCGCTGCACCGCCGGATCCGACTCGTGCGCGGCGAGGGCGACCAGGGCTGTCGCCACCTCCCCGCGGACGTCGTCCTCACCCACCTCACTCACCACGCCGAGCAGGTCGCAGGCGACCGCCCGGACCACGGCGTCCGGGTCGGTGAGCTGCCCGAGCGCCATTCGCACGGCCACCCGCCCCGCACCGGCGGCCGGACGCAACAGGGCCCACCGATCCTCGGTGTCGTCCTCGGCGAGACGGGATCGCTCCACCGCCTGGTCGAACAACTCCGCCACCGTATGCGACTCCACGGCCGAGATGCTGCCACGCAGCCTGTTGACGACCTAGTCGGGCTCCACGATCACCAGCTCGCCGACCTGTTCGCCGATCGCGGTACGCGCCTCCGCCGGCAGCCCTCGATCGGTGATCAGCACGTCGGCGGCCTCCAGCGGCGCGATGGTGGCGATGCCGATGATCTCCCACTTGGTGTGGTCGGCGAGCACCACGAGCCGGCGCGCCGCCCCGATCAGGCACCGGTTGACCCCGGCCTCCAACAGGTTCGGTGTGGTGAGCCCGGTGCGTGGGCTCAGGCCGTGCACACCGAGGAAGAGCAGGTCGACGTTGAGCGCGCTGATCGCCGCCTCGGCCACCGGGCCGGTCAACGCGTCCGACGGGGTACGGATGCCACCGGTCAACACGACCGTCTGGTCGGCGCGCGGGTTCTGGTAGAGCGCGTCGGCCACCGGGATGGAGTTGGTCACGACGGTCAGGCCGCGTACGTCGGAGAGCAGCGTGGCCAGCGCGGCGGTGGTGGTGCCGGCGGAGAGCGCGATGGCCATGCCCGGCTCCACCATCCGCGCCGCGCGCTCGGCGATGGCCCGCTTCTCCGCCTGCTGGCGGATCGACTTCGCCGCGAAACCGGGCTCCTCGGCCGAACCCGGCCCGGCGAGCGTCGCGCCGCCGTGCACCTTGTCCACCAGGCCGCGCTCGGCCAGCACCTCCAGGTCGCGCCGGATCGTCATGTCGGAGACACCGAACCGACTGACCAGGTGGCTGACCCGCACGCCGCCGCGTTGGCGGATCAGATCGAGGATGGCGGTCTGCCGCTGCTGGGCGAGCATCTGGGGAACCTCCTTCGTGCGGTGGCTGTCGCCGGGTCAGGCCGGGTCGTCGGCCCGATCCTCCCGGATCACCGCCACCTCACCGGCCGGCAGGGTCAGCTCACCGGCGCAGTGCGCCCCGGTCAGCAACTCAGTGCCGTGCACCGGGAGCCGTACCTCCTCCTCGGTGTGGTTGATGACGAACAGCCAGCTCCGGTCGCCGTCGCGTCTACGGACCACCTCCACACCGGATGGTGCCGGCCCGGCCGGGCGCACGCCGGCCTCGTCGACGAGTCGGGCCACCAACCGGTCGGTGGCCGGCTCGTCCAGCCGGGTGCCGACATACCAGGCGGCGCCGTCGCCGACCAGGTGACGGGTCAGCGCCGGCACACCCGGCAAGGGCCCATCGGTGTACGACGCCAGCACCTCGGCGCCCTCGGGGTGCAGCCACTCGGTCCACACGTCGGCGGTGCTCCCGTCGTCGAGTCGGACCTGCTCGCCCTCCCGCAGCGGGAAGAACTCCTCGGTGCGTACGCCGAGCAGCTCACGGAACGCTCCCGGGTAACCGCCCAGCCGGATGTGGTCGTTCGCGTCCACGATGCCGCTGAAGTAGGTGACGGCCGCGGTGCCGCCGCCCTCGACGTAGCGGTGCAGCGCCTCGACGTCGGCGTCGCGCACCAGGTAGAGCGTCGGGGCGAGCACCAGTCGGTAGCCGCTGAGATCCGCCGACGGGTGGACGACGTCGGCGGTCACGCCGGCCCGCCACAGCGCCCCGTAGAGGGCGTTGAGCCGGTCGGCGTAGGTGACGTCGACGCTGGGGTGTGAATCCAACTCGACCCCCCACCACGCCTCCCAGTCGAACAGGATCGCGACCTCGGCGTCCACCCGGCTGCCGCGTACCTCCGCGAGGGCCTTGAGGTCCGCGCCGAGCTGACACACCTCGCGGAACACCTTGGTGTCCGGCCCGGCGTGTGGCACCAGCGCGGAGTGGAACTTCTCGGCGCCGGCCCGGGAGGCGCGCCACTGGAAGAACAGCACCCCGTCCGCGCCGCGGGCGACGTGCGCCAGGCTGTTGCGGCGTAGCTGCCCGGGCAGCTTGGCCACGTTGCGCGGCTGCCAGTTGACCGCGCTGGTGGAGTGCTCCATGAGCAGCCACGGGTCACCACCGGCGACGCCCCGGGTGTGGTCGGCGGCGAGCGCCAGCCCGAGGTGCCCCCGCGGGTCGGCGGCGTTGAGGTAGTGGTCGTTGGACACGAGGTCCACGTCGTCGGCCCAGGACTGGTAGTCCATGTGCTTGACGCCCATGCCGATCATGAAGTTCGTGGTGACCGGCTGCTGGACCAGTGTCCGCAGCACCTCCCGCTCGGCGCGCAGTTGGGCGCGCAGCTCGTCGGAGGAGAAGCGCAGGAAGTCGAGCTGCTGCGTGGGGTTGGCGAAAGCCGTCACCGTACGCGGCGGGTTGATCTCGGCCCAGTCGCCGTAGCGCTGGCTCCAGAACGCGGTGCCCCAGGCGTCGTTGAGCCGGTCCAGGTCGCCGTAGCGCTCCCGCAGCCAGCCGCGGAACGCCTCGGCGCTGACGTCGCAGTAGCAGTGCGCGTTGTGGCAGCCCAACTCGTTGGAGATGTGCCACATCACCACGGCCGGATGCTCGGCGTACCGGCCGGCGACCGCTCGCACCAACTCCAGCGACCGCTCCCGGAACACCGGCGAGCTGGGGCAGTACGCCTGGCGTCCGCCCGGCCAGAGGATCGCGCCGTCGGCGCGGCGGGGCAACGTCTCCGGGTGCGCGCGGGCCAGCCACGGCGGTGGGCTGGCGGTGGCGGTGGCCAGGTCGACCTGGATACCGCCGTCGTGCAGCAGATCCAGCACCCGGTCCAACCATCCAAACTCGAACCGGCCCGGTGTGGGCTCCAGCAGAGCCCAGGAGAAGATGCCGACCGAGACCAGGTTGACCCCGGCCCGGCGCATCAACTCGACGTCCTCGGACCAGGTCTCCTGGGGCCACTGCTCGGGGTTGTAGTCGCCGCCGAAGTAGATGCCGTCACCCTGCCATCGCCGCATGAGAGCTGAGGGTGCACCGGGCCGGGCGCGGAAGTCAACAGGTTCCAACATGGATTTGTTTTCCAACGTTTACCTCGTAACGGCCGTATCACAACTGGGTTACCGGGGGCGGAACGCCCTCTTGACAGCGCCCATCGGAGGGGTACTTTGAGCCCCCAATGGCCGTTCGTGTTCGTCAATGTGGGTTCTCGGTGAATCCCGATCCCTGACGACGACGGTCGCTCTGCCATCACCACCCTGATGACCCTTGGGCGTAGCACCTCTTCACCAGCAGGAGGCACAGATGTCCCGTCCCCAATCCCAAGCCGAGTACCTGGCTCGGCTCGTACCACCCTCGGTCGCCGGCCTCAACCGCCGCTCACTGCTGGCCGGCGCTGCCGGCACCGGCGCGCTGCTCGGCACCGGCCTGCTCGCCGGCTGCGGCGGCGACTCCGGTTCCGGATCGGACTCGAAGGACGTGTCCGTCGGCTCCAACCAGTCCGACCCGAAGCCCAAGGACGTCACCGCCAAGGTCATGGACGGGTTCAAGACCGCGTCCGGAATCACGCCGGCGATCAACACGGTCGACCACAACACGTACCAGGAGAACATCAACAACTACCTGCAGGGCAAGCCGGACGACGTCTACATGTGGTTCGCCGGCTACCGGATGCGCTTCTTCGCCGCCAAGGGCCTGGCCAGCGACATCAGCGACGTGTGGGGCAAGCTCTCCGGCTTCTCCGACGCCTTCAAGAAGGCCTCCACCGGGGACGACGACAAGCAGTACTTCGTACCCTCGTCCTACTACCCCTGGGCGATGTTCTACCGAAAGTCGGTGTGGCAGCAGTACGGCTACCAGGTGCCCACGACCCTGGACCAGCTCACCGCACTCAGCGCGCAGATGAAGAGGGACGGCCTCACCCCGATCGCGTTCGCCGACAAGGACGGCTGGCCGGCGATGGGCACCTTCGACATCCTCAACCTGCGGATCAACGGGTACCAGTTCCACATCGACCTGATGGCCGGCAAGGAGGCCTGGACCTCCGACAAGGTCAGGAAGGTCTTCGACACCTGGGCCGGACTACTGCCCCTGCACCAGCCGGACAGCCTCGGCCGCACCTGGCAGGAGGCGGCGCAGTCGCTGCAACAGAAGAAGAGCGGCATGTACCTGCTCGGCCTCTTCGTCGGCCAGCAGTTCAGCAACGAGGAGCAGAGCGACCTCGACTTCTTCACCTTCCCGGAGATCGACCCGGCGATCGGCGCCAAGGCGCTGGACGCGCCGATCGACGGCTACATGATGGCCCGCAAGCCCAAGAACGAGGCCAACGCCCGGAAACTGCTGGAGTACGTGGGCGGCAAGGACGCCGCGAACATCACGGTGAAGAACGACCCGGCCACCCTCGTGGCCAACAGCAGCGCCGACGTCAGCGGCTACACCGCGTTGCAGAAGAAGGCCGCCGAGCTGGTCGGCTCGGCCACCGAGATCGCCCAGTTCCTCGACCGCGACACCCGGCCGGACTTCGCCTCGACCGTGATCATCCCGGCGATCCAGCAGTTCATCAAGAACCCCAAGGACATCAGCGGGCTCACCTCGTCCATCGAGAGCCAGAAAAAGTCGATCTTCACTGACTGACGGCGGAAAGGGGAGGACATCGTGTCCGACCTGCCCCTGATCCAAGCGGATCGCGCCGTGCCGCCGCCGGCCGCGACCACCTCCACGGGTGGTCGTCGCCGGCGGCTACGGCTCCTGTCCCGCACCGACCGCGTGGTCATCACGCTGATGGTGCTCGTCCCGCTGCTGCTCGTCACCGGGTTCGTCTGGTTGCCGGCGGCGGCCACCGTGCTGCTCTCCGGCACCAACTGGGACGGCATCGGCCCCCTCAACGAGATCGAGTTCGTCGGCGGACGCAACTACACCGACGTGGTGACCAACTACCCGCCGTTCGTGCCGGCGGTCCAGCACAACCTGCTGTGGCTGGCGGTCCTGTTCGTCGTCGCCACCCCGTTCGGCATGTTCCTGGCCGTCCTGCTCGACAAGGAGCTACGGGGCAGCCGCTTCTACCAGACCGCGCTCTACCTGCCGGTGGTGCTCTCGCTGGCACTCATCGGCTTCGTGTGGCAGCTGCTCTACTCCCGCGACCAGGGCCTGATCAACGCGGTGTTCGGCAGCAACGTCGACTGGTACGGCGACTCCAGCGTCAACATCTGGGCGGTCATGGTCGCCTCCGGCTGGCGGCACGTCGGCTACATCATGCTGCTCTACCTGGCCGGGCTGAAGGGCGTCGACCCGTCGTTGCGGGAGGCCGCGGCGGTCGACGGCGCCTCGGAGAGCCGCACCTTCTTCCAGGTCGTCTTCCCGGTGCTGCGGCCGATCAACATCATCGTGCTGGTGGTGACGGTGATCGAGTCGCTGCGCGCGTTCGACCTGGTCTGGGTGGTCAACAAGGGGCGCAACGGGTTGGAGCTGATCTCCGCGCTGGTCACTCAGAACGTGGTGGGTGAGGCGAGCCGGATCGGGTTCGGCTCGGCGCTGGCGACGATCATGCTGATCGTCTCGCTGGTCTTCATCACCATCTACCTGGCGACCGTGATGAGGGAGAACCGGGAATGAGCACCGCGACCGTCACCCGGCGTACCGAGGGTGAGCCCGAGGCGTCGCCCCGCCGCCGCAGGCTGACCCCGCTGCGGCTGTTGCTGCACGGCTTCCTCATCACCGTCGCGCTGGTCTGGCTCTTCCCGATCGCCTGGGCGGTGCTGACCTCGCTGCGCTCGTACGACTACACCGCCGCCAACGGCTACGTCTCGTTCGGCGGCTGGACCTTCGACAACTACGTCACCGCCTGGCAGACGGCAGAGTTCGGCCAGCACTTCCTCAACTCGGTGTACATCACCGTGCCGGCCGTGCTGTTGACCCTCTTCCTCGCCTCCTGCGTGGCGTTCGTGATCGCCCGGTTCAGTTGGAAGCTCAACATCGTGCTGCTCGGGGTGTTCACCGCGGCCAACCTGCTGCCCCAGCAGGCGCTGCTCATCCCGCTGTTCCGGGTGTTCACCCAGGTGCCCCTGCCGGAGTTCATGAGCGACTCGGAGTTGCTCTACGACAGCTACTGGGGCCTGATCCTGATCAACGTGGCCTTCCAGTGTGGATTCTGTGTCTTCGTGCTCAGCAACTACATGAAGGCGCTGCCGCGCGACCTGTACGAGGCGGCGATGGTCGACGGGGCGAGCATCTGGCGGCAGTACTGGCAGGTCACCATGCCGCTGTGCCGGCCGGCCCTGGCCGCGCTGGCGACCCTGGAGGTGACCTGGATCTACAACGAGTTCTTCTGGGCCACCGTCCTGATGCGCACCGGGGACAAGTTCCCGGTCACCAGCTCGCTGAACAACCTGCGCGGTGAGTTCTTCACCGACAACAACCTGGTCTCGGCGGGCAGCGTGCTCGTCGCGATCCCCACCCTGGTGATCTTCTTTATGCTCCAGCGGCACTTCGTTCGGGGCCTGACCTTGGGAGCCTCGAAGGGATGACGATCCTGCACCTGCGCCGCGCGCGGACCAGCCTGGTGCTCGACGCGCGCGGCCCGGGGCTGCCCCGGGTCGTGCACTGGGGCGGCGACGTCGGCGACCTCGACGACGACGGCCTGCGCCAGCTCATCGAGGCGACCGTGCCGCCGGTGGTGCCGAGCAGCTTCGACGAGCCACCCGTGCTGTCGCTGCTGCCGGAGGCGAGCGCGGGATGGAGCGGCCGCCCGGGGCTGGCCGGGCACCGCGACGGACGCGACTGGTCCACCTCCTTCCGCCTCGACGGGGTGGACGTGAACGACAACGGGCCCGGCGCGGCGCTGTTGACCGTGCGGGCGTCGGACCCGGCCGCCGGGCTGACCCTGACCAGCGAGATCATGCTCGACCCGCACGGCCTGCTGACCGTGCGGCACCGGCTGCGCAACGACGGCGACACGGCGTACGAGCTGCGGGAGCTGACCCCGGTGCTGCCGGTGCCGGCGGTCGCCACCGAGCTGCTCGACCTGACCGGCCGGTGGTGCCGGGAACGGGCCCCGCAGCGGCACCGGTGGCAGCAGGGCGCCTGGGTCCGTGAGGGCCGGCACGGCCGCACCGGGCACGACGCCACACTGCTGCTGGTGGCGGGCACCGCCGGGTTCGGTTTCGGCCACGGCGAGGTGTGGGCGGTGCACACCGCGTGGAGCGGCGACCACGTCACCTTCGCCGAGCGCCGGCCCACCGGCGAGTCGACCCTCGGTGGCGGCGAGCTGCTGGCCCCCGGGGAGATCCGGCTCGGCCCCGGCGAGTCGTACGAGACCCCCCTGCTCTACGCGGTCTGGTCCGACACCGGGCTGGACGGGCTCAGCGACGTGCTGCACACGCACCTGCGGGCCCGGCCCGGGCACCCACGCTCCCCCCGCCCGGTGACCCTCAACGTCTGGGAGGCCGTCTACTTCGATCACGACCTGGACCGGCTGCGGGCCCTGGCCGACCGGGCCGCGCAGATCGGCGTGGAGCGGTTCGTGCTCGACGACGGTTGGTTCCGCGGTCGGCGCGACGACACCGCGGGGCTCGGCGACTGGTACGTCGACGAGGGCGTCTGGCCCGACGGTCTGCAACCGCTCATCGACCACGTGACCGGCCAGGGCCTGGAGTTCGGCCTCTGGGTGGAGCCGGAGATGGTCAACCCCGACTCCGACCTGTTCCGCGCGCACCCCGACTGGCTCCTGGCCGTACCGGGGCGGCTGCCACCGGCCTGGCGCAACCAGCAGGTGCTCGACCTGGGCCGCCCGGAGGCGTACGACCACGTGCGGGACCGGCTCGACGCGCTGCTCACCGAACACCCCGGCATCAGCTATCTCAAGTGGGACCAGAACCGGGACCTCACCGAGGCCGGACACCACGGCCGCCCGGGGGTGCACGGGCAGACCCTGGCGGTCTACCGCCTCCTCGACGAGCTGCGCGGTCGCCACCCGGGTGTGGAGATCGAAAGCTGCTCGTCCGGCGGGGCCCGGGTGGACCTGGCCATCCTGGCCCGCACCGACCGGGTCTGGGCCAGCGACTGCAACGACGCCCTGGAACGGCTCAGCATCCAGCGCTGGACCGGGCTGCTGCTGCCGCCTGAGCTGATCGGCACGCACATCGGGCCGGACCGCTCGCACACCACGAACCGCGTCCACGACCTCGGATTCCGGGCGGCCACCGCGCTCTTCGGCCACCACGGCATCGAGTGGGACATCGCCTCGATCAGCGCCGCCGAGCAGAGCGAGCTGGCCGCCTGGGTGGCACTGCACAAGCGGCTGCGACCGCTGCTGCACGCCGGCCGGGTGGTCCGGGTCGACCACCCCGACCCGGCCGTCTGGGCGCACGGCGTCATCGACCACGACAGCACCCGAGCGGTGTACGCGGTGGCGCGGCTGGCCACCTCCGCGACGCCGTTCCCCGGCGCCGTCCGGCTGCCCGGCCTGGATGCGAACCGCCGTTACCGGGTGCGACCGGCACCCGACGTGCCGGCACCGGCGACCATCGAGCGGTCCGCACCCGGCAGGCTGGCGGGGGGCGTCGTCCTGAGCGGGGCGGCACTGGCCCGGATGGGCATCCAACTGCCCGCGCTGCACCCGGAACAGAGCCTGGTGCTGGAGGTCGACGCCGTCGGCTGACGAGAAGGAGCAGAAAGCGTCCTGGCAGCGGTGCGGTCTGCCCGTCGGCGTTAGCCTGACCACCGACGACGTCGGCCGAGCGGTCAGAACTGGGGACGCATGGCGTACGTACTGCTGGGGGTTGCCATCCTCGCCGAGGTGCTGGCAACCAGCCTGCTCAAGAGCACCGCCGGGTTCAGCCGGCTCTGGCCGACGGTGGGCTGCCTGACCGGTTACGTGCTGGCGTTCCTGCTGCTGGCCCAGGCCGTCAAGGAGATCCCGGTCGGCGTCGCGTACGCGCTCTGGTCGGGCCTGGGCACCGCGGCCATCGTGGCGATCGGGGCGGTGTTCCTGGACGAGCCGGTCGGAATCGCCAAAGTCGCCGGCATCGCGTTGATCATCGCCGGGGTGGTCATCGTGAACCTGACCGGGGAACACTGACACACGGATCCCCCGCCTCCCAGGAGGAAGCGGGGGACCGTGGGTCACGCAGAAGCGATCACTCGCCGTCGAACCTCATGTTGACCCACCAACCGAACGTACGCGGCCGGTTGACCCACGTACCGAACGGCGTGGTGAAGCCGCCGCTCGTGGTCGAGGTGAAGGTGTTCATGCTGAGGCCGTCGTCGGCGTACCGGTAGAGGACAGCCAGATCGTCGCGCTTGTCGCCGTTGTAGTCGCCGCTGGCCAACTTCATGCTGGCGAAGTGGCCGAATTCGGCCGACGCCCAGGACTGGACGGGCGCGTTGAAGGTGCCGTCCGCCTTGGCCGTGAAGGTGTGCAGGCTGGTGCTGTTGGACGCGACGTACTTGAGGACCGCCACGTCTCCGCGACCGTCGCCGTTGAAGTCGCCGCTCCTGAGCTTCATGTTGGCGAGCGCAGCGAACGGCTTGTCCTTGGGAGTGGTCCAGGAGTTGTACGGGGTGCCGAACTTGCCGTCGGCCTGACCCGGCCAGGTGATCAGAGCCATCGATCCGTCGGCGTACGCGTAGAAGAGCGAGGCGTCGGCCCGGCCGTCCCCGTTGACGTCACCGGCGAAGACGGCGGTGCTGTGCCAGTTGCCGAAGGTGGTCGCCTCCCACACCGTGCTCGGGGCGCCGAGCCCGCCGTCCGGGCGGGCGATCCAGTTGATCCAGGCTTCCTTGCCGTTGCCGAGCTCATACCCGTAGAACGCGGTCAGGTCGGCCCGGCCATCACCGTTGATGTCCCCGGAGGCCATCTTCATGCTGCCGATGTGACCCCAGCTGGCCCCGGCCGTCCAGGATCGCAGGGGCGCGCCGTACTTGCCGTCCGGACCGGTGATGAACGTGTCGATGGCGAAGCTGCCGTCGGCGGCGGTCGACAACGCCACGACGTCCTTGATGCCATCGCCGTCGAAGTCGTCGTTGAACACCTTGACCCGGTCGCGGTTGTACCTCGTCTCGGTGCTCTTCCACGAACCGATCGGGTCGCCGAAACCACCCGTCGAGGTCGCCGGGAAGGTGGTCGGGGAGGCCTGCCCCGGGTCGTACGTGTAGAGGAAGTTGAGGTCCTCGTAGGCGTCGGTCGCCACACCCTGCGGCATGGTCGCGGCGAACCACGGCCCGAGGTCGTCGACCCGGGTGTCCACCGCGTCGCGGCGGGTCTCCGTCTCGGCGAAGCACCCACCCTGCCACGAGCTGTAGTGCACGCCGACGAGCTGCGGCTTGCCGCTCACCACGCGGACGGTGGGGCCACCCAGGTCGCCGCGGCAGATACCGGTCTGACCACTACCCAGGATGTCGAGGGTGGACGCCCCGACGGTCTGGACACCGAACGAGCCACTGTGCAACTGGTCGGGAACCCAGGCGCTGGCGGTACGACCGAAACCGGCACCGGTGAGCTGCTCGCCGACCGTCGGTGCGGCCCCCAGCGCCACCGGGGTCACGTCGACCCGGCGGGCCAGCCGCACGAGAACCAGGTCACGACTGGTGTGCGGCACGATCCGGAAGGCCGGAACGACCGTACCCGTCGACGCGGTGAGGTTGGGGCGCCCGACGGTGACGGTCGTCGGCTTGGTCGGCTTGCCCGCGACGACGGCCTGACCGTCGAAGCTGAAGCAGCTCTTGGCGGTGAGCACCCACCAGGGGTCGACCAGCGATCCGCTGCACGAACGCTCCAGCGACCCGACGTCGACCTTGGCGACGAAGCCGAACGACCCGTCGGTGACGGCCGTCCCTCCGGTCACGGCCTGAGCCGATGAGGCCTGAAGAAGCCCCGCAACCAGGGTTGCCGCGAGCACGCCTGCCTGGGCTGCTCGCCGTCGATAAGACGATGACACTAATGATCCTTTCTGGATCAGAAGGCAGGGACGCTGCGCGGCGCGGACCGGTGCCAGTGACGACATGCGTCGGAGCGCGGCGAGGACACGCCGTGCCGCGCTCATCTGGCCGGCTCCTGAGAGCGGCGCGCTGGCATCGGGCGTGGTGAAGCGAGTCGTGCCCACCGATCGTGGGCACGACTGTGCACAGTCGTACATGAAGGACCCCCGTGGCCCCTGCGGGCTGAGCGGTTACCGGAAAGCAACCGCAGGCTCACCTTAGGGATCAATCACTCAACCCACTGTCCCCGATGAATGTGGAGAATCCCACAACGGAACATCTTGCGAACCCCATCCATGATGGGCTATGCGTACACCGACTTCGGCAGGCAGGGTGGCCGGGCCCGCGCGGGGCCCGGCCACCGATGCTGGTGCCTGGTCAGCTGGTCGTGCAGGTCACCTCCGGTCGGGCGTTGCTGCCGGTCCAGCCACCGATGAAGCCGAAGGTGGTGCTGGCACCGGCGGCCAGCCGGCCGTTGTAGTCCACGTTTCGGGCGGTCACCGTGGCGCCGCTGCTGGTCAGCGTCGCGTTCCAGGTCTGGCTGACGCTCTGCCCGTTGGCGAACGTCCACCGGGTGGTCCAGCCCGTGACCGGGGTGGCGCCGGCGGTCACCCGCACCTCACCCTGGAAGCCGCCCTGCCACTGGCCGGTCACCGTGTAGGTCGCCGTGCAACCACCGGCGGGCGGAGGCGTGGTGGGTGGCGGGGTGGTGGGCGGAGGCGTCGTGGGCGGCGGGGTGGTCGGCGGCGGAGTGCCGCCGAAGACGCTCGCCTCCCGGGCGGTCTGCCGGATGCCGTTGGCCCCGTCGAAGAGGCGCTGACCCCAGGTGCTCAGGTTCGCCGGGTTGAACGAGGTGGCCAGGTCGAGATACTCCACCCCACCGCCGTTGCCACTCCACGACCAACCCAGCCAGCCGATACCGTTCGCCTGGCTGTAGGCGAGGATGGTGTCCTCGTCCGGGTCGCCGTCGGAGTGGTTGAACCCGAACTCACCGACCACGATGGGCAGCCCCGCCGAGCGGAAACGGCCCAGGTAGTCGCTGATCTCCGCGGCGGTGTCGAACACCCCGTACATGTGGACGGAGAAGACGGTGTTGCGGGCCGGGTCCGCCGCGAAGACCGACGCGGCGTTGTCCCGCATGGTGAACGACCAGTCCTGTCCCCAGTTCGGCGCGTCCACCATGATGGTGTGGGTCAGCCCGCCGGCCCGCAGGCGCTTGATCGCGTCGGCGTTGTCGGTGGCCCAGGAGCCGTAGTTCTGGTTGCCGTACGGCTCGTTGCCGATGTTGACGATGACGTATCTTTCCTGGCCGGCGAGCACGTCGGCGAGACCGAGCCAGTAGTCGACCGCGCGGGCCAGGGTGATCGCGCCGCTCTGCTCGCCGTACCCGGTCGTGTCGTGCACCTCCAGCACGCAGATCAGCCGGTTGGCCTTGCAGAGGGAGATGACGTTCGCGACGTCGGCGTTGGTGTTGCGGGTCCACCGGTCACCGCTGGAGAGCACCACCCGCACGGTGTTCGCGCCGAGCGCCTTGACGTCGGCGAACGAGCTGGTCTGCTGCGGGTACCAGGTGTGGGCGTGGTTGACGCCTCGCATGACGAATTCGGTGCCGTTGGCGTCGTACAACCTGCCGTTCGCGACGGAGAAACCAGCCGCGGCGTGCGCCGGCTGGCCGAACGCCAGCACGGCGACGAGCAACGCGAGCAGGGCCGCCGCGACGGCGGAGAGTCGAGTCTTCATGGCCTTCCTCAGGGAGGACCCCCGATGCCCGACAGGGGTGGGACGTGACAGGGGAAGGCGGCTGCAGCCCGGCAGCCGCGCCCGGCTCCCGGCGCGCACGCATCAGCGTAGGACGATGGCTTGACCATCGCAACCGGTTCAGTTGACAGGTCCGAGACCCGGACAGCCGCAACGGCCCACGCGAGCGCGGGCCGTCGCGGGGCGATCATCCCCACCACAGGATGTGCGCCACAGCCGGCTCTTAACCGGTTAAGAGCGACGGTAGGCAGGAGACCCCGATCCGTCAAGCAGCACCGGGCGCGAACCGGACGGGAGGGTTGACCGCTGCCGACCTGGGTATCCGGGGAACGATCCGTCGGTGAGAGGGGATAAAGGATGGTCAGCGTCGGCTACACCCTGATGGGCGAGCAGGCCGGTCCCAGGCAACTGGTGGACCACGCCGTACGGGCCGAGGCCGCCGGCTTCGACCAGCTCGTGATGTCCGACCACTACTACCCGTGGCTGGACTCGCAGGGCCACTCCCCGTACGCCTGGTCGGTGCTCGGCGCGGTCGCCCACGCCACCACCCGCGCGCAGTTGATGTCCTTCGTCACCTGCCCGATCCGCCGCTACCACCCGGCCGTCGTCGCACAGAAGGCCAGCACGATCGGGGCGCTCTCCGACGGCCGGTTCACCCTCGGCCTCGGTGCCGGCGAGAACCTCAACGAACACGTGGTCGGCGGGTGGCCGCACGTGCAGCAACGGCACGAGATGTTCGAGGAGGCGTTGCAGATCATCCGGCCGTTGCTCAACGGCGAGACGCTGACCTTCTCCGGCAACCACTTCGACGTGCCCGACGCCTACATCTGGGACCGGCCGGAGCAGCCGGTGCCGATGGCCGTCGCCGCGTCCGGTCGACAGTCCGCGACGCTGGCCGCCGAGTACGCCAACGGCATCATCTCCACCGAACCCGACCGGCACATCATCGAGATGTACGACGACGCCGGGGGCGCCGGCCAGCCCCGCTACGGGCAGGTGGCCATCTGCTACGGCCCCGACGAGGCGGAGTGTCGCAAGATCGTGCACGACCAGTTCCGCTGGTTCGGGATGGGTTGGAAGGTCAACGCCGACCTGCCCGGGCCGGAGTCCTTCGCCGCCGCCACCCAGTTCGTGCGGGAGGAGGACGTCGCCGAGGGCGTCCCCTGCGGCCCGGACGTGGACGCGCACGTGGAGGCGTTCCGCAAGTTCGTCGACGCGGGCTTCACCCACGTGGCGATCATCCAGGTCGGTGGGGAGACCCAACCGATGTTCCTGGACTGGGCGCAGGAGCAACTGCTGCCCCGGTTGCGCGAGCTGTGAAACCTGACGCGACCCGACGGTCGGCGGGGTGGACCCTCCACACGCCCGCCGGCCGATTCGGGCCGGCCGAGCTGCGGCTCGCCCTGGCGGCGCCCCGGTCGGCCGCTGGGCTGACCAGCGAGTGGCGGCTCGTCGACGGGCTGCGCACCCACACCAGGCGCGGCGCCGACCCGGGCACCGGGGCGCCGCCCGTGGTGCTGGTGCACGGCCTGGCGGTCTCGCACCGGTACCTCACCGCGCTGGCCGTCGCGCTCGCCCCCACCCACCCGGTGTACGTGCCGGACCTGCCCGGCTTCGGGCTGAGCGAGCACCCCCGGGGCGCGTACGACGTGTCCGCGCACGCCGAGCACCTGGCCGCCTGGCTGGCCGCGTACCGGTTGCCGCCGGTCTGCCTGCTCGGTCACTCGTTCGGCGCGGAGGTGGCCGCCGCGCTCGCCGCGAACCACCCGGACGCGGTACGCGCTCTGGTGTTGGCCGGGCCCACCAGTGACCCGTCCGCCCGGTCCCGTACGGCCCAGGTCGGCCGGTGGCTGGTCGACTGCCTGCGCGAAGCGCCGTTGCAGGCGCCGATCCTGGCCCGCGACGTCTGGAACGCCCGACCCTGGCGGGTCTACGCGACGCTGACGCACTCGGTGCACAACGCGATCGAGACAGACCTCGTCCGCGTCACCGCGCCGACCCTCGTCGTGGCCGGTGAGCGTGACCCGGTGGTGCCGGCGCCGTGGCGGGACGAGGCGGCCCGCCTGGTGCCGGACGCCGACCTTGTGGTCGTCCCCGGCGCCGCGCACAACGTGGTCACGACCGCTCCGACGCAGGTGGCGGACGCGTGCCGCCGCCTGCTCGCCCCTCATCCCGCACTCCTGGACAGGTGACCCTCATGCGCTTCGGCAACACGGAGATCCGCCCGCTCGGCGGTGGCGTCGGCTGCCTCCTGATGATTCTCTTCTCGATCCTCGCCTCGGTGGTGCTCACCGTCCTGCTCAACCTGGTGCTCTGAGGCGTCCACGCCCCGGCCCCACGCCCGGTCGCCCGTGCCTCGACGCCTCGGCGGTCAGCGGCGTAGGCCCAGGGCGCTGAGCACCTCCCGGGAGGCCAACCGGGCCGGGTCTAGCACCGCACGGCGGGTCCACCGGGCCATCGGCACGACGGTGGCACGCCAGGCCACCTGGAGTCCGTGCGCCACCGGGACGACCGTCACCGACCAGACCCACCGGATGCCCCGCAGCAGCGGGAGCACGGTGTGCCGCCACACCCAACGCAGCCCGTGCCCGAGCGGGCGCAGCAGCAGGCGGTACAACTGCCGCAGCACCCATCCGGCCGCCCACCACGCGCCCACAACCGCGGCGACGACCAGCCGGCCGAACCCCGCGACGACCCACCAGATCCCCCGGGCCACGCCGACGAGCGCGGCGCGCGCCGCCCCGACGAGCACGCCGACGCCACGTCGCAGCAGCCGACCGGCGGGGGTGAGCGCCGCGCCGAGCCAGCGCAGCGGCCGCAGGACGAGGCGTTCGGCGAGCCAGACCAGCGGCGGCCAGACCAGCGTGCGGACAACCCGGGCGACGCCGTACGCCAGCCACACCAGCGGTCGCCAGATCAGGGTGCGGGCCACCCAAGCGACACCCCGCCCCAGCCACACCAGCGGGAGCCAGACGAGATTCTGGGCTGCCCAGCGCAACGGGAGCCAGACGAGGTTTCGTGCCGCCCAGCGCAACGGGAGCCAGACGAGGTTGCGGGCGCACCAGACGAGCGGGAGCCAGAGGAGTCGGTGCAGCGCCCAGGCCAACGGGGACAGCAGCCACCGGTGCAGGAACCGGCCGGCGGGGCTGAGCAGGCTTCGGTACACGAGCCCGCCGGCAGCCGCGATCAGCTCCCACAGCAGGCGTACCGGCAGCACCACGACCAACGCCACACCCCGCGCGACGGCCGCGACGAGCGGGAACGCGACGGCGGCCTGCTCTGCCGTGTCCGCGCTCGACGGACGCGCCGCCGTCGGTGCGCCACGGTGTCCGCTCGGGGGCCCGGGCAACGGCGGGCGGGTGGGCAGACGATCGGTCACGGTGGGCACGGTAACCGGCCCGCGCCATGGTTCAGGTGTCGGTTGCGGCCGGGCCGAGGTCGAGCGTGGTCAGCAGCGGATAGTGGTCCGAGGCGGTGTCCGCCGTCCCGCCCCGGATCACCCGGCACTCCCCCACCCGCTGCGCCACCGCCCGGGTGCCGAGCAGGTAGTCCAGCCGCATCCCGGCGAACTCGGCCCCGCCGAAGCGGGTCGGAACGGTGTGGCCGTCGGCCTCCGGTGCTCCGACGTTGCACGACGGCCACAGGTCGACCAGGTCGGCGGCGAGTAGCCGGGCGATCGCCCGGGTGTCCACGGCGCCGCCGCCCCGGCGCAGGTGCCGTCGCCGGTAGAGGCTCGGCATGCCGGCCAGCCGAGCGGTGTGGTCGACCGTCGGGTCGAGCGAGTTGAGGTCACCGGCGACCAGCGCCAGCGGCCCCGGGGTACGCCGCAGCGCGGCGACCAGCCAGTCGACCTCCATCCGCCGTCGTCCCCCCGAGTACGGGTAGAGGTGGGTGCCGAACACGGTGAACGGGCCGGCAGAGGTGCCCACCACGACGCGGGCCGCGCCGTGGTGGAACGGCCGGCGCAGCGTCCCCGCGTCGACGACCCGGTACGGCGGCCGGACCAGCACCGCCACCGGCTGCCCGAGGCAGGACCGGGCCAGGTGGGGTGTCATGCCCACCCGGCCCGCCACAGTGCTCATCAGCCCGTCCCGGTCGAACCCGCGCAGCTCCTGGAGGGCCAGCACGTCCGGTGCCTGCTCGTTGACGACCTGGACCACCTGATCCAGCCGGCCGGGGCCGCCACGATCTCGACCGCCGGTGCGGATGTTCCAGGTCATCACCCGCAGCACGGCGGGCGCTCAGTCGGCTCGGCCGGCGCGGGCCAGCTCGTCGTCGAGGGTGTCCACCTGCTCCGACTCGATGGCCGGCTGGTTGCCTTCCTTCAGGTCGGCGTTGGGGCGGATCACGAGGTAGAGCAGCCCGATCCAGAGCGCGGAGAGCAGGATCGCGCCCATGAAGTCGGTGGGGTGGTGCATCCCCCGGTACATCCGGGAGGTGGCCACGCCGACCGGCATGATCACGGCCAGCGCCACGAAGACCCAACGCCACCAGCGGTCGGTACGCGGGAACACGATGACGGTGATCGCCAGCCAGACGCAGATCGTCGCCGCGATGTGCCCGGACGGGAACGACGAGGTGGGCATCTGCCCGTCGAGGTTCTCCACCGCCGGCCGGGGCCGGTCCACGGCCCGCGCCGACGCGAGGAACAGGGTCAGCTCACCCACCATCGCCAGCGCCACGAACAGCACCGGCCGCCAGCGCCGCCACACCGCCAGCACCAGCGGGCAGAACACCAGCGAGATCAGCAGGATCGCGTGGGTGTCACCGAACTTGCTCCACCACCAGCTCACCTCGGTCAGCACGTCGGTGTGCCGCTCGGCGAACCAGCGCGGCACGTCGGTGTCGAGGGTGTCGAAGAAGGTGCCCTTGGCGTGGTAGCTGACGTACGTGCCGAAGCCGTACAACGCGCCGAACACGAGCACCCAGCCGACCAGCAGCTCGGCCACCGCCGAGCGGGGGTGGGCCAGCACGTGCTCCTCGGCCGGGGCGGGGGCGATGTCGTGCCCCGCCTCCGGCTCCAGGCCCTCGCTCAGCGGCGGCACCGGTCGCCCGCGCTCGCGCCGCCACAGCTGGAAGGCGTACGCGGTGACGCCCAGCCAGGCGGCACCGAGCAGCCAGCCGGCCAGCACGTCGGAGATGAAGTGCACGCCCAGCGCGATCCGGGTCAGGCCGATCAGCGCCACCAGCACGCCGACCCCGACGATCACCGGCTTGCGCCAGCGCGGCGCCATCGCCGGCAGGAACACCAGCAGCAGAGCCCCGTACGCGACGAACGAGCCGAGCGCGTGCCCGCTGGGGAAGCTGTTGCCCGGGGCGCTGGCGATCGGCACGTCCACGACCGGGCGGAGCCGGCCGACCAACGTCTTCAGCGACGGGTCGAGGATCAGGCCACCGACCCCGGTGATGATCAGGTAGACGGCGAGGCGGGGCTGACGCCGGATCAGCAGCCCGACGACGGCGATGGTGACCAACCAGATGAGGATCGGTCGGCCGCCCAGGTCGGTCACCGCCTGGAGGACGGTGACGAGCGCGTGGTGCGGGGCGACGAGCCCGTTGAACCATTCGGCGACAGCGTGGTCGGCGTCCTGTAGGGGACTCCACCGCACCCGGACCAGCATCAACAGCAGCCCGAAGGCCACCCCGGCGCCGGTGACGGCCGCCAGGCCGGCGATGCTCCGTTCGGCGAAATGACCGATCGGACGCCGAGCCACCTCTTTGAGCGCGGTCACCCCGCACCTCCCTTGTTGTCTGGCGAGGCGCTTTACCCGATCCGCGTCGCGCGTACACGCCGGGCCGCTAGAGGGCGGTCATGTCCCCGGTGTCGAGCAGCTCGGCCCGGTCGCTGTCGGGCTCCCACAGGTCCGGTTGGGCGGGCTCCCGGGCACCGATGCGCAGCGCCTCCAGTTGGGCGGCGAAGGACAGCCCGCCGAAGAGCGCCATCCCGGTCAGGTTGGCCCAGAGCAACAGCGCCATCATGCCGGTCAACGCGCCGTAGGTCTGCCCGAAACCGTCACTGAACCGCACGTACGCGGCCAGCAGGAGACTGGCCAGCCACCACAGGGCGGTGGCGATGCCGGCGCCGAAGAACAGCCAGGACAGGCCGGGCTGGTTGCGACGCGGGGCGTGCCGGAACAGCACGGCGACGGCGAGGACGGTCAGCCCGAGGCTGAGCGGGAAGCGGACCACGTCCCAGATGCCGTGGGCGAGTTCGCCCCACTCGTAGTGTTCGCGGACGGAGTCGCCGATCGCGCCGCCGCCGACCAGGATCAGGAAGCCGGCGAGCGCGGGCAGGCCCGCGGTGACGGCCAGCACGGCGGCGCGCAGGTATTTCCGCAGCGCCGGGCGGTCCCGTTCGACACCGTAGATGCGGTTGGCGCCCCGCTCGATCTGGGCCATCGTGGTGGTCAGCGCGAACAGGCCGGTGAGCAGACCGAGGGTGAGTGCCAGCTCCCCGGCGTCCTCGACGCGTTCGCCCTCGCCGAGCAGCTCGGCGACCATCTGCGAGCTCTGCCCCGGGGTGAGCGCCAGGACGGTGTCGGCGACCACCTGGCCGCCCTCCTCGACCCCCAGCTCGCTGATCAGCCCGGTGAGGGCGATGAGGAACGGCACCACGGCGAGGCAGAGTTGCAGCGCGAAGGCGCGGGAGTGACTGAACCCGTCGCCGTAACGGAACCGGATGAAGGCGTCGCGCAGCAGGTGCCAGCCGCCCTGCCGGCGCAGCGTGTGCCAGGCGTCGTCGGCGGACAGCTCCTCGTCGGCCATCAGCCGGGTCTCCGGCACGATCCGGGTGCTACTCACGGCGCGCTTCCTCGATCAGCTGCTCGCCCCGCTCCCCGGCGCCCTGCGCGTCGACGGCCAGGTCGGGGGCGTCCTCGGGCTGCGGGACGCAGAGCCAGAGCGCCTCGGGCCGGACCTCCGCCCGGAGCTGCCGCCCCGGGGAGATGAGGTCGCCGTCCAGCTCGCGAGGTTGGGCCCGGTTGCTGGTGACCACCACGGTCCGACCGCGGAACACCTCCATCCGGGGCACCTGGCCGCTGCGGCGGACGACCGCCCAGCCGAGCGCGAGCCAGTGCCGCAGGCTGCGCGGGGTGAGCACCGCGACGTCGAGCCAGCCGTCGTCCGGCTCGGCCTCGGTCAGCAGCGTGACCCCACCCTGGAGCCGGCCCACGTTGGCGATCAGGACCGAGCGTGCGCGGCGGCGCACCGGCGGGCGGTCGTCGATGCGGATCTGCACCCGCATCGGCCGGTCCCGCAGGTGGCGCGCGGCGCCCACCACGTACGCGGGCCAGCCGATGCGGGCCTTGGTGGTCTCGTTGGTGGCTTCGAGCATCTGGGCGTCGAAGCCCATGCCGGCCATGACGGTGAAGTATTTGTCCTCGACCGCGCCGACGTCGAGCAGTCGTCGGCCCCGCTCGACGGCGACCTGCAACCCGGCGGCCAGGTCGGTGGAGAGGCCGAGGTTGGCGGCCAGCAGGTTGCCGGTGCCCTGCGGCAGCACCGCGAGGGCCACGTCGGTGCCGACCAGCGCACTGACGCACGACATCACGGTGCCGTCGCCGCCGCAGGCGAAGACCAGGTCGACGCCGGCCTTGACGGCCTGCTCGGTCTGCCCCCGGCCGGGGTCGTCGACGGTCGTCTCGTACCACTGCGGCGCCGGCCAACCAGCCGCGCTCAGGGCGTCGTCGACGGTGCGGCGCAGCTCGTCGAGATCGTCGACCTTCACCGGGTTGACCACCACGGCGGAGCGCAGCCCACCGTCGCCGCCTGAGGGCCGCCTGTCGTCTCCAGCATTCACCGCGCCAGTGTGCAGCACCGGGGCGGCTTCAGCGACCCGGTGACCGGGCGCCGTCGGAAGTGCCACAGACAGGTTTCAACCCGACCGCGACCGTCAGGCCGCCGCCCGGAGCGCGACCTCCACCCGGCGGCGAAGATCATCGAGGTCGATGCCGGATTCGGTGAGCACCAGAGCGCCCAGCCCGTTGCCCTCCCGGAGCATCCCGAGCAGGATGTGCTCGGTGCCGATATGGCGGTGGCGCAGGCGCAGGGCTTCCCGCAGCGACAGCTCCAGCGCCTTCTTCGAGCGGGGCGAGAACGGGCCCCCGAGGTAGCGCTTGCGCCCCCAGCGGCGGCGCGGTGCCGGCACGGCCTCGCGCAGCGCGTCCGGGCCGAAGGACTGCTCGATGCGGGCCACGATCGCCGCCAGGTCGATGCCGATCTCCCGCAGGGCCGCTGCGTCCGCGTCGCCGAGACCCGCGCCACCGGTGGCGGTGTGCCGGCGGACGCGCTCGCGCAGGTCGTCGGCGCGCACACCGGCGTCGGCGAGCACCCGGCTGGCCAGGCTCGCGTCGTCGGCGAGCAGGGCGAGCAGCAGGTGCTCGGTGCCGACCGGCCGTTGGCCCTCGACCCGTGCCTCCTCCAGCGCCCGTCGCACCACGTCGCGCGCCCGGTCGGTGAACCGTTCGAACATCACGCCTCCCAGGATGAGTTGACCGCCGGTCGCCCGGCGTGCTTCTTGTGCACGGCCTGCCGGCTGACCTCGAGCGCGTCGGCGATCTCCTGCCAGGACCAGCCCTGTCGACGGGCGTTGTCCACCTGGACCACCTCGAGCCGCTCGAGCAGCCGGCGCAGCGCGCGGACGGCGCGCAGCCCGACCCGGGGGTCGGTGCTGCCGGCTGCCGCCGCGAGTTCTGTCGCCTGACTCATGCCGTCAACATACGTTGACAGCGCCATGAATGTCAACCCCGGTTGACGACGCCGAAGGGACAGCGGCCAGCCGATCCGGCCCGCCGTCGTGCTCACCCGACTACCCTCGGTCAGGGACAGCGTGGTCGTGCCGGGCGCGACGCCCGGGAGGTGATATCGGATGGCCGTACCCGCCGACGCGGCGGTGCTGGTCGGCCTCGGGTCGACTCTCGACCTCCCGGTCGTCGCACAAGCCGCGCAGGAGGCCGCCGGGCACGGCCGGCCGCTGAACCTGCTGCACATCTTCGACTGGCAGGCGGCCTTCGCCGCGGACACCGTCGCCGCACCCCGCGACCAGGCCGAAGATCTGATCACCCGGGCCGCCCACCTCGCCCACCAGGCCGAGCCCGGGCTGACCGTGGGCAGCGAGATCGTCGAGAGCGCCCTGCTGCCCACCCTCATCCGCCGGTCGGAGACAGCCTTCCTGCTGGCCGTCGGCGACAGTGGGATGGCCGGCAGCGGCCAGTGCATCCCGGCCGAAACCCCTGCCGTGCAGTTGGCCGCCCGGGCCGGCTGCCCCCTGCTGGTGGTACGCCGTGAGCCGCCGCCGCAGGGCCCGGTGCTGGTCGGCGTGGACGGCTCACCCAGCTCGCACCTCGCCCTCCAGTGGGCCGTGGAGTGCGCGGCCCGCAGAGACGCCCGACTGCTGGCGCTGCGGGTGGTGGAGTACGACGAGGACACCGACGCGGTCGCCGAGCAGCTCAGCGAGGCGATGGCCCGGCACACCGGCCGCCACAGCTCGGTGCCCACCGAGTGTCGCGTCGTCCGGGGCGACCCCGCCGAGGTGCTGATCGACATGTCCCGCTCGGCACAGGTGGCGCTCGTCGCCGCCCGTGGCGACGAGCCGGCCCGGGCCATGCTGGGGGCGGTCGCCCAGTCCCTGCTCTACCACTCCCCCGCCCCGGTGGTCGTCGTCCGTGGCCTGGCCGAGATGCCGCTCACCGAGCGTGTTGCCCGCCCGGCCCGGGAGAAACGGCCCTGACCACCGGCGACGCCCATCCGACCCGCGAGAGGCAGCATGATGGACACCCGTCTCGACGTGCACCGCGCCCTCACCGACGACGAGTTGCGCCGGCTGGACGCCTACTGGCGCGCCGCGAACTACCTCACCGTCGGGCAGATCTACCTGCTGGACAACCCGCTGCTGCGGGCGCCGCTGACCCCCGACGACATCAAGCCCCGGCTGCTCGGGCACTGGGGCACCAGCCCCGGGCTCAATCTGATCTACGCCCACCTCAACCGCGTGATCGTGGCGCGAGACCTCAACGCGATGCTGGTCACCGGCCCCGGGCACGGCGGCCCGGCCATCGTGGCCAACACCTGGCTGGAGGGCACCTGGTCGGAGCGCTACCACGACGTGGCGCGCGACGAGGCCGGGATGTCCCGGCTCTTCCGCCAGTTCTCCTTTCCGGGCGGCATCCCCAGCCACGTCGCGGCGGACGTGCCGGGCTCGATCCACGAGGGCGGCGAGCTGGGGTACGCGTTGAGCCACGCCTACGGCGCGGCGTTCGACAACCCGGACCTGGTGGTGGCCTGCGTGATCGGCGACGGTGAGGCGGAGACCGGGCCACTGGCCGGCAGTTGGCTCTCCGACGTGTTCCTCAACCCGGCGCGCGACGGTGCCGTGCTGCCCATCCTGCACCTCAACGGCTACAAGATCGCCAACCCGACCGTGCTGTCCCGGATCCCCGAGGCCGACCTGCTCGACCTGATGCGCGGGTCGGGCTACCAGCCGTACGTGGTGGCCGGCGACGACCCCGCCCAGGTGCACCGCACCCTCGCCGCGACGATGGACCGCGCGCTCGACGAGATCGCCGGGATCCAGCAGCGGGCCCGCTCCGGGGGCGTGGTCGAACGACCCCGCTGGCCGATGATCATTCTGCGGACGCCCAAGGGCTGGACCGGCCCCCGCGAGGTCGACGGCACCCAGGTCGAGGGCACCTACCGCGCCCACCAGGTGCCGCTGTCCGGCGTACGCGACAACCCCGCGCACCTGGCCGAGCTGGAGCGGTGGCTGCGCAGCTACCGGCCGGAGGAGCTGTTCGACGCGACCGGCGCGCCGGTCGACGAGCTGCGGGCGTTGCCGCCGGACGGTGACCGGCGGATGAGCGCCAACCCGGTCACCAACGGCGGCCTGGTGCTGCGCGACCTGGCCCTGCCCGACTTCCGCGACTACGCCGTGGAGGTCCCCGAACCGGGCCAGCCGATGGCCGGAGCGACCGGGGTGCTCGGTCCGTGGATCCGCGACGTCATCAGCGCCAACCCGCAGACGTTCCGGCTGTTCGGCCCGGACGAGGTCGCCTCAAACCGGTTGGGCGCCGCGTTCGAGGTGACCGGCCGGGTGTGGGTGGCCGCCACCGTCCCCGGCGACGACCACCTCTCGCCCGACGGCCGGGTCATGGAGGTGCTCTCCGAGCACCTGTGCCAGGGCTGGCTGGAGGGTTATCTCCTGACCGGCCGGCACGGCGTGTTCACCAGCTACGAGGCGTTCATCCACATCGTCGACTCGATGCTCAACCAGCACGCCAAGTGGCTGAAGGTGACCCGGGCCATCCCCTGGCGGCAGCCGATCGCCTCGCTGAACTACCTGCTGTCCAGCCACGTCTGGCGTCAGGACCACAACGGCTTCTCACACCAGGACCCGGGCTTCATCGACCACGTGGTCAACAAGAAGGCCGAGGTCGTACGGGTCTACCTGCCGCCGGACGCCAACACCCTGCTGGCCACGATGGACCACTGCCTGCGCAGCCGGCACTACATCAACGTGGTGGTGGCCGGTAAGCAGGCCGCCCCGAACTGGCTGACGATGACCGAGGCGATCCAGCACACCCGCCGCGGCCTGGGAATCTGGGACTGGGCCAGCAACGACGAGGGCAGCGAGCCGGACGTGGTGCTCGCCTGCTGCGGGGACGTGCCCACCCTGGAGACGTTGGCCGCCACCGGGTTGCTGCGCCAGCACCTCCCGGAGCTGAAGGTGCGACTGGTCAACGTCGTCGACCTGATGCGACTCCAGCCGGACACCGAGCACCCGCACGGCCTGACGGACAACGAGTTCGACACCATCTTCACCAAGGACCGACCGATCATCTTCGCGTACCACGGCTACCCGTGGCTGATCCACCGACTCACCTACCGCCGGACGAACCACGAGAACCTGCACGTACGCGGTTACAAGGAGGAGGGCACCACCACCACCCCGTTCGACATGGTGATGCTCAACGACCTGGACCGCTTCCACCTGGTGATCGACGTCATCGACCGGGTGCCCGGGCTGGCCGCCCGGGCCGCGCACCTGCGCCAACGGATGGTCGACGCCCGGCAGGCGGCCCGCGACTACACCCGCCAGTACGGCGAGGACGACCCGCAGGTCGCCGAGTGGCGCTGGGTCCGCGAAACCGACCCGACCAACCCCTGAAGGAGAACGACGTGCGCGACGCGGAGATCCTGGTCGGCTACGACGGCTCCACCGACGCCTCGGTGGCCCTCGACTGGGCGCTGGAGGAGGCGCGGCACAGCGGCCAACCGGTGCGCCTGGCGTACGTCTTCGAGTGGCTGACCGTGGCCAGCTGGGTCGGCCCGGGTGTGGCGCCCGGGGTCTGGCCGGACGACGCCGCCCGCCGGCAGGTCGAGGAGCTGGTGCGCAAGGCTGCGGCCGACGCCGCCACCGCGAACCCCAGCCTGCGGGTCACCGGCGAGGTGTACGACGGGCCGCCCGCCCTGGTGTTGCAGGAACGCTCAGCCGAGGCGGGCATGCTGGTGCTCGGCAGCCGAGGTCACGGTGGCTTCGGTGGTCTGCTGGCCGGGTCGACGGCGATATCGGTCGCCGCGCACGCGCACTGCCCGGTCGTGGTGGTCCGGGACGGGGCCGGCAGCGCTCCGACCGACGCGTCGACCGGCCGGGTGGCCGTCGGGGTGGACGGCTCGGGGCCGTCGCTGGTGGCACTCGGCTTCGCGGCCGAACGGGCGGCGCAGCGCCACATGCCGCTGCGCGTGCTGCACGCCTGGACACCGGGCCCCGGCGCCGCGGCCGGCGCTCCGGACGAGCGCGCCGCGGTGGAGCAGGCACTGGAGCCGTGGCGGCGGACGTACCCGGACCTGGCCGTGGCGGTCGACCTGGTTCCGACCAGCCCGGCGGCGATGCTGATCGAGGCCAGCCGCGACGCGCGGCTGGTGGTGGTCGGCAGCCGGGGCCGCGGCGGGCTGGCCGGGATGCTGCTCGGCTCGGTCAGCCAGCAGCTCATCCAGCACGCCAACTGCCCGGTCGCCGTGGTCCGGGAACGCTGACCGGGCGAGCCAGTGCCGCCAGACCGCCCGGCGCGGTGCGGTCACCCCGCAACCGGTGTACGCCCGGGGGCACCGAGCCGTGCAGGCACCGGTTGAACACCGTCACCGACCAGCCGCGCCGCCTCGGTGACCGTCGCCCCGCCCACGAAACCCGTTCCACCCAGCACCAGCAGTCTCATGCTCTCCACCCTGCCGGCGCGGATCGGCGGGCGGCACCCCGTTTCACCGGTAGCGGATCTGCCCGTCGCAGAACCCGCAGGCGCACCAGCCGCCACGCGCCGCCCGTCCCGGCCAGCGCGTTCCTGCGGCGCAACAACGCCGCCCCGGGCCTAGCCCGGTTGGGGTCGCGGCGGTAGACCCTCGCCCAGAATGCACAAAAGCCGCTCAGGGGCATGGTCAACGGGGCCGCCGATTGCGAAACTGCTTCAGTCTTGCGTCAGCACAACCCGGACGGAGCAGGGAATGCCCAGCACACCGCTGTCCCTGCCGCAGCCATCCGCGCGGTCACCCGAGTTCGGCCGGGACGCGCTCATCGTCTGCGAGAACCTGGTGCGGATCTACCAGACCGGTTCGATCGAGGTACAGGCACTGCAAGGGCTGGACTTGGCCGTGGAGAGCGGTGAACTGGTCGCCGTGGTCGGCGCCTCCGGGTCGGGCAAGTCGACGCTGCTCTCCATCCTGGCCGGCATCGACGCCCCCACCGCCGGGCGGGTCCGGGTCGACAGGTGGAACCTGCTGGCGATGTCCCGCGCCGACCGGGTGGACTACCGGCGGCACACCGTCGGGTTCGTACGGCAGCAGACGGCCAGCAACCTGATCCCCTACCTGACCGCACGGGAGATGGTGGACCTGCCGATGACAGCGGCCCGTACGGCGAAGAAGGAACGCCGGGAGCGCACGGCCGACCTGCTGGACAGCCTCGGTGTCGCCGACTGCGCCGACCGGCGCCCCGGGCAACTCTCCGGAGGGCAGCAGATGCGGGTCGCGATCGCGGTGGCGCTGGCCAACCAGCCGCGGGTCCTGCTCGCCGACGAGCCGACCGGCGAGCTGGACGCCGCCACGTCCGCGGAGGTCTTCGGCGTGCTGCGGGACGTCAACCGGCGCTACGGCGTCACCGTTGTCGTGGTGACCCACGATCCGGAGGTCAGCGGCCAGGTCGAACGGACCGTCGCGATCCGGGACGGGCGCACCAGCAGCGAGGTGCTGCGCCGCGCCACCACCGACGCGGAGGGCGACACGCACATGATCGCCGAGGAGTACGCCGTGATGGACCGGGCCGGGCGGGTCCAGGTGCCCCGCGAGTTCCGCCAGGCGCTGGCGCTGACCCGACGGGTCCGGCTGGCCCTGGAAGCCGACCACATCACGATCCGCCCCGACTCGGGAGTCGGCGAATGAGCGGCGAGCCACTGCTTCGCGTGCGCGGCGTACACCGGCGCTTCCGCACCGGGCCGACCGTCGTACACGCCCTGCGCGGCGTGTCGTTCGACGTGGCCGCCGGTTCGATGGTGGCGCTCGTCGGCCGGTCCGGCTCGGGCAAGACCACCCTGCTCAACGTCATCGGCGGCCTGGACCGCCCGGACGCCGGCACCGTGCACGTCGACGGCACCGACGTCACCACGCTCGACGAGGACGGCCTGTCCCGGCTGCGGCGCGAGAAGGTGTCCTACGTCTTCCAGAGCTTCGGGTTGATCCCGGTGCTGTCTGCCGCGGAGAACGTCGCGGCCCCGCTGCGGATGGCCCGCGTCGCCCCGACCGAGCGCGAGCGGCGGGTCGCGTTGCTGCTGGAGCTGATCGGCCTGGCCGACCACGCTCAACAGCGGCCGGCCGAGCTGTCCGGCGGCCAGCAGCAGCGGGTGGCGATCGCCCGCGCGCTGGCCGCCTCGCCCCAGCTTCTGCTCGCCGACGAGCCCACCGGGCAACTGGACGCCGAGACAGGCCTGTCGGTGATGGCACTGCTGCGCGGGATAGTGGAATCCGAAGGGGTCACCGTCGTGGTGTCGACGCACGACGCGGTGATGATGGCCCTGGCCGACCGGGTCATCCGCATCCACGACGGGCACCTCGACGAACAGGCCGCCGGGCAGCCGGACACGCCCACGCCGGACGCCGGGTGACGCGACGATGAGGTTGGTCAGCCGGCGCGCCCGCGCGCAGTGGCCGTTGCTGGCAGCCCTCCTCGGGGTCGTCACGATCGGCGCCACCCTGCTGGGCACCTGCACCCTGCTGGTCACCCGCAGCGGCGAGCGGGCGCTGGAGGTCGCCATGGCCCGCGCCGCCCCCGCCGCCGTCGACGTGACCGTCTACACCGGCAGCGTCGAGGGCCGGGACACGCAGTCCGTCGCCGCCGACACCCGCACCGTGGTGGCGTCCACGCTGGCACCGTTCCCGGTGACGACAACCGCGCGGGCGTCCACAGTGTTGCGGGCGCTGCCGCCCACGCTCGCCACGGGCACCACCGTCGGCGCCCAGGCGTACCTGTCGGGGCTGGACGACCTGCCCTCCCGAGGCGAGCTGGTCACCGGGCGCTGGCCGCAGCACCCGGGCGACGCGGTGCTGCTGGAGTCCACCGCACGACTGCTCGGCCTCACCCCCGGTCACCGGGTGCGCCTCGGCGCCGAGCTGGCCCACGCACCCGTCCCGGCCATCGACGTGATCGTCGTCGGTGTGGTGCGCCCGCTGCCGGGGCGCGGCTGGGACCGCGACCCGCTGGCCGCGGCCGGCTCCGCCACCGGCTACCGGGACGGCCGTTTCCAGCAGCCGGTCAACGCCTACGGCCCGTTCCTCGTCGACCTCGCCGACCTGGTCACCACCGGCGCCACCGTCGACCGGCTGGAGGTCACCGCCCATCCGGACCTGTCCCACCCCGACCGCCACGATCTGGAGACCGTGGCCGGGGCCGTCCGCAGTGCCGACCGCCAGCTGGCAGCCACCCTCGGCGACCGTGTCCGGCTCGCACGTGTCTCCTCCGAACTGCCGCTGACCCTGCGGGCCGCCGACGACCAACAGCACGTCACCGCCGCCGTCGTGCTCGCCCTTGCCGTCCTCGGCGGCGTCCTGGCCGCGACGGCACTCGTCCTGGCCGGCCGGCTGACCACGGGCATACGCGCCGACGAGACCGCCCTGCGGTCCGCCCTGGGCACCAGCCGTCGCCAACTCGCCGGCACCGCGACGCTCGAGGCCGGGCTCGTCGCCGCCGTCGCCGCCGCGCTCGCGATACCGGCCTCGTCGGCCCTGCATGCCGGCTTGACCCACCTGCCGTCGATGGCCGGCGCCGGCCTGACCGTCTCGCCGACCATCGCCGGTGCCCAGGTCCTCGCGGTCGCCAGCGGCGCGCTGGTGCTCGCCGCCGTCCTCACCGTCCTGGCGATCCGGCCCGTCCCGGCAGCCGGCGACCAGCGCACCCGCCGCGAACTGCTGGCCCGATCCGGCGCCGACCTGATGCTCGCGGTGTTCGCCGCCGCCGGCTGGTGGCAGCTGTACGCGCAGCCCACCGACGCCAGCCCACGCGCCGACGCGGTCCGGGTGCTCGCACCGGCGCTGCTACTCACCGCGGGCGCGGCCCTGGCCCTCCGGGTGGTGCTACCCGCCCTCCGCGGCGCCGACCGGCTGGCGTCCCGCACCCGTGGGCTGGCGCTTCCGCTGGCGGTCTCCGAGACCGCGCGCCGGCCACAAGCGGTCGCCGCCGGGCTGCTCGTCGGACTGGCGTGCGCGGCCGGAACCTTCGGCCTCGCCTTCGACGACACGTGGCATCAGTCGCAGCGCGACCAGGCCGCGCTCGCCGTCGGCACCGACCTGGCACTCACCCTCAGCACGGCGCCGGTGGCCGGAGACGGCGCGGTCGTCAGCGCGGCCACCGCGGGGGCGGTGAGTCCGGCCCTCGACCGTGGTACGGCCGTCGGTCAGTGGCTCGGCAGCGCCGGCGACGCGCCGCGCCTGGTCGCCGTCGACACCACCCGCGCCGACGCGCTGCTGCGCGGGCGGCTGGACAGCGACCGTGGATGGGCGGACGTGGGCGCCGCTCTGGCACCACGCACCCGGGTCACCGGCCTCGCCGTTCCGGCTGGCGCCCCGCTCGTCCTGACCGGGACCGCCGCCGGCGACAGCCCGCTGGTCGTGACGCCCCGGCTGCTGCTTCAGGACGCCACCGGCCTCCGCACGTCCTGCACCGGCCCTTCCGTACCGCTCGACGGCCGGGAGTTCCGGCTGCCCGACTGCGCGACGGCTGACGGGCTGCGCCTCGTCGCGGTCGCCCTGCCGGTCACCGCCGACGCGGTCGGCGGACCCGTCGCCGTAGCCGTCACACTCACCGTGCCGCCCGCCGGGTCGGCGCAGAGGCCCGCTGACGGATCGGACTGGACCGCCACGTCCGCGCCGCCGGTCCCGAACAGTTTGCGCGACCCGACCGTCGTCGTGTCCACCACGCCGACGGGAACGACGCTGCGGATGGCCGCGACCGTCGACCTCGGCGGCGCCGAGGACGCCGCCCGGACCCTCGTCGCCAGCGCCTTCCCGGACCCCGGCCCGGTGCCCGTCGCCGTCTCCGCCCGCTTCGCCAGCGAGGTCGGTGTCGAGAGCGGCAGCCGGCTCAGCGTCACGGTCGGCATCACGCCCGTCCCGGTCGTCGTCACCGAGGTCGTGCCGACCGTACCGTCCGCCCCCGGCGCCGTCGCCGTCCTGGCCGACCTGGACACGCTGTCCCGCGCACGCGCCCTCACCGGCGACCTGACGTTCCCGATCGACGCCTGGTGGGTCGGCCACCCCACCGGCCCCGATGCCGCCGAGCGGGCCTCCGCCCTGCACCTGGGCACCGTCGCGAGCCGCGAGGCGGAGACCGCCCGCCTCACCGGCGGCCCACTGCGCGCCGCGCTGCCGGCCGCGCTCCGGCTCATCGTCCCGGCCGCGGCCCTGCTCCTGCTCGCCGGCGTCGTCCTGCACGTCACCGGCGATCTCCGGGTCCGCGCCGTGGAGGTGACGCGGCTGCGTGGCCTGGGGATGTCCCGGCGCGTCATCCGGGCCGTGCTGCTCGGCCAGCACGCCGGTGTTCTGCTGCCCCTGCTCGCCGCGGGCACGGCCGTCGGCGCGCTCGCCACCCACGTCGTCGCTCCCCTGCTCGTACGCTCCGACACCGGCGCCGCGCCCGTCCCGGCCGTCCAGCCACACTGGCCGTGGCCGGCCGAGGCCGCACTGCTCGCCGCACTGCTGGCCGGATGCATGGTGGCGGTCGCCGTCGTGGTCACCGTCCAGGTCCGCCGGGCCGACGCCGCGCACCTGCGGGTGGCGCCGTGAACAAACGGCTGACCCTCCGGTGGCCGGCGCCGCACTGGCCCAGCATCCGTGGCCGTGGCCGTACCGACGCCGGACCGCTGCTGCTCACCGCTGCTGTCATCGCGGCCGTCGCGCTGCTCGCCGGGGCCGCGCCCGCGCTGCTCCGCGCCGCCGCCGACACCGCCGTGCAGGACACGGTCCGTCGCGCCGGCAACGACTCGAACGTCCTCGTACACGCCAACTTCGAACGCGACGACGGGCCGACCGGCGGGCGGGTACGGATGCCCAGCCTCGCCGAGGCTGTCGACAACTTCCGCGCCCGGGCCACGGACGCGCTCGGCCCCGACCTGGACGCCGCGCTGCTCCCGCCCGTCGCCGCTGTCAACGGCCCGATCCTCGGCATCACCGACGGCAGCGAGCCGCGTACCTTCCAGTTCACCTACCTGGCCGGTGACCTCGGCGGCCCGGACGTGACCTGGATCGCCGGCAGCGCTCCCGGCCCCGCCGTCTCCGACGAGTACGTCGAGATGCCCTACGACGGACCGCCCTGGCCCGTGCAGGTCGGCCTCTCCGAGGCGGACGCCGCCGCACTCGATCTCGGCCCCGGCGATCGAATCCCGGTCAGGGACGGCCAGGGTCGCGACAAGGACGTCCGGATCAGCGGGATCTACCGACCCGCGGACAGCGCCGACCCCGCCTGGCGACTCGCCCCGGCGCTGCTGCGCCCCGTGCCCGGCGCCGACGGCGTGGGGACCACCCGGTTCGCCGGCCTGCTGTCGCGCGAGTCGTTACCGGACGCCCGGCTCGCCATCGACGAGGACCAACTGCGACGCACCGTCCACTTCGCCCCCGCACCCGACGCGCTCACCTGGGACGCCACCGCGGCGCTCGCCCGCCAGGTGGTGAAGCTCAAGGCCACCTCCGGCTCGTCAAGCGACCGCGACCGGTCCCTGAAGTGGCAATCGCAGCTCGACACCGCCCTGCGCGACGCCCGGGTACGGAACAGCGCCGCTTCCGCACAGGCCGCCGTCCTGCTGGCCGGGGTGCTGACCGCCACCGTGCTGGTCCTGCTGCTCGCCGCCGACCTGCTGGTCCGCCGCCGTACCCCGGTGCTGAGCGCCGCCCGGCAGCGTGGGGCGGCGCTACCCGACCTCGGCGCGGAACTGGTCGTCGAGTCCACAGTGGTGGCCCTGTCGGCCGCCGCCGTCGGGCTCGCGCTCGCCCGCGCGGCCGCTCCGGGCGTCTCCTGGACCTGGGCCGTTCCCGTGGTGCTGGCCGGTGCCGTCGCCGGGCCGGTGTTCGGCACCCTCGCCGCCGCCCGCGCCAGCCGCGACCGACGCCAACCCGCCAACCCGGCCGCTCGGCGCTGGATCCGGGCCACCGGCCAGTTGCGCCGCGCCGCCGTGGAGGCCGCCGTCCTGATCGCCGCGGTCGCCGCCTTCGTCACACTGCACCAGCGCGGGCTCCTGCCCGTCGCCCCCGACGGCGACACCGGTGAACTGAACGGCGACCTGATCCTGCCGGTCAGCGCCCTCGCTCTGGGTGCGCTCGTCGGCGCGCTCGTCGTGCTCCGGCTACTGCCCCTCGGGGCGCGGTTCGCGCTCCGACAGGCTCTGCGCTCGCGCCGCCCACTGGCCGTGTTCGGTGCCGCCCAGGCGGCCACGACGGCCGGGCGCGCGCTGCCGCTGCTGGTTCTAATCAGCACCACGGCGCTCGCGTCGTTCGCGCTCATCCTCGGCACCACCGTCACCCGGGGTCTGACCGACGGCGCGTGGAGCACCGTCGGCGCCGACGCCCGCCTCGACGTCGGCGCCGACGCCGAGGCCGCCACGCCCGCACTCGCCGAACGCATCGCCGGCGCACCCGGGGTGGGGCAGGTCGTCGTCGCGCAGGTGACCGACTCGGCCCGCGTCTTCACCGAATCGACACTGCTCACCCCACGCCTGGTCGTCGTGGACACCGCCGCGTTCCAGCGACTGCTGGCCACCACTCCGCTGCCCGACGCGCCGGCGCTGGCCCGGCTCACGGCACCTGGTCCCGGCCGCGGGGACGTCCCGGCGCTGGTCCGGTCGAGCGACGGCTCTCTGCGGACCGGAACGCGGCTGCAGCTGCCCCGGGAGGGCGCCCCGGCGATCCGTCTCACCGCGGTCGGTGCCGCTCCCTCCGTCGGCGGCGCCGACGACGTCGTCATCGTGGACGCCACGGCGCTCGCCGACGCCGGGCTGCCCGCCGTTCCGAACACCGTCTGGGTGACCGGCCCCGGCGCGGCGCGGGCCGTGTCGAACACCGGCGTCGCCGCCGACGTCGTGCTGCGCGCGGACGTGCTGCGGGAGCAGCGGGCGGCTCCGCTGACCGCAGGGCTGGTGCGGCTGGCGTGGACGGCCGCCGCCGTGCTGCTGGCGCTGGGGTTGCTCGGCCTCATGCTCGCCGCCGCCGCCAGCGCGTCGCAGCGGTGGCAGACCCTCACCCGGCTGCGGACCCTCGGCCTGCGGCCACGCGACGCCCGCTGGGTCGCCGCCGGAGAGCTGCTGCCGCCGGTCGTGGTCACCGCGGTGTGCGGCCCGCTACTCGGGGCCCTGCTCGCACGCCTGACGCTCGGCCCGCTCGACCTGCTGCTGCTCACCGGCCAGGCCGACGACCCGGCGGCGGTCCTGCCGTGGTGGCTGCTGGGCCTGGTGAGCCTGGCGCTGCTGGCGGCGGCCGCCACGGTCGTACCGGTCGAGTCGGCGCTGCGGCGACGCGACCGGCTGAGCGAGGTGCTTCGCGCCGGCGGCTAGTGACGGGGCCGAGCGGTGCCGGGCGGAAGGTCCACGGAGGAGAACGCCGAGACCCGTTACCGGATATCCCGGTAACGGGTCTTCTGATCTGCTTGCAGAGATGGTGGGCGATACTGGGTTTGAACCAGTGACCTCTTCCGTGTCAGGGAAGCGCGCTCCCACTGCGCCAATCGCCCGTGGTGACCACCCGAACCGGCAGCCAGGCCCGTCGGGGCAGATCGCGAGCGGACGACGGGATTCGAACCCGCGACCCTCACCTTGGCAAGGTGATGCGCTACCAGCTGCGCTACGTCCGCACGTCCCCGACAACCGCCGGCGACAGGTGAACTCTACCCGACGCCAAGATCGCTTGGCACGGCACCCTGGGCGGTCGCGGTTGCACTGGTCGGCGGCGGGGTACTGAGGAATCTCGACAGCACACCACACCCCCTAAGGAGGCTGTCGTGGGTATCGGCACCAGCATCTTCCTGATCGCGCTCGGCGCGATCCTCACCTTCGCGCTGGATGCCAGCGTCGGCGGCATCAACCTTGACGTGGTCGGCTGGATCCTGATGGGAGCCGGCGTGCTCGGCCTGATCATGACCACGCTGATCTTCAGTCGCCGCCGCCAGGTCGTCACCACCACCGAGCAGCCGGTGGAGTACCGCCAGGTCGAGGAGCGGCGGGACATCGCGCCTCCGCTGTGAGGGCTCCGCTGTGAGGGCTCCGCTGTGAGGGCTCCGCGTCACGGGCCGGTCGCCTCGATCGAGGTGGTCGGCCCGTCCGCGCACCTCGAAGGCGGCGTCAGAACTCGATGACCATCCGGCCGCGTACTCCGCCGGCCTCCAGGAGTTGGTGCGCGCGGGCCGCCTCCTCCGGTGCGAACCGCCCGGCGACGCGCAGGGTCAGCTTGCCCTCCTCGGCGAGCTGCCGGAGCAGGTCGAGCTTGTCCCGGCGTCCGTCGTAGTCGTGCACGTACGCCGCCACCATGGTGATGCGGCGTTCGTTGGCCTGCGCGAGCAGCACCGGATCGGGCCCGCCGCGCAGCAACGCGACGGCACCACCGTCGCGGACCGCCGGCAGCAGCGCGCCCCCGATCAGCGCGGTGTCGACAGCGGCATCCACGCCGTCCGGGGCGTGCTCCCGGAACTGGTCGGCGACATCCGGGCCCCGGGTCACCGTCGTGTCCGCTCCGAGCGCGGCGACACGGCCGACGTCGGCGGGCGCCGCGTCGGCGAGCACCCGGTGACCGGCGGCCTTCGCGAGCTGTACGGCGTACCCGCCAACGGCACCGGCCGCGCCGGTGACGGCGAGGGTGCTGCCGGGCGGCAGCCGCAGTTGGTCCAGCGCGTGCAGGGCGGTCAGCCCGTTCAACGGCAGGGTGGCCGCCTCGGCGTGGGACACCCCGGCCGGCGCGAGCGCCACCCAGCTCTCCGGGAGCACCACCCACTCGGCGTACCCGCCACCGGCCTCCCGGGTCGGGTTGATCATGGCCATCACCGGGTCACCCGGCGCGAGGGCGCCGCTGGTGCCGGGGCCGACCTCGTCGATCGTGCCGGCGATGTCCTGGCCAGGCAGTAGGGGATCGGCACCGCGCAGCCGTACCGGCGTCAGACCGGCCCTGATCAGCGTGTCCGCGGGGTTGACTCCCGCCGCGCGGACCCGGATGCGAACCTCGCCGACGCCGGCGTGTGGCGTCGGAAGCTCGACCACCCGCAGCACCTCCGGCCCGCCATGGCGCAGCAGTCCGACCGCTCTCATTCTCGAACTCCTCGTTACTCGGTTGGGCCAGACCGTTGCGGTCAGTCCAGGCAGGTGAGCGCGACCTCGGCGTAGCGCGTCAGCGCCGCTCGGTCCGGGTCGATGGCGGCCATCACCCGCAGACCCTGGAGGCTGGTCACGAGAAAGCCGGCCAGATCGGTGGCACTGCGAGCGGACGTGATCTGGCCCCGCAACTGCGCCTCGGCCAGCAGGTCGTAGAGCGCCGACTCCAGGGACTGCGTCGTCGACCGGAGCCGGTCGGCGACCCGCTGGTCCTGGTGTGCGCGTTCCATCGAGGCCCCGACGATGAGACAGGAGAGGTGCTGGCCGTCGCCGGTGACGTCGTCCACCGTGCCGACGAACACCTCACGGATGACCGCTCGCGCGTCGTTTCCGGAGCGCAGCAGATCGACCATCGGTGTGGCGTAGCGCTGCCGGTACAGGTCGAGCACCGCCAGGTAGAGGCCGTCCTTGCTGCCGAAAGCGGCGTAGATCGAGCCGCTGCCCAGGCCGGTGGCCTCGGCGAGGTCGCGCATGGAGGTGCCCTCGTAGCCCTTGGTCCGGAACACCTCCATGGCCGCGGTGACCGCGGCGTCGAGGTCGAACTCACGGGTGCGTGCCATGCCTGAACGCTACCCGCTATCTGGAACGTTCGACAAAGTACCGCCGGTCACAGGTGTCGAATCGACGGGTTTCCGCAGGTGAGGGCATATCAGCACAGGGCGTTACGATCGAGATCATGGAGTCTCTCGACACGGTGCTGGCCGCGCACCGGGCGTACCTGCTCGGCTGGAACATCGGCGTCACCGGGGGTCCAGACCTGCCCACCTACCGCAGCGACGTGCCGCACGCGACCCTCAACGGCGTGCTGCGCGTGGCCGGGCGCACGCCACCGGACGCGCTCCTCGAAGCTCGGCGGCGCCTGCACGGCGTACCCCGGGTCTGGTGGGTGGGCCCGGACAGCGACACCGGCACCGCGGACGGCCTGGTCGCCCTCGGCGCCACCGAGGTCGCCCGTCTGCCGATCATGACGATGGCGATCGGGGAGGCGGCGGAAGTTCCGACTCCAGCCGGCCTGCACGTCACCGAAACCACCGACCTGGCCTCGTTCGTGCCCGCCTACGCCCGGGTGTCCGGAATTCCGGCGGAGGGCGTGGCCGCGACGATCGAACGGGAGAAGGCGTTCACCGGTGACGGCACGGTGATCAGACTGGTCGGCCGTCTCGACGACGGCCGGGTCGCCGGAACGGCCGTCGCCTGGCTCAGCCACGGCCTGGTCACGCTCTACTTCGTGGGTACGCAGCCGGAGCAGCGCCGCCGAGGCATCGGCGCGGCGATGACCGGGGCGGTGCTCGACCTGGCCCGCGAGCGGGGCGTCCGCACCGCCGCGCTCACGTCGTCGCCCGTCGGAGAGCCGGTCTACCGCCGCCTCGGTTTCCAGCCGGTGGGCGAGTTCCGCGTCCTGACGTTCTGACCCAGCATGATCCACTCGGCTTCCGAAAAGACGCGGCGTTCGGGTGAGGTGGACAGCGCGACGTCAGCGAACCCGAGTGGATCATCCGCGTCGGCGCATCGAAAACCATTGACTACCGGGTTCAGACAGCGTTGTCTTTCACTGGCGCCTGGGGAGGTTCAACAGTGGTCGACGACGTGTCCCTCGTGTTCTGCGTGAGTGCCGACGTGTCGGTGCGCGAACGGATGGTGCGGCGCCTCGACGGGCTCGGCACTTTGGTGATCTGCGCCGACCTCGCCGAGTTGCAGGCGATGATCGGCCCGCCCGTGATCGACGGACCGGCCCCGCTGCTCGGGCCCACTGCCGCGAAAGCCGGCGTCACCACTCCAGCCGCCGCCCCGACCTCCACCGCCGGCCGGATCAGCCTCGGCGACCTCACGATCGACCCACTCGGCCATCTGGTGACGTGGCGCGGACAACCGCTGGCCCTGACCCGACTCGAGCGCCGCCTGCTCACCCAGCTCGCCACCGCACCCGTCGGAGTCTGGACGTACGAGAGGCTCTTCGAGTCGGTCTGGGGCTGCGCGTACCTCGGCGACACGTCGATCCTGCACTCGGCCGTCAAGCGGCTACGCCGCAAACTGCGCGCCGCCGACGACACCCTGCGGGTGCACACCGTTCGCGGGATCGGTTACCGGCTCAGCGCGGGATGAGCACCAGCGGAAAGCAGAACGGCCCGTCACCGGGTTTCCGGTGACGGGCCGTTCTCTGTGGTGGGCGATACTGGGTTTGAACCAGTGACCTCTTCCGTGTCAAGGAAGCGCGCTCCCACTGCGCCAATCGCCCGTGCTTGTTGCCGAGGTGGGGACGGGATTTGAACCCGCGTAGACGGCTTTGCAGGCCGTTGCCTCGCCTCTCGGCCACCCCACCGAGGTTGCCCCCGTCATGCGTGGCGGCAGCTCCGAGCGGACGACGGGATTCGAACCCGCGACCCTCACCTTGGCAAGGTGATGCGCTACCAGCTGCGCTACGTCCGCACGCCCCCGGACGTTCCCGGGTGACGGATGAGAACTTTAGCCGAGCCGGCGAACGACTGCCAACTCGGGGTCGCCTCGGCGCGTCCCGCCCTGCGCGCGAGTGGGGTGGACGCTGTCTCGGAGGGCTTCCTAGGGGGCTGACCTGGTGCCGTCATTCGTTGCGGACGGTCACCCTCCGAAACCATTAGGCAATGATCGTCATCACCGTGTCGCAGGTGCGGTGAAGGGCGAGTCCTCGCGTCGTCGCGGGGTGGCGGACCTCGACGGACGCTTCCCTCAGAACGACCGACGAACCTCCGGGAAAGTGTCCGGCTTCCGACTGTCACAGCGTCGATCAGCGCGTGGTGGTAACTGTTCGTGTTCACTCGGATGGGCTACGGTAACGGTCGTGACGAGACGTGCGGCCGAGATCCGCCTGGATGCCCTGCTGCGCACCGCCTGTGACGTGATCGTTGAGCGCGGGCTGGCCAATACCCGAACGGCGGATGTGGCGCAGGCCGCCGGCGTGAGTCAGGCACTGGTTTTCTACCACTTCGCCACCAAGGAACGGTTGCTCTCGCAGGCCTTCGCGTACGCGGTCGAGCAGGATCTCGCCCGACTGGACGTGGTGACCCGGTCCTCGGCCCCGCCGCTGACCAAGCTCCGCCGGATCCTCAAGCTCTACACCCCGGCCGGCCGTGGCGCCTCCTGGTCGATGTGGATCGACGGCTGGTCCGAGTCGCTGCGTACGCCGGAGTTGGAGAAGGTCTCCCGCCGCCTCGACCTGCGCTGGCGTCAGGACCTGGCCGCGGTGATCTCGGCGGGCGTGGCCGACGGCACCTTCCAGTGCGCCGACCCGGACGGGGCCGCCTGGCGAATCAGCGCGGTCATGGACGGTCTCGCCGTCCAACTCGCCGTGCACGAGCGGGTGATCTCCCGGCGGCAGTTCGGCGAGTGGGTCCGGCTGGTCACCTCCCGGGAGCTCGGCCTGGACCCCACCGACCTGGACTGAGCCGGGCAGCCGGCGCAATCACCCAGCCCAGGCCGGGCAAAACGGCTCGGCCCGCCCCGCCGACCGGAACAATCGGCAGCATGGATCTGCTGGAGGCGTACCGCCGGAGCCTGGCCGAGTTCGTCGACCGGGTGGACCAGATCGAGCCCGGCCAGTGGTCCGACCCGACACCCTGCTCGGACTGGGACGTGCGCACGCTGGTCAACCACGTGGTCAACGAGGACCGGTGGAGCGTTCCGCTGCTCGCCGGCCGGACCATCGACGAGGTCGGCGACCGACTCGACGGTGACCAGCTCGGCGCCGACCCGATCGCGACGGCGCGGGAGGCGGCCGCGCAGGCCGAGATCGCCGCCACCCATCCCGGCACGATCGACCGCACCGTGCACCTCTCCGGTGGCGACACCCCCGCCGCGGAATACCTCCAGCAACTCCTCGCCGAGCACCTCATCCACGGCTGGGACGTGGCGGTGGCGATCGGCGCACAGCCCCGGCTCGACCCGGACGCCGTGCGCGTGGCCGCCCGGTGGTTCGCCGACGAGATCGACGACTACCGGCGCAACAACCTGGTCCGGACCGGCGTGCGGGTGCCCGACGACGCCGACGAGCAGGACCACCTCCTGGCCGCCTTCGGCCGCGACCCCAACTGGGCGCCGAGCGACTGACCACACGAGCGGCTCCTCCACGGGGCCAGCTTCGACGACGGCCGTCGGCCCGTGCGCCGTCGCCGCCGTAGGCGAGCATCCATCACCCGCCGCCCGAGCGGCGGCCCCAGCGCGACGACCACCACCACCGTGGACGGCCAGCCGCCGGCGGACAGCCGGCCGACGGGCCCTGCCAGTCGTCGGCCAGCAGCATGTCGATCACCGGGATCAGGATCTCCTCGCCCGTGGGCACCCCCAGGCCTTGCCGCCACCACGATCGACTGATATCCACAGATGCACATGCGTCACCGCGCACTGACGGCCGGCGATCGTCGGCCATCCCGCTCCCACGAGGAGGTCCCGTGCCACAACCGGACTGGTCACCCCCGATGAGCCGGCGTCGACGCCGGCTCATCGCCGTCCTGGCGACGACGGCGACGGTCGCCGCGCTGCTCCCCACCGGCGTGAGCACCGCGGCCCCCACCGGCACACCGGCC
>NZ_JAKKFI010000044.1 GCF_022230955.1 Micromonospora cabrerizensis
GCGGGAGCCGGGCGCGGATGGCCCAGGAGCCGAGCGAGCGAAGCCCGGGTGGCCCAGGAGCCGAGCGAGCGTGGCCCAGGAGCCCAGGAGCCCAGGTGGCCTGGCGGCCGGGTCGCTGGGTCGTCGGGTCGGGCGGGAGGGCACGTGTCAGGTCGACTGACGGTCGTCCGGCTCAGGTGCCTGGTCCTGCTCGGAAGGGGCGTCGTCCGGCACCCGGGCGTCGTCGTCGGTCAACGCGTCGTCCGACGGCTTGCTGTCGTCGCCGAGCCGACGTTCGGCCTCCCGGACCTCCTGATCCAGCCTGGGGTTCTCCTCGTCGGGACCGTGCGACATGACGACCTCCATCGGACGCGACCGGGGACCTCCGAGCACCCACGACCGGGCACCTCCGAGGCACCCACGACCGGGGACCTCCGAGCACCCACGACCGGGCACCTCCGACTACCCGGCCTGACGGCGGGGACACCGGTACACGGTGCGCCGCCGCGCACCAAGAGGATCAGCTGTCGTCGGCGACCCGGGAACCCACGGCCCTGAAAACAGGCGGCTGCCTCGATCGCGAAGGTCGCATCGGGACCGGGTACCGAGCGGTTGGCTGGGTACCGAGCGGTCGGCTGGGTACCGAGCGGTCGGCTGGGTACCGAGCGGTCGGCTGGGTACCGAGCGCCGGGCCGGCCGGCGAGCGCGCCGGGCTGGAGCCCAGGAGCGTTGCCGGCCCGGCCCGGAGCCGGATCAGCGCTGCTTTAGCTCGCGCCAGGAAGGGTGGGTGCCGCGCCAGGCGTCGGCGAGGATGGCCGCCGAGGCCCGGCTGGGGCACTGCTGCACCCGCTCACGACCCGACGCCCCACCGATCTGGGCGCGGACCTCCCAACCCTGCCCGTCAGTACGGATATACACGTCCCGGCGCCCGCGCGGGGTCGTGTCTCCGTTCCACCAGTGCTCCTCGACCTTCATTCGCCGACCGTATAGCAATTTTTGCGTCGAGGGTACGGCGCAGGCGGGTGGATACCAGGGCGATAGCCATAATTCAGGCGTACTTCGACCGATCCGGTGACGGGGAGGAACCGCGATGGCGGATCCTCCCCGTCCTGAGTGGCGGATCAGGCTGTTATCAGATATCGCTGAACGCACCGGCCAGGGCATTGGCCAAGGCGTCCTGCCCCGAGGGGCTGGGGTGCGGCGAACCACCCTCCTGAGTGATCTGGATGTCACTGGGAGTGAAGGGTGGCGGCGTTGCCACCCGGACAGCCGGGTCGAACGGGACGCCGAGCTGGATAGCCCAGTTGAGATCGTTGATCACACCCCGCACGGTGCCCACCCAGAGCGGATCGATCAGCGGTTGCAGTGTCGACACCGGCGCCTCCGGCAGGTACGAGTGCACCCCGGTCGGCAGGAACGACTTCAGCTTGGCCCAGGCGTACAGGCCGACGTCGACGTTCGCCGGGGTGATGTCGTAGTACAGCATCCACACCACCTTGTCGGCGCCGGCGCCCAACAGCGAGTTGACGATCCTGGTGGCGTCGCCGGTGATGCCCGCGTACTGGGCCGGGCCGTTGTAGCGCGGCACACCGATGTTGACGTAGTAGTCCTCGCCGACCGGCAGGTCGAGCCAGAAGTTGCAGCCGCCACCATTGGTGACGATGCCGGCCTTGCCGCCCACGGCCGCCCACTCGAAGCGGAACACGCCGTACGGGTCCAGTGTCTCCGCCGCGAACTCGAGACCGCGGCACATGGCCAGCCGGGTCAGCACGGTGGTCCAGTTGGTGTTGTTCACGCCGCCGGTGGTGGCGTGGTACGCGTTGTGCCCGTCCGCCTTGGCCTTCGCGATCCGGGCGGTGGCGAGGCCGAGCGGGCTGGCCACCCGACCCCAGGCGTTGCCGCAGGCGTCGGGGCCGGCACGACCGGCGATGATGTCGCCGGTGCCGTACCCGGTGCGCGCGTAGTTGTCGTAGTCGACGACGCTGCCGTCCATGTCGAAGTAGCGCCGGCCGTAGCTGTAGACGCCGTTGTTGCCGGGCATACCTCGACCGTCGGACGAGGTCATCTGGCAGCCGGGGCCCACACCGAAGCCGAACTGGTGGTGCGACGAGCTGATCGAGTCCCCGGTGAGGGTCAGGACCGTGTCGTCCGAGACCGTCTGCACCTCACGGCAGCGGATCCGGTCCTTGTTCGCGTCCACCAGCGTCGGGTTGCCGCTCACGTTCGGGCATCCGGTCGGCGGCGGGGGTGGTGGTGGAGGCGGTCCACCGGTGGGTCCGGTGGGCGGGTCGGTCGGCGGCGGGTCGGTGGGCGACGCCGATTCGCTGGGCGACGCCGAGTCGGACGGGGAGGCGCTGCCGGACGGCGAGGTGCTCTCCGACGGCGAGGCCGTCCCGGACGGCGACGCGCTGTCCGACGGCGACGCACTGTCCGACGGCGACGCACTGTCCGACGGAGAGGCGCTGTCCGACGGCGAAGCACTGTCCGACGGCGACGCACTGTCCGACGGGGACGCACTGTCCGAGGGAGACGCACTGTCCGAGGGAGACGCACTGTCCGAGGGAGAGGCAGTGTCCGACGGTGAGGCGGTCCCGGACGGTGACGTCGTACCCGAGGGAGAGCTGCTGCCCGACGGCGAGGCACTGCCGGACGGGCAGGGCGTGCCGGTCGGTGACGCCGTGGAGGTGGGCGACCCGGTGGGCGACGCCGTCGACGTGGGTGCCGTCGCGCTCGCGTCGGGCGCCCCCTGCGCGACCGCCTCCGCCGACATCGGCGGCCGGGTCTCCCGGGTCGGCGAGGTCGAGGCCGACGGCGACTCCGTGGGGTCGGGGCAGCCGGTGGCTGCGGCGGCATTGTGGGTACGGATCTGCGTGAGCCGTGCCTCGACCTCGGCCGGGAGTTTCCCGCCCGGCTTGACGCACGGGTCGAGCAGCCAGGTCGTGCCCTCCAGCTCGCGGGTGCACGGTGGGGCGTCGTACGACACCGGCTCCGGCTTGGCGACCACGGGGGTGGACGGGGCACCGCCGGCGGTCGGAGCGACCAGCGTGGTGGCCAGGGCCACCACCACCGCCACCCCGATGGCGAAGAAAGCATTGTGGACGTGGACTGACCTGGTGGGTCGCGGTCCTGGCGGCCCGCTCGTATCCAGTTGGCTCATGCCGTCCTCCAGGGGACTGAAAGGCACCGGTAGGTGTTACCGCACGGTAGGCAGGCGTGCGGTAACCCGGTAGATCAGTCGTCCTTACCTACTGTGGAGAGCGGATCGCACCCGGTGACCTGTACCCCGCGCCCGGTTGGTCGTGGCCGAGCACCACCGCCAGCTCGTGACGATTGCGGACGCCGAGCTTGGTGAAGACCCGGGCCAGGTTGTTGTTGACGGTGTTGACCGAGAGCCCCAGGCGGTCGGCGATGCTGCGGCTCGGCAGGGCCACCGCGAGCAGGGCGACGTCGCGCTCCCGGCGGGTCAGCGTCGCCTGCTCGGCACCCGGAGCAGTCGCGGCGAGCAGTGGCGTCCGGACGGGCCGACATTTTTGGGCCAACGTCGCGGCCCGCTGCGCCACCGCCACCCGGGGCCGGCCGTGTCGGGCGTACGCGCGGGCGGCGGCGCCGAGCACCTCCGCCGCGAGCAGGGTGTGCCCACGGGCGACGAGGTCGTCCGCCGCCGTCTCCAGCGTTTCCCCGTCCTCGCGGAGGAGGCCGTCGGCCGCGCTGGCGAGCGTGGACGCCAACCCGCCGAGGTGTCCGGCGAGGTCGACCAGCCGGTCCCGTACCGGCTCCGGCGCGCCCAGCCGAGCGCACTCGTAGAGCGCGACCGCCTCGATGGTGGGCTGCTCGCTGCCCCGGGCCAGGTCGGCGGCGTTGCGGGCGGTACGGATCGCGGCGGTGAGGTCGCCCTCGGCCGCCTCCACCCAGGCGCGGTTCAGCTCGACCCACGGGTGGAAGATCCGGTTGGCGGCGCGCTCCCGGGCGTCGGCGGCGGCCAGCCACCGGCGGGCGCCGGGCACGTCACCGGCCAGGGCTCGGACGCCGGCCAGCTCGGCCCAGTAGGTGCGCACCAGGTGGTACTGGTCGTTCTCCTCCACCAGTGCGATGGCTTCCCGCAGGTCGGCCTCGGCGGCGGCGAGGCGACCCTGGGTCTTGCCGATGATGCCCCGGAACCCCGCCCACACGGCGACCATCCCCCGCGCGTCGCTGGCGACCGCGTCGCGGTAGCCCTGATCGGCCAGCTCGGCTGCCCCGGTCAGCTCCCCGGCGGCATAGCGGGCGTAGCAGAGCCCCAACCCGACCTGGGCCTCGTTCCACGGCAGCCGCTCCGGCTCGGCGGCGAGCACCGCGCGGCCCCGCTCGGCCAGCTCCGCCGCGAGCCCGAGTCGGCCGAGCATCCCGGCCGCCGAGGCAGCGCCCATGGTCGCCCAACTGGCGGCGCGTACGCCGATGTCGGGTCGGGTCAGCACGGCCTGGCCGACGTCCAGCGCCGCCTCGCATCGTCCGTCGTAGAACAGCACCCACGACCGGGTGGCCTCGGTCAGGTCGTGGCCCGGCGAGCCGGCCGGCACCATCGCCAACGTCTCGTGTGCCTCGTCGATCCGGTCCAGGCCCCAGTAGAGCAGCCCGGCGCGGGTGATCGCCCAGATGGCGAGCCGCTTGCTGCCGGGCGGCGGGGCCGGCGGCAGCATGTCGAACGCCTCCTGGCTGCGCGCCTGGTACTGCAACACCCGGGCCAGCAGCCATTGTGCCTCCCAGCCCTGCTCCGCGTCGTAGGCGGTGCGGGCCAACCGCTCGGCCAGGTCGATGTCGAACCGGTCGATGGCCTGGCGGGCGGCGGCCAGCGCGATGCCCGGGTGGCGGACGCTGCCGGAGCGTAGCTGCCACACCCCGGCGACCAGCGCGTCGTCGCGGCGGCGCAGCGGCATACTGGCGAGCACGTCGGCGAGCTGCCCGAAGACCGTCCGCGAGCGGCTGGCCGGCATACTGGCCCGCAGCGCCTCGCCGTAGAGCGGGTGGGCCATCCGCAGGGCCGTACGGGCGCCGGAGCGTTCCGCGACCGCCATGCCGCTGCGTTCGGCTGCCTCGATGGCGGCGGAGTCGGTGAACCGTTCCAGCAGGGTCAGGGAGAGCGGTTCGCCGCAGGCGACCACCTCCAGCACCTGGCGGGCGGCTGGCTCCAGGGCGCGCAGCCGGGCGCTGACCAGCTCGGCCAACCGGGGGCTGCCCGAGGCGGTGCCACGCCACCGCCAGACCCCGCGCGACTCGACCAGCCCTCCGGTGTCCATCGCGTCGGCCAGCAGCTCCCGCAGCAGCAGGGGGTTGCCGTCGGCGAGGCGCGTGAGCCGGCGACGGCTGATCGCGTCGAGCGGACCGGGTGCGGCCTCGTCGAGCAGGTGGTCCACCGCGGTCGCCGGCAGCGGGCGTACGTCCAGTCGGCGGCCGGAACCGGCCCACAGTGAGGTGAGCGCGTCGGAGAGCGGCTCACCGGAGCGGACGGTCGCCACCGCGGTCGCCAGGCCGTGCACGGCGAGCTGGTGCAGCAGCCCCGCCGAGGGCTCGTCCAGCAGGTGCGCGTCGTCGATGCCGATCAGCACCGGACGACCGCCGCCGCGCCGGGCGAAGTCGCGCTCGACGCTGACGACCAGCCCCACCGGGTCGGCGCGGGGTCGGGTCGGCGCGGGAATCAGGTGGGAGACGGCCCCGAACGGGATGGACCGGGCGGCCCCGGTCGCGGAGACCCAGTGACACTCCACGCCGTCCCCGGCGGCCCGTGTCATCGCCTCGCGCAGCAGTCGAGTCTTGCCCACCCCGGCGTCGCCGACGAGGACCAGGCCGGGCAGTTGCGCCGACACGACGTCCTCGATGGACTTCAACTCGTCGTCGCGGCCCACGAGTGGCCACTCGCCACGTGCCGGCATACCGACGCTCACCTCGCCCTCGGGGCAGCCCTGCCACCCACCCTATGGGCTTCTCCGGCACCTCCGCTCGATGGCGGTCGATGACCGGTGCGGGCCACTCACCCCTGTGCGGTGAGCAGGTAGTCGTCGGCTTCCGGGCTCCAGCGCAGGTCGACCACTCCCTCGGTGGCGGCGGCCTTGCAGAACTGGAGGAAGCTGCGGTAGCCGAGCTTCTTCTCGCTGAAGTCGGGGCGGGCCCGGCGAAGCTGGTTCTTCAAGCCGGACAGCGCCACCGGGTTTCCGCTGCTGCCCAGCTCGGCCACCACACCGCGGAGCAGCCCGAAGGCCACCTCCCGGTCGCCGTGCTCGGGCAGCGAGACCTCCGGGTCACCCTTGGCGGGGCCCTCGGCCAGCTCGATCACGGTCTGCTCGGCGAGGTGCCGCAGCAGTTCCCCGAAGGTGCGGAAGCCGTAGTCGGACTCACTGAACGTCGGGTCCTTGCGCAGCAGGGTGCGCTTGAGCCGGGAGGCGGTGACCTCACCGTTGGCGCTGCCCTGTAGCCCGGCCACGGTCTGGGCGACCAGCACGGCGAGTGCGTCGACGTCCCGGCCGGGCTCCTCCCCGGCGGGCCGACGGTCCACCTCGGGCTCGCGCTCTCGCTCCCGCTCGAGCTCCTGCTCCGGCGGGCGTTGGTCCGTGCCGGCCGGCCGGCTGGAACGGCCCCGCCGGCTGCGGGTCGGTGGGATGTCCACGCCCTCCAGCCGGTCGTAGTAGAGGAACTCGTCGCAGGCCGGCGGGAGCAACGCCGACGTGGACCCCTCGACCCCGACACCGATGACCCGCTTGTTCAGCTCGCGGAGCTTGTGCACGAGAGGGGTGAAGTCGCTGTCGCCGCTACAGATCACGAAGGTGGAGATGTAGTCGCGTTCGAAGGCCAGCTCGATCGCGTCGACGGCCATCTTGATGTCCGCGGCGTTCTTACGGGACGCGCCCATCCGTTGCGGGATCTCGATCAGCTCGACGTGCGACCGGGTGAGCATCCGGCGGTCCTCGTCGAAGTACGACCAGTCGGCGTACGCCCGGCGGACCACCACGCGACCTCGTTCGGCCAGCGCGTCCGCGATGGGCCGGAAGTCGAAATCCGCGCCGCCACGGTGGTCGCGTGCGCCCAGCGCGAGGTTTTCGTAGTCGAGGAAAAGGGCGATCCGGTCTTCTTGATCCACGGGGGTCAGCCTACGCCCGGCCGTGAGCTGGGCGGGGCAGGCAACGCGGGACATCTCAACTCGACAACCGTCCATTTCTTGCGGCCCTATAGCCCGTTATTTTCATTGTTCGATAGGCGTCTTGCAGTGCGATGTCTGGTGCTGCATCATGACGATCAATGTCGGGCGTCGGGGGAACGCCGGGCGGACCTCCACCACCACCCACTCAGGAGGGTCACCGATGTTTCGCAGCCTCATGCCGGCGCGGGGACGCCCCGGCAGGCCCAGCGGCACCGCTGTCGCGCTCGCGGCCGGCCTCGCCGTGCTGGTCGCCGGGCCCACCGTCGCCGCCGCCAGTCCATCCACGTCCGGCGGCGCCCAGCCGGTCGTCACCCGGGCCGCCCTCGACCCGGCATTGGTCGCCGGGCGCGGCGCGGACGTCGACTTCGTCGAGCAGGAGGCGGAGAACGCCCGCACCACCGGCGAGATCATCGGGCCCGACCGCTCCGCCTACACGCTGCCCGCGGAGGCCTCCGGCCGCCGGGCGGTCCGGCTCACCCCCGGCGAGTACGTGGAGTTCGTCCTGCCCAGCGCGGCCAACGGGATCACCGTGCGGTACAGCATCCCGGACGCGCCACAGGGCGGCGGGATCACCGCGCCGCTGCGGGTCGGGGTCAACGGCAAGCACGTGCGCACCATGACGCTCACGTCGCAGTACTCGTGGCTCTACAACCAGTACCCGTTCTCCAACGACCCCCAGGCCGGGCTGCTGCACCCGGACTGGTGGATCACCGAGTGCCAGTGCGTGCCGTCGGCCACCACGCCGGCCCCGGTCATCAGCACGCCGTTCCGGCCCACCCACTTCTACGACGAGCAGCGGCTGCTGCTCGGGCGCACCTACCGGGCCGGCGACAAGATCCGGCTCACCGCGCCGCCCGGCAGTGCCGCCGCCTGGACCGTCATCGACCTGCTCGACTCCGAGCTGGTCGCGCCACCGCACGTCCGGCTGCTCGCGGCGAACGTGCTGGCCTTCGGGGCCGACCCCACCGGCCGGCGGGACTCCGCCGACGCACTGGACCGGGCCATCGCCTTCGCCAAGCGCACCCACCTCAAGGTCTACATCCCGCCGGGCACCTACCAGGTCAACCGGCACATCATCGTCGACGACGTGACCATCGAGGGCGCCGGTAACTGGCACACCATCATCAAGGGCCGTGAGGTCGCCCTGCCGACGCCCGCGCCGGACGGCTCGGTGCACACCGGCGTCGGTTTCTACGGCCGCGAGGCCGCCGACGGCGGCAGCCGCAACGTCCACCTCTCCGGTTTCGCCATCGAGGGAGACGTCCGGGAACGCATCGACACCGACCAGGTCAACGCCATCGGTGGCGCGATGAGCGACTCGACCATCGACGGGCTCTACCTGCACCACACCAAGGTGGGCGTGTGGTTCGACGGGCCGGCGCGCAACGTCCGGGTCACCAACAACATCATCGTCGACCAGATCGCCGACGCGCTCAACTTCCACACCGGTGTGACCGACTCCGTCGCGGCCCACAACTTCGTCCGCAACACCGGCGACGACGGCCTGGCGATGTGGTCGGAGAAGACGGCGAACGCACGCAACACGTTCGACCACAACACCGTGCAGTCACCGACGCTGGCCAACGGCATCGCCATCTACGGCGGTACGGACACCACCGTCTCGCACAACCTCGTCGCCGACCCGGTGCGTGAGGGCAGCGGCCTCCACGTCGGTGCCCGTTTCGGCGCGGAGCCGTTCACCGGGCACCTGAGGTTCACCAACAACACCACCGCTCGCGCCGGCACGTACGAGCTGAACTGGAACATCGGGCTGGGCGCGATCTGGATCTTCGCCCTGGACCGGAGCATCGACGCGGACATCCAGGTGACCGGCGACGCCTACCTCGACAACACGTACAACGCGATCATGCTGGTCAGCGACTGGCCGGTGAAGGACCTCTACTCGATCACCAACGTGCAATTCCGGGACGTCCGGGTCGACGGCACCGGCACCTCGGTGGTCAGCGCCCGTGCGGCCGGGTCCGCCTCGTTCGCCAACGTGGACGCGCGCAACGTGGGCGCGGTCGGCGTCAACAACTGCGGTTCGTTCCACTTCACCCCGGCCGGTTCGGAGTTCACCCTGACCGACCTCGGCGGCAACGACGGCGGTTGGCTCGCCCCGTGGCTGCTGCCCAACACCATCACCTGCGACGACCGGCCACCCGTGTCGCCGCCCCCGCCTCCGGCGCAGTGGTGAACGCGGTGGGCGGTCCGACTCGTCGGGCCGCCCACCGCACGTTCAGCGCGTCCGGGCGTACGCCAGCGGCACGGTTGTCGGCTGACCGTCCCAGCTACCGAGCAGAGTGGGCCCGGTGGCGTCGCCGGGGCCCGGCCGACGGACGACGACCAGGTCGGCGGAGTCGGTGACGATGGTGGTGTCGTCCTCGTCGACCACCCGACGCACGGCGCCGACCGGTGCCACGTCGGCGTCCCCGGTGCCGCTGACGGCGATCGTCACGGTCGGCTCGCGCAGCTCACGCCGACCGTCCACCTCGAAGTACTGCTCGGCCTGACCGCCACCGGCGAGGATCGCGTGGGCGAGCGCGGCGACGTAGACCGGGTCCGCGCAACCGTCGTACACCCAGCGCGTGCCGAGCACCGAGTGCTCGGTGGTGCCGACCAGCCAGTCGTCGGCCCCGTCGAGAGGCGCGGCGCGGTAGGTGAGCGGAACCTGGTGGACCGGCCCGTCGGCGGTGCTGACCAACATCGTCTCGATGCCGACCTCGTCGGCCGGGTCGTCGAAGCGGTACGCGCCCCGACTCACCAGATCGGCGGCGGTCAGGCCGCCGGTGACGCCGGCCAGTTCGCCAGCGACGTCGGTCGGCCCGAGGAACCAGGGTTGGCTGGGCAGCCAGGCCGCCAGGAGGTCGAGCTTCGTGGGGCGCAGCGTGGCCCGGTGCAGCAGTGCCATGACCGCAGCCTAGGTCAGAGGCCGGCGCAGGGTTTGCCGTCCACCGTGCAGGTCTCCGGTTCGCGGGCCTTCGGCCGGTTGTCGCGTACGTCGAAACGGAATGTCTGCGACCCGCCGGCGGGCACGGGCGCGCCGGTGAAGGTGACCGCCCGCCCGTCCTGTCGCCAGTCCGCGCCGTCGGCGTCGTCGACGGTGCTGCCGTCGGGGAGGTTGACCACCACGACCCAGCCCTCCACGGCGGTGGCGGCAGGGTTGCCGAGGACCACTTCCCCGGTGTAGCCGAACAGCCGACTGGAGTCGGTGTCGTAGCTGGCGGTCAGCGGCGGCGGGGGCGGCGGGGCGGACGCGAGGGACGGCGACGGCTTCGCCGACGGGCTCCGGCTCGGGCGGGCGGTCGGCGACGCGGACGTTCGGGAGGGGCGTACCGAGGCGGTCGGCTGCGGAGTGACGGCGACCGCGACGGGCGTCGCGGACGGCGACGGCGACGGGGCCGAGGGCGGCGCGGCGCGCTGCTCCGATCCGGCGGGAAGTGCCACCCACGCCGCCACCCCTCCGACGGCCACCACCGCGATCAGCGCGGCGGCCACCTGCCGGCGACGCCGACGGGCACGGGCGGGCCCGCCCGGGGCGCCGACCAGCGGCAGTTCTGCCGTCATCCCGCCGTCGACGCGCCGCAGATCGACCTGTCGGAAGGCGAGCCAGTCGAGGATCGCCGGCAGCCGTACGGTCAGCGCCTGCCGAAGTTGCTGCTCGCGTGGTTCGTGCTGCTCGGCGGACCACGCGCCGTGCGTGGTGACCTCCCGCATCTCCAGCCGACAGCCCTGCTTGGTGGCCGTGACCGCACAGGTCAGCTCGCTGAGCCGGCCGGCCTCGTCGCAGGCCAGCACGAGAAGTTCGGGCTCCCGCCGCTCGGTCACCTCGACCTCGACGTTGGCCTGGAAGCCGGGCAAGCCGGCGGTGTGCAGCAGCAGCCGGTCCGGTACGCCCTCCACCGTCTCGGCCTCGGCGAACCACCGGCCGAGCAGCTGTCGGTCGGTCAGTGCGAGCCAGACCCGGTCGGGTGGGTGGGACAGGTCGACCTGCGCACCGATCTCGATCACGGCGAGACTCTAACGGGTTTCCGGCCCACCCTGCCCCGCCCGCCCGGGCCGGTTGCCGGCGCCCTGGTCATCCCCAGCGGGTCGACCGCTCGACCGCTGCGGCGAGCGCCGCCCGCGCCCCCGCCCCCACCTCGGTGACCACCTCGGCCGCCGGCAGGTCCCGGGCCAGCGGGTGCGCCTGCCCGGCCCACAGGTTGGCGACCGACGCGTCCCCGTCACGACGGGCGGCGGCGAGCAGCGGACGTGTCAGGTGCAGCACCTGGGGGTAGCCGGTCGGCGCCGCCGCGTCGTGCTGGCGAAGGAAGTCGTTGGCCAGGCCACGGGCCCGCTTGCCGGTGAACGACCGGGTCAACGCGGTCGGCGCGGCACTGGCCACTGCCGCCCGGTGCATCGGTGAGCTGCCCGCCTCCGGGCACCGCAGGAACGCCGTGCCGAGCTGCGCGGCGGCGGCACCGGCAGCCAGCACGGCGGCCACCGCGGGGCCGTCGACGATGCCGCCCGCCGCCACCAGCGGCAGGTCGCAACCGGCGGCGACCAGCCGGAGCAACGGCAGCAGCGCGTAGTCGTCGTCGTCCGGCAGGCCACCACGATGCCCACCGGCCTCGGTGCCCTGCACCACCACCGCGTCCACGCCCAGGTCCGCGGCGGCGGTCGCGGCGGCCGGGCGGGTGACCGTGGCCCACACCTCGGTGCCCCGCTCGCGCAGGGCGGCCACCGCCACCCGGTCGGGCAGCCCGAACACGAAGGACACCACCGGGACCGGGTCCGCGAGGAGCGCGGCCAGCTTTTCTGGGTACGCGTCGTCGCCGCCCACCGGTGCGCCCAGGCTCACCCCGCGCTCGGTGGCCTGTGGGGCGAGCCGTCGCGCGTACGCCTGGATGGCGGCCTCGTCGACGCCGCCGGGATCGGGCAGGAAGAGGTTGACGCCGAACGGCCGGTCGGTGCGGGCACGGACCTCGGCGACGTCGGCGACCAGCCGGCCGGTGTCGATCATCCCGGCGGCCAGGAAGCCCAGCCCACCGGCCGCGGAGACGGCTGCCGCGAGCGCCGGCGTGGACGGGCCGCCCGCCATCGGGGCGGCGACGATCGGGTGACGCAACGTGGACAGCACGGACATGGGCCCATCCTGCCGCACCGGCCCGCCCCCTCACCGACGCGCGGTGTACCTCCACCGCAGCACACCGGCCACGGCCAGCAGCGCCAGCAGGGTCCCGCCGCCGACCATCAGCGGCCAGGTCCGACCCCCGAGGCCGACGGTGTCCTCGGCGATCGGACGGACAGCGGTGGGCAACACCGGGGCGACGGATGCCGTCGGGTGTGCGGCGGTCACCGGCCCGTCGGGGGCCGGGTACCGCAGGATCGTCGGGCGGGTCCCCGGCGGCTGGTCGGCGGATTCGGAGACGGTGAGCAACGACCCGCCGTCGCGGCTGTAGGTGATCGACTCGCCCTGGGGTTCGTCCGGCAACGGGGTGATCCGCGGGGTGCCGGAGGTCAATGCCTTGACCACGTCGCCGTCGGGCACGTCGTACTCGAAGGCGTCGGCGTAGCTGCGCAGCACGACCCGACGCCCGTCCGGCGCGTTCGCCGCGCCGGTGACCACACCCCGCCCGACGAACGAGAACGGGTTGCTGGTGTCGGTCGTCGGAAGCGAGACCTGGCCGGCCGGGGCCAGCGGCGTCGTCGCGCCCGGCCGCAGCGCGGTGCTCGGCGCGTACAGGAAGACTGTGCCGCTGCCACCCTTGGTGACGATCAGGGGCTGGCCGTCCGCGTCGAGCAGCAACGCCTCGGCGTCGTGCGGGCGGTCCGGGTACGCCATCCGGTGCAGCACCGGCTTGTCCTTCCCGGGCGCGAGACGCCACACCGCGACCGTCGTGCGGGAGCGGTCGTTGTCGCCGATGTCGGCGACCCAGACGGTGCCGTCCCGGCCGACGGCCAGGTCCTCGGTGTCGCGAGGCTGGGTCGGGTAGGACACCGTCCGGACCACCGCGCAGCGCTGGTCGAGGAAGAAGATCCGGCGGCGGGCCTCGTCGTCGGCCCCGTCGTTGACCACCACGTACCCGTCGTCGGTGGCGACCATCCCGGAGATCTCCTTGAGCCGGTCGTCGCGTATCTCGCACACGGGCGCACCGGCGGCCGCCGCCGCGCCCGCCGTACCTGGCGTGAGCAGCACGGCAGGTGTCACCACGCCGGTGAGCAGGGCCGCCAGCACCGCCCCGACACGGGCACGTCGCCCCCACCTCAACCGCCCGCGTACCCGCATCGCCCACCCTCCTCGTCGCGGCCGTGACCCGGCCACCCGCCCATCCTGGCCGATCCCGGCCACCCACGGCGGTCATCCGGGGGGTAGGCGTCTGTCGAGGCAACCACCTGGGGGTCGCGCCGCAGCGCGCGGCACCGGCCGTGGCGGGTCCGGGGCCGCCCAGGGCCGGTCCCACCGGGGTACGGCGTGGACCGGCCGGGCGTCCGCTACCGGGTGGACCAGCGCTGCGCGCCGGTGCCGTTGCACGTCCAGAGCTGGGTGGTCGTGCCGTTGGCCGTGCCGGCGGAGGTCAGGCTCACGCACTTGCCGGCGGAGGTGAGCACGATCGTCCCGTCGGTGCGGAAGGTGAAGCGCTGCGCGGCGGTGCCGTTGCACGTCCAGATCTGCACCTTGGTGCCGTCGGCGCTGGCCCCCGCGTTCACGTCCAGGCACCGGTCGCCGTAGACCCGCAGTTCCCCGGCGGCGGTCCGGGTCCAGCGCTGGTTGGTGCCGCCGTGGCAGTCCCAGATGATCGTGGAGGCACCAGCGGTGGTGCTGGCGCCGGAGACGTCCAGGCAACGCCCGGAGGTCGGATTGACCAGGCCGACGGGGGCGCCCACCGGCGGCCCGCCCGCCGGAACCAGGCTGTCGGGCACCGAGCGCAGCGCGTCGTACCAGCGGGCGGCCATCTTGTCGTACCCGCCGGCATTGGGGTGGACGCCGTCCGCGAGGTCGGCGGTGGTGAGCGCGGCATGCATGTCGACCAGGTGCACCTTGCTGCCCTTCTGCGCCACGATGCCGGGGATCGCCGCGTTGTACGCCCGTACCCGGGCCTCCAGGTTCGGGTCGGACTCCGGGGTGATGGTGGCGACGAAGATGTCCGCGCCCGGAGCCGTCGACCTGATCTTGTCGATGAGACCGGAGAGTCGGGCCGGAGCGTTGGCCAGGTTGTAGTTCTGGTTCACGTCGTTCGTGCCGATGTGCAGCAGCACGGTACGCGGGTCGGTGGCCCGCAACCAGGTGACGATGTTGGCGTCGAGCTGGTCGATGCGCCAGCCCGAGTGACCCTCGTGGTCGTGGTCACCGAGGCTGGCCGGCCCGTTGAACCCCGAGCCCACGAAGTCGACCGTGTAACCGCCCGCGGCCAGTCGCTGCCACAGGTTGATCCGGTACCCGCCGGGCACGTTGAACCCGTCGGTGATCGAGTCACCGAGCGGCATCACGCGTACGCCGCCGTTCGACTCCGCCTGGGCGGGTGCGACCTGGGCCAGTGCCAGCACGGCACCGAGGACGAGCCCGAAGCCGCCGGCGGCGGCCCGTCGTGCGTTCCATCGCATGGGTGTTCCCTCTCCTCGCAGGTGGTCCGGGATCTCGGTGTGGTGCCGTCCGCCGAAAACAGCAACCACGTCCCGACACATCCATTGATGCTTGACGATTGACGAGGTGCCCCGGACCGGCAACGGCACGGGTACGAGCCGAACGCCGCGCTGGCTGCGCCGAACGGTCCCGAAGACCACCCGCCGTGCAGACGGAGGCTTCTACTGCCCATGCCGCCGGTTGCCGGCGACGCGGTACACCTCCAACCGGTCCCGAGCCCAGGACAGCGCCTGACATCCCTGCGGTCGGCACCGCTCGCACGATCCGCGTGCGTCGTGCTGCGCGACGGTCTGCTGGGCCAGCATCGGCACCCACACCGACCGGGGCAGCTCCTGCTCGATCACCGGCGATACGCCCTGAGCGTGTCCCGTGCCCAGCTCAGCATCTCGCACCTGCCGTCCTGACACTGCCCGCAACGGCCGACGATCCGATGCTCGCCCGGTGGCTCGTCATGCTGGGTGATCACTCGCTGAGCAGTCCAGATGACCAGTGCCGGCGTTACGGGTCCATCGTCCATGGCCACGGCTGCACCTCCGTAGGGGCAGGTTCGGCCACCGATCCCTGATCAGGTGACCGAACCGCTATCCGTGCACCCCGCCAGTTGCCGACCGACAGGAGCGCTACCAGAAACCTGCCATGGCTACCCATTGCTAGTCAAGCACTCTCCATGGGTGATTGAGTGGACGGTGCCGACCGATAGGGGAACCACCAGTGCCGCCGCAGTACGCCTACCAGCGCGTTGCCGATGACCTAACAAAGCGGATCAAGGCAGGAGAGTTTCCGCCCGGCTCACGCTTGCCGAGTCGGGCGCAGCTGTGCGAGCAGTACGAAGTTTCGAGCTTCGTCGCCGACCGCGTGTTCCTCATCCTGAAAATGCAAGGGCTCACGGAGTCACTGCCCGGCTCCGGCGTCTACGTCAAGGACAGCAGCCCGGACCAGTGAAGGTTAGGGGCGTTCGACAGGCGCTCCCTGCATCCTGAACGGCCACCTCGCAGTGGCCGTTTCCGTGCGCCAGCATTCCCCTCGGCGCGATACGGCCGCCAGGCGTGCGTTCATCCGCAACGGGTAGGCAGCGGCCCGGCGGCATGTCGACACCCGCTGGTCAGGAGGCTCCGATGAGCACGTACCCCGATGATCAGGGCGAGACGTTTCCTCCCCCGGAGGCCGATGCCCAAGAGCAGCGGCAGAACGCCGTCGACTACGGGCCGCCGGACCGGGTGTCGGGTGACCTCGACCCGGAGGCGTCCGAGGCGGACCTGGCCGAGCAGGGTGCCTTCCCGGCGGGCACGCTGGAGGAGGTGACGTCGCTGCCGGCCGACGCCAACCCGGCCGACGCCCTCGAACAGCGCCAGGAGATCCCCACCCGCGACGAGGGCCGTCGGACCTGACCGCGTACACCGCCGGCCCGCCGCCCACGTCGGGGCGGAGGGTCGCCAACGTGTGTTATGCCTGTGAGTCATAAAAATGACTCACAGGCATAACGCTCGTGCGGATGTCGGCGCCCGGACGGTTCAACCGGCCCAGCCAGCTCAGCCGGCCCAGCCGGCCCAGCCAGCTCAGCCGGGCCCAGCCGGCCCGCCAGCTCAGCCGGCGACGACCTGCCAGAGCAGGAAGGCGTTGAGCGCGACCACCAGGACGGCAACCAGGGACGCGGCGGCGGTGGTCAGCGGGTGGTTGACCAGGTTGCCCATCAGGTCGCGGCGTCGGGTGAAGGCGACCACCGGGATCAGCGCGAACGGGATGCCGAAGCTGAGGATGACCTGGGACAGCACAAGGGCGCGGGTGGGGTCGAGGCCGATGGCGAGCACGGCCAGAGCGGGCAGCAGGGTGACCAGGCGGCGGAGCAGCAGTGGGATCCGCCGTCGCAGGAAGCCCTGCATGATCACCTCCCCGGCGTAGGTGCCGACACTCGTGGAGGCCAGCCCGGACACCAGCAGTGCGACGGCGAACCCGAACGCCGCGGCGGTGCCGATGGTCTGGCCGAGCCCGGCGTGCACCCCCTCCAGGCTGTCCGCGCCACCCGGGCCGCCGCCACGGAAGCTCGCAGCGGCGATCAGCAGCATGGCGAGGTTGACCGCGCCGGCCGCGCTCAGGGCGAGCAGCACGTCGGTGCGTTGGCCACGGAACAGGATCCGGCGCTCGGTGTCGTCGGCGGCGGGGATGCGGTCGCGGGTCAGCGCCGAGTGCACGTAGATGACGTGCGGCATGACGGTGGCACCGAGGATGCCGGCGGCCAGCAGCACGCTGTCGGTGCCCTGGAGTCGCGGCACCAGGCCGGCCATCGCGGAGCCGGGGTCGGAGCCGGAGGCCAGCAGGTTCGCGGCGAAGGCCAGGACGATCACACCGAGCAGGACGGCGATGGCGATCTCGAAGGCGCGGTACCCGCGCGAGCGCAGGGCGAGCACGGCGAACGAGGCAGCGCCGATGATGAGCCCGCCGGGCAGCAGTGGGATGCCGAAGAGCAGGTACAGGGCAACGGCGCCGCCGATCACCTCGGCCAGGTCGGTGGCCATGGCGACAAACTCGGCCTGCACCCACATCACCCGGTTCACGGGCCGGGGCAGCCGCTCCCGGCACAGCTCGGGCAGGCTGCGCCCGGTGGCCAGACCCAGCTTCGCGGTGAGCGTCTGCACCAGCATCGCCATCAGGTTGGCGACGGCCACGACCCAGACCAGCAGGTAGCCGTAGCGGGCACCCGCGGCGGAGTTGGTGGCGAAGTTGCCCGGGTCGACGTACGCCACGGCGGCGACGAACGCGGGGCCGAGCAGGATCAACCGCCCGCGTACGCGCCCCCGGGCGCGGGCCACCTGTAGTGGAGTCGCCCTCGACGTCGTCAGTTCGTTGGTGACCATCGCACACCTCCCCGTCCACACGGATCGCTGCCGGTCCTTTCCCGTCCGGCTGACCCGTCGGTGCCAACCTCTGGCCTGCTGGTGCCAGCACCGTCGACACGCCGGGACTCCCCCTGTGACGCGCCGTGCCGGAGCGGACTCGCCGCGCCGGCCTTGACAGCAGGCCGGCCGCCGATGAAGCTGTCTACTAGTCCTACTGTCGTAGGACAACAGGAAGGATCATCACGAGTGATCGAGTTCGTACTGGACAGCCGGTCGAAGGTGAACACCTACATGCAGCTCGTGCAGCAGGTGAAACAGGCTCTGCGGGTCGGCCTGCTGACGCCGGGCGACCAGCTGCCGAAGGTCCGGGATGTCGCGCAATCCCTGGCGATCAACCCGAACACGGTGCTGAAGGCGTACCGGGAACTGGAGATCGAGGGTCTGGTCGGCGGCCGACCCGGGGTGGGCACGTTCGTCCGGCGCACCCTGGCCGGCGCCTCCCTGCCCAACCAGGCCGAGCTACGCGACGACCTGGTCGCCTGGCTCGACCGGGCGCAGGCCGCCGGTCTCACGGCGGAGGACGTCATCGCCCTGGTGGAGACCACCCTGCGCGCCACCCTCGCCGACGATGCCCCGCGCAAGGAGCACGCATGAGCGGAACGAGAGGACAGAGAATGGACATGGTCTTGGAAGCCGACCGGCTGGGCAAGCGGTACGGCAGCACCTGGGCGTTGCGGGACTGCTCGTTACACCTGCCGGCCGGCCGGATCGCCGCGCTGGTCGGGCCGAACGGCGCGGGAAAGAGCACCCTGCTGCACCTGGCCGTCGGCCTGCTCAAGCCCGACGCGGGCGCGGTCCGGGTCTTCGGCAGATCCCCCTACGGCGACACGGAGGGCCTGGCCGACATCGGGTTCGTCGCCCAGGACACCCCGCTGTACCGGGACTTCACCGCCGCCGAGCTGGTCATCGCCGGCGGCAAGCTGAACAGGCGGTGGGACGCCGCGTTGGCCCGCCAGCGGTTGGCGCAGCTCGGCATCCCACCGGACAAGCCGGTCGGCAAGCTCTCCGGCGGGCAGCGGGCCCAGGTGGCGCTCGCCCTCGCGCTGGCCAAGCAGCCCCGGCTGCTGCTGCTCGACGAGCCGGTGGCCAGCCTCGACCCCCTGGCCCGACGGGAGTTCCTCCAGTCGCTGATGGGCAGCGTGGCGGACTCCGGCACCACCGTCCTGCTCTCCTCGCACCTGCTGGCCGACCTGGAACGGGTCTGCGACTACCTGATCGTGCTCAACTCGGCCCAGGTGCAGCTCACCGGCCCGGTCGAGGACCTGGTTGCCGGGCACCGGCACCTGGTCGGCCCACGGCACGACGGCGGCGTCATCGGGGGCGTCGCCGCCGTGATCCGGGCCAGCCACACCGACCGGCAGTCCACGCTGCTGGTCCGCACCGACGGCCCGGTCACCGACCCGGCCTGGACGGTCCGCGAGGTCAGCCTGGAGGACGTCGTGCTGGCCTACCTGGCCGACGGCACCACGCAGACCAGTCACAGCGAGTGGGGAGTGGCAGCATGATCTGGCTGACCTGGCGGCAACACCGCAAGCAGGCGTTCTACACCCTGCTGGCGCTCACGGCGCTCGCCGCTCTGCTGGTGCCGATCGGCCTGTCGATGCGGCACACCTTCGCCGACCTCGGGCTGACGGACTGCGCACGCCAGCTCGCGGACGCCAATGTGGCGGCGGCGACCCGGGAGGCCTGCGACGCAGGCTTCCGGCGTTTCGGCAACCAGTACGGCGGCCTCAACCTGGTGGCCGTGCTGTTGATCACCCTGCCGGCGCTGGTCGGCCTGTTCTGGGGCGCCCCGCTGGTCGCCCGCGAGGTGGAGCACGGCACGCACCGGTTCGTCTGGACCCAGGGCGTCGGCCGGACCCGCTGGGCTCTGGTGAAGTTCGGGCTGGTGGGCGCAGCCGTCGTGATCCTCGCGGCGGTCTACGGGCTCGGCATGTCGTGGTGGGTCGACCCGCTCACCCAGGTCGCGCACGAGGGTCGGCTCGGCATGATCGTCTTCGACCTTCAGGGCATCGTCCCGATCGGCTACACCCTGTTCGCCGTCGCGCTGGGCGTCTTCGCCGGCACCGTCTGGAAGCGGATGCTGCCCGCCATGGGCATCACCCTCGCCGGGTTCATCGGCGTACGGGCGGCGGTGGAGATCCTGGCTCGACGGCACTACCAGCCGGCCCGCACCCAGACCTTCCCCATCGAGGGGGAAGGGCCACCGGAGATCAGCCGGGGGGACTGGATCCTCACCCAGGGCGTCCGAAACCCCGACGGGACGTTGATCGCGGAGGACACCCGGATCCAGTGTCCGCCGGGTGGAAAGGGGCCGGAGGGTCGGGCCTGCGGGGCGGAGCTCGGCATCGAGCCGGGCGCGTACAACTGGCAGTCGTACCAGCCGGCGGACCGGTTCTGGCTGTTCCAGGGCATCGAGACGGGCATCTTCGTCGCCCTCGCCCTGCTCCTGCTCTATCTCGCCGTGCGCCGGATCCGTCGGATCGCGTAGCGGGCGACGGGTGCTCGTCGGGGGGCGGGGGCCTCGGCGAGCACTCGTCAGCGGAGTCGGATTCCGGCCCGTCGCCAACGCGACTGAACGCATCCGTCCGATCACGATCAGTGCTCCGATGTGGACCGCGGAGCCCGTATCCGGCGGGTCGAAGCGATGGGAGCACACGCGTGAAGTCCAGAATCCTCCGTCGGGTCGCCGCGTCAGCCGTGGCCCTCGCCTGCGCCATGCTGGGCGCGGTGGCGTTGCCGGCCGCCCCGGCGACGGCCAGCCCCATCCGCAACGCGACCGCCTGGTCGGTGCTGCTGTGCAAGTTCAGCGACAAGCCAGCGGAGCCACAACCCCCGTCGCACTTCGCCAACTTCCTCACCGCGGCCGGGGTCGGCACCGGTGGGGTGGCGGACTACCTCGCCGACCAGTCCGGCGGGCGGGTGTCGCTGGCCGGCTCGGTGGTGCGGGGCTGGTACACGATGCCGTACACGTTGGCGCAGTTCCAGTCGACCGACCGGTGGACCCGGATCCAGCGCTGCGTGGACACGGCGGCGACCGCCGGCTACGCGGTGCCTGCCGGCAACCGGATCGCGGTCATGCTCAACGACTGGGTGGATTCCGGCGCGGCCGGTGGCCGGGTGCTGCTCGACCCGGGCGCCTGGAACGTCGGCTTCGCCGCACACGAGATGCTGCACGGCTACAACCTGGGCCACTCGTTCTCCAACGACACGACGTACCAGAACGCGCCGTGGTCCCAGCCGGGCGAGTACGACGACCCGTGGGACGAGATGAGCGCGATGAACATCTACGCGTTCAACACCGCGAACTACGGCACCAGCGCGGTCGGGCTCAACGGGCCGCACCGCGACGAGCTGGGCTGGCTGCCGAAGAACCGGATCTTCACCATGGGCGCCGACGGGGTCGGCTCGCGCGCCCTAACCCTGGCCCCGCTGGAGGTGCCCGCCGCGAGTGGCCCGCAGCTGATCCGGATCCCGTTCGACCCGGCCGACCTGTTCCGCTACTACACCGTCGAGTTCCGCCGCAAGACCGGCTGGAGCGCCGCCATCCCCGCCGACACGGTGCTGCTGCACGAGGTCCGCAACGGCACGCCCACCCTGCTGCGTACCGGGCCCGGCGGCGGGCCGGCCCAGTCGCTCAACGCCAACGGCGTGCAGATCGGCGTGAACTGGCTCTCCGGCAACGCCGCGTCGGTGACGGTGACCACCGACGTGGTCAACCGCTGCCTCCAGGGCTACGTCTGGCGCGAGGCCCGCGCCGGCGACCGTGTCTGTGTCACCGGTGCGACCCGCAGCCAGGTGTGGGCGGACAACGCCGCCGCGGCGAGCCGCTGGGTGAACGGTCCGTACGGCCCGCACACCTGCGTCGCCGGCTACGTCTGGCGTGAGGCGTACGCCGGGGACGACGTCTGTGTCACCGGTGCGCAGCGCAGCCAGGCCGCCGCCGACAACGCCGCCGCCGCGTCCCGGCGCAACCCGGCCCGGCTGGTGTCCGGCCCGAACACCTGCGTCAGCGGGTACGTCTGGCGCGACGCCGACCAGTCCGACTACGTCTGCGTCAGCGGCACGACCCGCTCGCAGGTGCTGGCGGACAACGCGGTCGCCGCAAGCCGCTGGGTCAGTGGCCCGTACGGCCCACACACCTGCGTCGCCGGCTACGTGTGGCGCGAGGCGTTCATCGGCGACGACGTCTGCGTCACCGGTGCGCAGCGCAGCCAGGCCGCCGCCGACAACGCCGCCGGCCCCGGCCGGGTGCTACGGCCGGGAGGCTGACGGACCGCGCCCCCGGTGGGTCGACCACCGGGGGCGCACCCGTCGGGCGGGTCAGCCGGCCAGTCGCCGGTAGCGGGCGACCGAGAGCGGCAGGAAGATCGCGACCAGGACGACCGGCCAGAGCACCGCCAGCCACGGATAGTGCTGCGCCGCCCAGGAGTCGCCACCCCAACCGGGGTTGCCGAACAGCTCGCGGGTCGCGCCGACGGTCGCCGACAGCGGGTTCCAGGCGGCCACCGCGCCGAGCCACGCGGGCATGGTGGACGGTGCGACGAACGCGTTGGAGAGGAAGCCGAGCGGAAACTCCAGGGTCTGCACGGCCACCACGGCGGTCTGCCCGCGGGTGACCAACCCGAGGAAGATGCCGACCCAGATCAGGGCGAAGCGCAGCAGCAGGATCAGCCCCACCGCCGCGAGCGTGGCACCGCCCCCGCCGTGCGCCCGCCAGCCGATCGCGAGACCCGTCACCAGCAGGACCGCGAGGGTGACCACGGCGAACAGCAGGTCGGCCACGGCCCGGGCCACCAGCGGGGCCAGCGGTGAGACGGGCATCGACCGGAGCCGGTCGGTCATCCCTCGTTCCAGGTCCTCGGCGACGGCGATCGTGGTGAGGCTGATGCCGAACACCATGGTCATCACGAACATGCCGGGCATCAGGAACTCCCGGTAGCTGCCACCGCCGGGCACCTGCAACGCGCCACCGAACAGATAGGCGAACATCAGCACGATCAGGATGTTGAAGCCGAGCGAGGCGACCAGCGGGCCAGGGTCGCGTCGCCACCGGGCCAGGCCGCGCCAGATCAGGGTGCTGCTGTCGGCCAGGAGGGCCGGCCGACCGGGCGTCAGGTCCACCACCGGGGTCGGGACGCTCGCCGCGCTCATGCCGCCACCTCCTCGGCGGTTCGTGTCGGGTGCCCGGTGAGGTGCAGGAACACGTCGTCCAGGGTGGGGCGGCGCAACGCGACGTCCGCCACCGGGACGTTCACGGCGTCGAGCGCCCGCAACACGTCGACGAGCGCGCCGGCCTGGTGGCCGACCCGAACGCTGACCATCCGCCGGTCCACGTCGACCGTCGGCTCGCGGTCGGCCACCCGGCGTACCTGGGCGACGGCGGCGGCGAGGTCGGCCGGGGCCGCGACGACCACCTCGATCCGGTCGCCACCGAGTTGGGTCTTGAGGTCGTCCGGGGTTCCCTCGGCGATCACCCGGCCGGCCTCGACCACCGAGATCCGGTCGGCGAGTTGGTCGGCCTCGTCCAGGTGCTGGGTCGTGAGCAGCACGGTGGTGCCGGCGCGCACCAACTCCCGGACCGACTCCCACACCTCGTTGCGGCCACGCGGGTCCAAACCCGTCGTCGGTTCGTCGAGGAAGAGGACCGCGGGAGCAAGGATCATCCCGGCCGCCAGGTCGAGCCGACGGCGCATACCTCCCGAGTACGTGCTGACCGGCTGCTCGGCCGCGTCGGCGAGACCGAAGCGTTCCAGCAACTCGACCGCCCGCTGGCGGGCCCGGCGGCGACCCAGGTGGAACAGCCGGCCGAAGAGCACCAGGTTCTGCCGACCGCTCAGCGCCTCGTCGAGCGCGGGATGCTGCCCCACCAGCCCGATGCGGTAGCGCACCTGGTCCGGCTGGCGGGACACGTCGAACCCGGCGACCTCGGCACGACCCTCGTCCAGTCGCAGCAGGGTGGACAGGATGCGTACCGAGGTGGTCTTGCCGGCCCCGTTCGGGCCGAGCAGGCCGCACACCGTCCCCTGCGGCACCCGCAGGTCGAAGCCGTCCAGCGCGGGGCGGTCCCGATACCGCTTACGCAGGCCTTCGGCCACTATCGCGTCACCTCTTGTCGTCACAGCGCTCCTCTCCCGCAACCACCAACGGCCGCTACCGTACAACATACGGTAGGCAATACGGGAACGATGCGTCGACTAGTTTCGGGACATGACGATTTCCCTGGACGGGCGGCGGTTCCGCGCGGTGGCGGACGTGGTCGCCGGCGAGGTGGGCACGCAGACCGTGTTCGCGTACCACGAGCGGGCCGGCGAGGTGTGGGCCGAGTACGCCGGCGGGTCCATCCGACGCGGCCACCTCGTCGGCACCCGCGAGAACGACCGACTGGACTTCCGGTACGTCCAGCTCAACGCCGACGGGCAGACGTCCTCGGGGCACTGCGTCTCGGAGGTGTCGATGCTGCCCGACGGTCGGGTCCGGCTGCACGAGACCTGGTCGTGGGAGTCCCGGCCGGGCAACGGCAGCAGCGTGCTGGAGGAGGTGCCGACTCCCTGACGGGGGTCGGCAGTCGCGGCTACGCGGGCTCGGTGGTTGCGGCCTGGCCGGCCACGCCGACGTTGAGCGGATCGGCCAGGAGTTTGTCGAACGCCAACTCGGCGGCGCCGATCAGGACGGCGTCACGACCGAGGGCCGCCGCGCGCAGCCGCAGGTGCTCGCGGGAGGCCGGCAGCGGCATGGTCTCCAGTCGCTCGCGCACCACGTCGGCCCCGGCGGTGAAGATGTCGCGCAGGGTTCCCCCGAACACCACGGCGTCCGGGTTGACCACGTTGACCAGGTTGGCGACACCGAAGCCCAGCCAGTCGGCGACCTGCTCGACCGCCTCCCGGGCGGTCCGGTCGCCGTCTGCGGCCGCGCGCAGCACCTCGGCCACCGCCCCGCGGTCGCTCGGGTCCCGGCCCGCATGCCGCAGCAACGCGGCTTCGGAGATCTCGGTTTCCCAACAGCCGCGTGAGCCGCAGCCGCAGGGCAGACCGTTCGGGTTGACGACCATGTGACCGACCTTGCCGCTGTGGCCGCGGTGACCGATGATCAGCCGGCCACCGACGATGATGCCGGCACTGATGCCCAGGTCGCCGTGCAGGTAGATGACGTCGTCGATGCCCACCGCCACCCCGCGGACGTGCTCGGCGACGCCGGCGATGTCGGCCAGGTCTCCCGCCACGAAACCCGGGCCGGCGCGGAACTCCGCCTCGAGCGCGGGGCCGAGCGTCTCGTCCACGCTGGCGATCCGGATCCTGCCGTCCGGGTCGCGGGTGGTGTCGGTGACCGCGACCGCGCCGCCGACCAGCAGCGCGTCGGGGGCCACGGCGCGTTCCATGTCACGGACCAGGTCGGCGAGGGGCCTGACGGCGTCGATCGCCGACATGCCACCGGGTCGAGGAATCTCCCGCAGATCGAGGATCTGCCCACCGAGACCGACCCGGGCGGCGCGCAGCCGGTCCGCGTCGATGCTCAGGGCGTGTGCGTAGACCCGGTCGGAGCGGGGGCTGACCACCAGAGAGGGCCGGCCGGCGCGGCGGGCGGTGGTCGGCGCCTCCTCGGTGACCAACCCACTGGCCACCAGGTCGGCAGCCAGGGCGCCGATGGTGCTGCGATTGAGGCCGAGCCGACCGGTCAGCTCGGCCCGGGACGTCGGCCCGTGCAGGTGGACGTAGCGCAGCACGGCGCCGAGGTTCTGTCGCCGAATCTCCTCCTGGCTGGCGCCGGGAACGGACGGCAGCGGGGAGTCGGTGGTGCGGCCGACGCCGGCTGGCCTGGACCGGACGGGTGTCGCCACGGTCAGACCTCCTTCCGGGTCGGTGCCGGGTGATGCGGGACTGTCAGGACGACGATGGGTCCCGGAAGAGGAGACCCGGGACCCATCGGCGTTGCTGCCTACCGTGCGGTGATTACTTGGTGAGCGGCGCGAGCTTCGGGTCGCTGGCGTACGCCTCAGCCGCGTTCGCCTTGGTGACGGCGACCGGCGGGAGCAGGTACGTGTCAACGACCTTGCTGCCGTTGTTGTAGGACTTGGTGTCGTTCACCTGCGGGGCGTTACCGGCCTGGAGAGCCTTGACCATGTTGATGGTCTCCTTCACCAGGTTGCGGGTGTCCTTGTTGATCGTCATGTACTGCTCGCCAGCGACGATCGACTTGACCGACTCGACCTCGGAGTCCTGACCGGTGACGATCGGGGTCGGCTTGCCAGCACCCTTGACCGAGGTCAGGATGGCGCGGGCCAGAGTGTCGTTCGGGGAGAGGACACCGTCCAGCTCCTTGTTGCCGTAGGTCGAGGTCAGCAGCTGGTCCATGCGGGCCTGCGCACCCTCGGCCTTCCAGCCCTGGATGGCGGTCTGCTTGACGTCCTTCTGACCCGAGGCGACGACGACGTTGCCCTTGTCGATCTCCGGCTTGAGCACGTCCATCGCGCCGTTGAAGAAGACACCGGCGTTGTTGTCGTCCGGCGAGCCGGAGAACAGCTCGATGTTGTACGGGCCGTTCGGCTTCTTGGCCTTCATGCCGTCCAGCAGGGCCTGGCCCTGGAGCTGGCCGACCTTGAAGTTGTCGAACGCGACGTAGTAGTCGAGGTCCGGCGTGTTGGTGATGAGCCGGTCGTAGGCGATGACCTTCACGCCGGCCGTGTGGGCAGCCGCGACCTGGGTCGACAGCTGCGCGGCGTCGGTCGCGCCGATGACGATGACCTTGGCGCCCTTGGTCACCATGGCGGTGATCTGAGCCTGCTGGTCGGCAACCGTGGTCGACGCGCCGGCGTACTGCACGTCACCCTGGAAGCCGGCCTCCTTGAGGCCGTTGGTGAACAGGTCACCGGCGAGAACCCAGTTCTCCGAGGTCTTGGCCGGGAGGGCCACGCCGATCAGCGAGTTCGCCGGGAAACCCTTGGCGGCCTCGCCACCGGAGTTGGAGTCGCCGTCACGGCCGGAGCCGCAGCCGGCGAGGGCCAGCATGGCGGCGGCGCTGATGGCCACCACCGACGTGCCGAAGAATTTACGCATGGTGAGGACTTGCCTTTCTAGATGGTGAGGCGGGTGGAGAGGTCGGTGGCCGTCAGCCGGACACCGCTGCCTTGGCGGGCTCGCGCTCCGCGTCCGGCGGTGAGGCGGGTGGGGCGGAGTCGTCGCGGCGGAAGGGCCGCATCAGGCTCCCGACGATCGAGAAGCGCCCCTGGCTCTTGTTGTAGACGTCGATCGCGACGGCCAGCAGCAGGACCAGGCCCTTGATGATCTGGACGCGGTCGGTGCCGACACCCATGAGCTGGAGGCCGTTGTTGAGCACGGCCATGACGAGACCACCGACGATGGAACCGCTGATGGTGCCGATACCACCGGCGACGGCCGCGCCACCGATGAAGACCGCGGCGATGGCGTCAAGCTCCCAGCCGTTGCCGTCCTGAGGGCCGGAGGCCGCCGAACGGGCCACGAAGATCATGCCGGCCAGCGCGGCCAGGATGGACATGTTCATCATGACGAAGAAGTTGACCCGCTTGAGCTTCACGCCGGACAGCTCGGCCGCCCGGGAGTTGCCGCCCACCGCGTAGATGTGCCGGCCACCGGCGGTGTTGCGGGTGTAGAAGGAGTACGCGATCACCAGGACCAGCAGGATGATGCCGGAGATCGGGAAGCTGGTGCCGACGCGACCGCTGGCGAAGCGCAGCGCCGCGAAGGCGATCACGCCGACCATGATGGCCATCCGCAGGATGGAGATCCACATCGGCGCCGGGTCGGCGTCCATCGCCCGTCGGGTCTTGCGGGCCTGGATCTCGCGCCACACCACCGCCACCGCAGCGATCAGACCGAGCAGCAACGTGGCGTTGTTGTAGCCCGTGTTCGGACCGAACTCGGGCAGGAAGCCGGAGCCGATCTCCCGGAAGCCCTCCGGCACCGGGACGGTGCTCGCGTTACCGATGAACTGGTTGCCGCCGCGGAACAGCAGCATGCCCGCCAGGGTGACGATGAACGCCGGCACCCCGATGTAGGCCACCCAGAAGCCCTGCCAGGCGCCGATCACCGCGCCGATGGCGAGGCCGAACAGGATGGCGGCGGGCCAGGGCAGATCCCACTCGGTCATCGACTTGGCGACCAGGATGCCCGCGAAGGCCGCGACGGAGCCGACCGACAGGTCGATGTGCCCGGCGACGATCACCATGAGCATGCCGATGGCCAGAATCAGAATGTAGGAGTTCTGCTGGAACAGCGCGATCAGGTTGTCCGACCGCAGGGTGAGGCCATCGGTCAGGATCTGGAACAGGACGACGATCGCCACCAAGGTGAAGATCATCCCGAACTGGCGAGCGTTGGAGGTGGTGCCTCCGAACAGGTTCTTCTGAAGGTCCTTCAATCGGCTCATCGTGTGGCCATCTTCTTCGTCGAGGTCATCTGCTTCATGAGGTTTTCCGGGGTGGCGTCCGCCCGGGCGATCTCGCCCGTGATGGCACCTTCGAACACGGTGTAGATGCGGTCGCACAGCCCGATCAGCTCAGGCAGCTCCGAGGAGATGACGATGACGCCCTTCCCCTGGTCGGCGAGCCGCTGGATGATGCCGTAGATCTCGTACTTGGCACCCACGTCGATGCCGCGTGTCGGCTCGTCGAGGATCAGCAGGTCCGGGTCGGTGAACATCCACTTCGCCAGGACGACCTTCTGCTGGTTGCCGCCGGAGAGCTTGGAGACGCTCTCGTCGACCGTCGGGGCCTTGGTCCGCAACTCCTTGCGGTACGACTCGGCCGCCTGGTATTCCTCGACCTCGCTCAGGACGCCGTGGTGCGAGATCTTGGACAGCTTGGCCGCCACCGTCGAGGACTTGATGTCGTCGAGCAGGTTGAGGCCGATCGCCTTGCGGTCCTCGCTGACGTACGCGAGCCCGTTGTCGATCGCGTCGGCGACCGACTTCAGGACGATCTCCTTGCCGTCCTTGATGATGGTGCCCGACTCGAACACCCCGTACGAGCGACCGAAGATGCTCATCGCGAGTTCGGTACGGCCCGCGCCCATCAGACCGGCGAAGCCGACGATCTCGCCTCGGCGCACCACGAAGCTCTCGTTCTTGCAGACCTGCCGGTCGGCGGAGATCGGGTGCCGGACGTTCCAGTTGCGGACCTCGAAGAAGACCTCACCGATCTTCGGGGTGTGGTCCGGGAACCGGCTGCTCAGCTCGCGGCCGACCATGCCCCGCACGATCCGGTCCTCGTCGACCCCGTCCGCCTTGACGTCGAGGGTCTCCACGGTCCGGCCGTCGCGCAGGATGGTGATCTGGTCGGCGATCGCCTCGATCTCGTTGAGCTTGTGCGAGATCATGATCGAGGTGATGCCGCGGGAGCGGAACCCACGGAGCAGGTCCAGCAGGTGCTTGGAGTCGGCCTCGTTCAGCGCCGCGGTGGGCTCGTCCAGGATGAGCAGCTTCACGTCCTTGGCGAACGCCTTGGCGATCTCCACGAGCTGCTGCTTGCCGACCCCGATGTCCTTGATCAGGGTGTCCGGGTCCTCTTGCAGACCGACCCGGGCCATCAGGTCCAGCGCCATCCGGTTCGCGGCCTTCCAGTCGATCGCGCCCCGCTTGCGCGGTTCGTTGCCGAGGAAGATGTTCTCGGCGATCGACATTCCGGGGATGAGCGCGAGCTCCTGGTGGATGATCACGATGCCGGCGTTCTCACTGGCCCGGATGTCGGAGAACTTGCTCTCCGAACCCTGGTAGATGATCTGGCCGTCGTAGGTGCCGTGCGGGTAGACCCCGCTCAGCACCTTCATCAGCGTGGACTTGCCCGCGCCGTTCTCGCCGCAGATGGCATGGATCTCGCCGGCGCGAACCACCAGGTTGACGTCGGAGAGGGCCTTGACTCCAGGGAACTCCTTGGTGATGGAGCGCATCTCAAGGAGGATGGGCACGTCGCTCATCGCTCGTACCACCTCGCCAACGTCATCGGTTGCCTCCGGAAGGTTGAACCTTCACTTGGTTTTGTTGTTGACGGCAACGTATTGCGGCCGGAGGGTCATCCGCAAGGCGAGGGCCTGTTGAAAATGTAACAATCCGGCAATATAGACGTCACGCTGTCTTCGCCCGTCACAGCCGCCCCCGCAGTCCCACCCGGCACCCTCGTGTGCCGGTGGCAACGTTGTCAAATGATAGCCACGCCGCCGTTGGCTCCAGCAGCCCTTGACAAGCCCCGCCACCAGGGGTGATTCACAACGACCGGACGAAGATCGACGCACCCGCGGGCCCCGCCACCATCGAAAGATCTTGATCGAGCCGCGACGCCGACACTCCCTCGGGGACGCCGCGGCAACCCTCGACCAACGGTGTGACCCACGCCTCTACGGATGACCCGGATCGACGACGGTCGCCGTGACACGCCCGCCACCAGGAGAGGGATCCGCACCTTAACGCCCATTAAGGTCGATTCGCGGCCGTCGACCACGATCCGACCGGTCAGCTCGGGCGCAGCACCGCCTTGATCACGCCGTCCTCCCGGCGGTCGAAGCGGCGATAGAGCTCGGGAGCGTCGGCGAGGGTGCCGTGGTGGGTGACGATCATGCTGGGCCGCGCCCGGCCCGCGACGACCAGGTCCCGCAGCAGGACGGTGTAGCGGCGGTCGTGGGTGCGACCGAACCGGACCGCCACTCCCTTGCTGAACAGCGCTCCCCACGGCGCGACCAGGTTCTCGTGGCCGTCCGCGCCAGGGCCGGGGTGCGGGTCCCGGTCCGGGTACACCCCGGCGACCGCGATCGCTCCAGCGGCATTGACCAGCCGGGCCGCGTCGGCGATGACCTGGTTGGGACGCTCCCGCTCGGGATGCTCGCGGTCGCGGGCCTGGAACCCGACCGCGTCGATGACCTTGTCCACCCCACCCAGCTTCTCCTCGCCGAGCGGCAGCCCGGCCCGGGACCGGTCGGCGCGGATCTGCTCGACCGGGTCGCCGTGGCGGAAGTCGATCGGCACGGCGCCGATCTCGCCGGCCTTGTCGAGCCGGGCGTCCACGCCGTCGACGCTGTACACGACCCGGGCGCCCCTGAGCAGCGCCGAGTAGGCGCCCAGCAGACCGATGGTCCCGGCACCGAACACGGCGACCGTGTCACCCGCCTCGACCCCGGCGAGGGTCGCCGCGGCATGCCACCCGGTGACGAACGCGTCGGCGAGCAGCACGAAGTCGTCCTCGTACGCGTCCCCCGGCTCCCCGGGCACGGGTACGCAGTTGGCGTCGGCCCACGGCACCCGCAGCAGGTCGGCCTGGGCGCCCCGGTACGTGCCCATCCCGGCGTAGCCGTACGCCGCGCCCGGCCCCTCGGCCCGGGCCCGCAGACAGGCCGCCGAGAGCCCCCGCGCGCACATCACGCACGTCCCGCAGAACAGGTGCGTGGGGATCACCACCCGCGTGCCGGGCCGGACGGTCTGCACCGCGGCGCCCACCTCCTGCACCACACCCAACGGTTCGTGACCCAGCACCAGGCCGGGCTCGGCGCTGGTCCGTCCGTCGTACATGTGCAGGTCGGTGCCGCAGAGCGCGGTGGAGGTGATCCGCACGAGGGCGTCGGTCTCCGCCTCCAGCGTCGCGTCGGGCACCTCCCGCACGTCGACGGTCCGGACGTCCGCGTAGACGACGGCTCTCATCCCGGCACTCCTGTTCGACAGCGGAAAGCCGGTCTTCCCCCGACTGCGCCGTTCATGCCCCTGGACGGCTTCGGGCATCCCCGACGGCGACAGCCCGTCAGCCCATCGAGTGCACCCGCTCGGGCTCGATGGTCAGGATGATCCGGACCTGGGCTCGGCTTCTGCGGATCCGAGATCGCCACCGCCACCCGGGGGTCACGCCGGACGTTCCGCGTCTTCTGGTGGGTCTCCACCGTGTTGATCAGGATGTGGGTGCCGTCGGTGTCCGCCCAGGTCTGGGTGAGCTGCGGCGAGCCGTCGGGCATCAGGGTGGTCAGGTAGCAGGTGCTCGGCTGAGCCACCACCACCGACCGGGCGGGCAGGCAGGCGGGCGGGCAGGCCGGCACGGTCCACACCGGACGTAGCATCGGCGGTGCACGATGTTCAGGCGGACCACTCACCCACCGGATCGGGCACTCGACATGACGACCGAGCAGACCACGTCTCCCCCGCGTACCGGCGTCGGCATCACGGCCACCGGTCTGGGCCGCACCGTCCCTGGCGGCCGCCGGATCCTGGACGACATCTCGCTGACCATCCAGCCCGGCGAGGTCGCCGCCGTCATCGGCGTCAGCGGCGCCGGCAAGACCAGCCTGTTGGAGACGCTCGCCCGGGTACGGCGGCCGGCGACGGGCACCGTGGCCCACGACGGGGCCGACGCGGTCCGCGCGATCGGCTTCGTGCCGCAGGACGACATCATCCACCGCGAGCTGCCACTGGCCCGCACCCTGCGGTACGCGGCCCGGCTACGCCTCCCGTCCGCGACCGGACCGACCGAGATCAGCGACCGGGTCGCCGAGGTGCTCGACGAGCTACGGCTCACCGAGCGGGCCGCAGTGCCGGTGGGCCGGCTCAGCGGTGGTGAGCGCAAGCGCGCCAGCATCGCCGTCGAGCTGCTCGACCGGCCCGGCGTGTTCTTCCTGGACGAGCCCACCTCCGGGCTGGACCCGGCGATCGCCGTGGAGTTGCTCCGGGTGCTGCGGACCCTCGCCGACGCGGGGACCACCGTCGTGCTCACCACCCACCAGATCACCGACGTGGACCACTGCGACCGGGTCGTGGTGCTGACCCGCCAGGGCCGCCTGGCGTTCTCCGGCACACCTGCCGCCGCCCGGGAGTTCTTCGGCCTGCGGTCCCTCGCGGAGGTGCACCTGTGCCTCGACGAGGAATCCGACCCGGCCGCCTGGCCCGACCGCTTCGCCGCGTACCGCGACAGCGCCCCGCCGGCCCGCGCGACCGATCATGGTGACGTCTCCGCGCCAGCGCCCCGGCGGATCGGCCGGCTGCGTCAGTGGGCCGTCCTCACCGCGCGCAACGCGGAGATCGTCGTCCGCAACCGGCTGACCCTGGCGATCCTGCTCGGCTCGCCGCTGATGGTGCTCGGCATGTTCGCCCTGCTGTTCCGCCCGGGGGCTTTCGACCCGACCCGGCCGAGCCCCACGGTGACCGTGATGATCCTGTTCTGGATCGCGTTCGGCGGCTTCTTCTTCGGGCTGACCTACGGGCTGTTGCAGATCTGCACCGAGTCACCGATCCTGCGCCGCGAACGGCTGGCGGGCGTCCGGCTGGTGCCGTACCTGATGGGGAAGGTCGCGGTGCTGCTGCCGCTGCTGGCCCTGGTGGACCTGGCCCTGCTCGGGGTGTTGCGCGGCATCGACCGGCTCCCACCGGTCGACGGCGCGGACTTCGCCGCCCTGTACGCGACCCTGCTGCTCTCCTCGGCGGCGGCGCTCGCCCTCGGTCTGCTGTGCTCCGCGGCCGTCTCCGACCCGGCCCAGGCGACGCTCATGCTGCCGATGCTCTGCTTCCCGCAGGTGCTGTTCGTCGGCGCGATCCTGCCGGTGCCCGCCATGGCGACCGGCGGTCAGTGGCTCAGCTACGCGATGTCGAACCGGTGGGCGTTCGAGGGTTTGGGGCACACCGCCGGGGTGGAGCGACTCTGGCGGGAGGGCGGTTCCCCGCTCGGCCCGCCGCTGCTCGCCACGTACGGTGACAGCTTCTCCCGGCCGGTGTGGGTCAACTGGCTGGTGCTCGGCGGCTTCGCGGTGCTCTTCCTGGGCGCCACCTGGGCGGTGCTGGCACGACGGGGCTCCCGTGCCGCGGCCTGAGCCGCCGCGCACCTCCCCGACCGGGCTGCCGGGTTACGCCGCCACCGGGCGGATCGACGACCTGCGTGCCACCGAGTACCGCCACCTGGACACCGACGGTCAGGTGTACCTCGACTACGCCGGGGCCGGGGTGGCGGCGCAGACCCAGGTACGCGAACATCACGACCGGTTGCTGGCCGGCCTGTACGGCAACCCACACTCGGAGAGCCCCACCAGCGCGGCGGCAGGTTCGCTGGTGGACTCGGCGCGACGTGCGGTGCTCGACTTCTTCCACGCCGACCCGGCCGAGTACGCGGTCGTCTTCACCCCGAACGCCAGCGGCGCCTGCCGGCTGGTCGGCGAGGCGTACCGCTTCGGCCGGGCCGCGCCGCTGGTGCTGACCTGGGACAACCACAACTCGGTCAACGGCATCCGGGAGTACGCGCGGGCGGCCGGCGCGTCCGTGCGCTACGTACCGCTGAGCGGGCCGGAGCTGCGGGTCGCGGAATCGGACCTGACCACGATGCTCGACGCCGGCCGGCGCGGGCTGGCCGGGCGGTGGGGCCGTGTCGGTGGTCGCGGCCTTTTCGCCTACCCGGCGCAGAGCAACTTCTCGGGCGTGCAGCACCCGCTGGGCTGGGTGGAGCTGGCCCACCAGCACGGGTACGACGTGCTGCTCGACGCCGCCGCCTTCGCGCCGACGAACCGGTTGGACCTCGGCGTCGTCCGACCGGAATTCGTGTGCCTGAGCTGGTACAAGCTCTTCGGCTACCCCACCGGGGTCGGCGCGCTGCTGGCCCGGCGCGACGCGCTGGCCCGACTGCGCCGGCCGTGGTTCGCCGGGGGCACGATCCGCGCGGTCAGCGTGCAGGGCGACTGGCACCGGTCGATGGATGACGAGTCGGCGTTCGAGGACGGCACGCTCAACTTCCTGAGCATCCCGGACGTGGAGTTCGGGTTGCGCTGGCTCGACTCGATCGGCGTCGATCTCGTGCACTCCCGCGTCAGTCTGCTCACCGAATGGCTGCTGGAGCGGCTGGTCACCCTGCGGCACGACACCGGTGGGCCGCTGGTCCAGGTGTACGGGCCGACGACGGGTGCGGCCCGCGGCGCGACGGTGACCTTCAACCTCCGCCAGCCGGACGGCACCCTGGTCGACGAGCGGTTGGTCGCACGGGAAGCCGCAGCGGCCGGCTTCTCCCTGCGTACCGGCTGTTTCTGCAACCCGGGCGCGGGTGAGGGCGCGTTCGGGATCGGGCGGGAGTCGCTGCGGCGGCGACTGTTGGCGCGGGTCGACACGATCGACGATTACCTCGCCGCGTTGCGGCTGCCGACGGGCGGCGCGGTCCGCGTCTCGTTCGGACTGGCCTCCACCGCGACCGACGCGGAACGCTTCGTCGCCTTCGTCCAGTCGACCTACCTGAACCGTGACGTCGGCGTCGACGCTGCTCTGCCGCCCCGGCTGCGCTGCTGACCTGCCCGGCGACGCGCGCTAGCTGACCTGGGCCACGGGCGCCGGGCGGTGCTTGATCTCCTCCATGAAGGGGAACTGGGCGGTCAGCTCGGCGATCGTCAGCCCGGCCTGCCAGGCCGCCGCGACCTTGGCGACCTGCAACAGGTCCATCACGTCGCCGCGCGCGAGGACCTCGCCCGAGACCCGCAGATCGATCATGAAGTATCGGGCCTGCGATCCCAGCTTCACGCAGACCACACCCTGCTCGGAGTGCAGCTCGGCACAGGTGAACCGGCTGCGCCCCTGCTCGGGAGAGGTGACCCGGCCGAGATCGAGCCCATGGCGGGCCGCGGTTTCGATGAGCGCGGGGGCCAGGCCACCCCGCTCGACCAGATCCGGGTAGAGGCGCACACCCAGCGCCGTCGACGCGTCGCTCATGACTGACTCCCACTTCCTTGTGACAGAGACCAGCAGCGCGCAGGTTACGGGGAGGTTTCCCGCACGCCTCGCCATCCTGTCCCGGGTGGACGCCTCACGGCAATAGGAAGGGTCGATTCGACCGCTATCGAGTAGCACTCGGCCACGGCGACCTGCTTCGATGGGATCACCGCCGTCCACCTCGGAGACATCGACCGGTCTCGTGTTTCGGCCGCGCGCCGACCCTCCACCGCTCACCGCGCAGCATCGGGCGGTAACGGACGGTTGGCATATTGGAAACAGTCTTGACAGAAAAGCATGATATCGACATGCTTCATTCTAGAGAGCGCTCTCCGCCCTCTCCGGCACGCAGCCTCCGCCACCCCCTCGCTGAGGAGCCTCCCGTGTTCACAGCCCGTCCCACCCTCCGCTTCCGTCCCCTCGTACTCATGGCGGTCGCCCTCGTCGCGACCGCCGCGGCACTCGTCGTCCCGCCGCATCCCGACCGGGCCGAGGCCGCCATCGGCCCGATCAGCTGGCAGGACGAGTTCAACTCCCCCGCCGGCACGCCTGTCGACCAGAACAAGTGGCGGTTCGACATCGGCGGCAGCGGTTGGGGCAACAACGAGCGGCAGTACTACACGAACAGCACCAGCAACGCCGTCCACGACGGCCAGGGCAACCTCGTCATCACGGCCCGCCGGGACAACCCCGCCAACTACCAGTGCCACTACGGGCGCTGCGAGTACACGTCGGCCCGGCTGCTCTCGGCGGCCACCTTCACCCAGACGTACGGTCGGTTCGAGGCTCGGATCAAGATCCCGCGTGGTCAGGGCATCTGGCCGGCATTCTGGATGCTCGGCACCGGCGGCGGGTGGCCCGACGCCGGCGAGATCGACATCATGGAGAACATCGGCCGGGAGCCCAACACCGTGTACGGCACCGTGCACGGACCCGGCTACTCCGGCGGCGGCGGCATCACCGGCAGCCGCACCCTCGGGGCACCGCTCGCCGACGGCTTCCACACCTACCGGGTCGACTGGGAGCCGAACGTGATCACCTGGTACCTGGACGGGGTGCAGTTCCACCGGGTCGACCCCGCCCGCCTCGGCGGCAACCGCTGGGTGTTCGACCACCCCTTCTTCATGATCCTCAACGTGGCGGTCGGCGGCAACTGGCCCGGCTACCCGGACGGCTCCACCCAGTTCCCCCAGCAGATGCTCGTCGACTACGTCCGCGTGTCCAGCTACACCTCCGGCGGTGGTGGCGACCCGGCTCCCGGCACCAGCCGGATCCGCGGGGCACAGAGCGGTCGCTGCATCGACATCCCCGGCGCCAACCCGGTCGAGGGCGCCAAGTTGCAGATCTGGGACTGCAACACCAGCGCCGCCCAGAGCTGGACCTTCGCCACCGACGGCACCGTCCGCGCGATGGGCAAGTGCATGGACCCCGCCTGGGCCGGCACCGCCAACGGCACCGAGGTCAACCTGGTCAGCTGCAATGGCAACACCGCGCAACGCTTCACCCTCAACGCGTCCGGTGACCTGGTCAACCTCAACGCCAACAAGTGCGTGGACGTGCGGGAGGCCAACCCCAACAACGGTGGCAAGCTGCACCTCTGGGACTGCCTCGGCGCCGCCAACCAGAAGTGGTCCCGCGTCTGACGACACCAGCACCGACGAGTGGGCCGTCCGAGCACAGCTTCGGGCGGCCCACCGCCGTGTGCGGCCCACCATCGCGGGCCGCCCACCGCCGCAAAGGGCCCGGATGTGCGGCCCACGCAGCGTCCGACTCCTCCCATCACCCGGGCGAATCCGAATTCAGCCGATGGCGCAGCAGGTTGACTTCTGCCCGCTATGTTCGGATTAATCCAGATACCGGCCGCTCCGGGAGTGAACTCATGTCGCACCACCTCGACACCCCCCTCGCCGCCCAGGGCGGCCAGCTCTACATCGACGACCTGTACGTCTTCAACGGCAACCGCGCGACCGTCTTCGTGATGGACGTCAACAGCTCGGTGACCAAGGCGGACATCAAGCGCGGCTTCCACGCCGAGGGCCGTTACGAGATCAAGATTCACGTCAACGGCGCCGAGATGGAGGATCTGACCTACCGGTTCGCCTTCGGCGAGCTCGACGGCGACAACAGGCAGACCCTCCAGTTGTACGAGCTGACCGGCGCGGACGCCCGCGACGACGCCGCGATGGGCACCCCCATCGCGGAGGGACGCACCGGCGAGGTGACGACCGGCGGCAACGTGCGGATCTGGGCCGGGCGGATCACCGACCCGTTCTACGTCGACCTCGACGAACTCGCCACCATCAACGGCGCGGTGAAGAACGGGTCGAGGGTGGACCGCTCGGCGTGGCGCGTCGACCAGGCCAAGAACAGCTTCGACGACACCACCGTCGAGTCGATCGTCCTCGAGGTCTCCCACGACGAACCGTTGCTGCGCGACGGCACCGAGATCGGCGTGTGGTGTCGCACCCTGCTGGCGACCGACGCCGGTGGCTGGCGCCAGATCAACCGCGCCGGCCACCCCATGATGTGGCCGATCTTCTGGCCGCACGACACCGACTTCTCGGATCCCGCCAACTTCCGCCACCCCAGTCGCGACCTCACCGAGGACGGCGAGGAGATCGCCAACGCCGTCGCGGGTGTCGTCGCGGCGAACGGGACCGCGCCCGACCCCCAGGCGTACGGCTGGAGCGTCGCCCGGCAGCTCTATCCCGACGTGGTGTCGTACAAGGTCGGCACGGCCGCCAACTTCGGCTTCGCGATCCGCAACGGGCGCACCATGGCCGACAACGTGCCCGAGGTGATGTTCTCACTGGTCCTGAACACGGGCACCACCTCCGGGCTCACCCCGGAGGTCACCAAGGCGGCTCGCGCCGCCTCCTTCCCCTACGTGGTCCCGGCCTGAGGGGATCCGCAAAGCCCGTCCCACGACGCGGCACCTCCCGCTTTCGCTCGATCCACTCGTCTTCCTTGGAGTCGGGGTATCCGGAACGTTCGGATACCCCGACTTCGCTGAAAGGCGAGTCGATCAACCATGCCCAGCGCCGTCCCGCGACGACCCGGCGCGGGAGATTCACGATCACCCAGCAGGGGTGACGCTGCCACATTCGCCCCTTAATGGGTATTTTGCGTAGTTACGCTCGAACTGCTTCTCATGGGCGCTTTAGGACAGAAGGAGACTCGATGCGTAGAAAGATTCTCGCGGGCCTGGCCGGCATTGCCGCCGTCGTCGCGCTCGCCGGACCAGCCGCCGCGGACACGACGGGCGACACGATCGTGACCCTCACCGTCGACGCGGCCGGCGGTCTGTCGATCACGGTGCCGGCAACGGCGAACATCGGGCACGGCGTGGAGGGCTCGACCATCTCCGGTCAGCTCGGCCCGGTCACCGTGCTGGACCAGCGCGGGTCGCTCACCCCCAACTGGACCGCCAACGTCATCTCGACCGACTTCGTCACCGGCGGCGGCAGCTCCGGTGAGACGATCCCCAACATCAACGTCCTGTACTGGTCCGGCCCCGCAACGGCGACCGCCGGTAGCGGCACCTTCACGCCGGGCCAACCCACCGCCGCCCAAGCAGTGATCATCAACGTTCCCCGGACGGCGATGACCCACACCGGCGGCACGGGCAACAACTTCGCCACCTGGAACCCCACCCTGGTGGTGAACGTGCCCCTCGGCACCGTCCAGGGTGTCTACACGGGGACGGTGACACATTCGGTGTTCTGACCCGCTCGGCCGGCTGGTGCTGCTGGCCTCGGTCGCCCTCGTGGCGCTCGGGGTTTCGGCGGCACCAGCCGCTGCCGTGCGGGAGCAGCGACAGGAGCCCGCCGAGGATGCCGCGATCAGCATCCGGATGCTGGACATCCCCGCCAGTCGGGTGCAGGACCCGCGGGCCCAGGTCTACATCGTGGATCACCTGAAGCCCGGGACGACGATCAACCGTCGGGTCGAGGTGCAGAACACCTCGGGTGAGACGCAGAAGATCGAGTTCTATTCCGGAGCGGCGTCGGTCGAGAACAACGCCTTCACCGTTCCCGAGGGCCGCACGGACAACGAACTCAGCGGTTGGATCCGGCTGAAGACCGCCGGGATCGAGCTGGACCCAGGCGAGCGACGGCCGGTCGACGTCGAGATCGCCGTGCCGAAGAAGGCGTCCAAGGGCGAGCGGTACGGGGCGATCTGGGCGCAGGTCACCAGCGCGAAGGAGCGCACCGGCAACGTCACCCAGATCCACCGGGTCGGCATCCGGGTCTACCTCGACATCGGTCCGGGCGGTGAGCCGCCGACGGACTTCCGCATCGACGGGCTGGCCGCGGAACCCGGATCCGGCGAGTTTCCGGTGGTCACCGCGAACGTCACCAACACCGGTCAACGCGCGCTGGACATGACCGGCACCCTGTCGCTGACCAAGGCGGCGGTCAAAGCCGGCCCGTTCAAGGTGACCAACGGCGTGACGATCCTGCCCGGCCAGAGCGGCCAGGTCCGGATCGAGGTCAACCAGGCCCTGCCCGCGGGCACCTGGGACGTCCACGCGAAGCTCGCAAGCGGCATCGTCGAGCGCACCGCGACCGGGAAGATCAGCCTGCCCGTCGCGGCGCCGATGACCGTAGCGACGTCTGCCGGGCCGAGCTGGTTGGTCTACGCCGTCGGCGGGATCGCCCTGCTGGTGCTGGTCACCTTCGCCGGCTGGTACGTCGTCCGCCGACAACGCACCCGGCTGACCTGACCTCCCAGTCCACACAGACTGCCCGGCCGTTCCCGCAAGGAACGGCCGGGCAGTGATGTTGTCAGGCCCACCCCGTTCCCCACGCCCCCGGCGCTCGGGTCCGATCCCCGTCGATCATGGAGTTATGGTGCCCGATTGGCACCGGGTGGGCTGCTTTGTCGCCCACCACAACTCCATGATCGATGAGCCGGGGTGGGGGCAGGGTGGGGGTGGGGCGGGTTGCCGAGCAACCTGTTGCCCTGGACGGGCATGGTCCTGGGACTAGATGACCGAGTGGGTCACGACGGCCGTGTAGTCGCCGGCCACCACCCCGGTGGGGAGTGTGACCCACAGGGTCGGGTTCCAGGTGACGGAGTTCGGGCCGCCGGTCTGGCCGGACCAACCAGCGGCCGTCTGCGGGGTGTCCAGCACCGCGCCGGGCTGCGGGACGAAGGTGCCGACGCCGGTGATGGCGAGGGCCGCCCCGGAGGCGTACGTGATGCTGCTGTTGGGGATCGTCTCGCCGGGCGACCCGGCGCCGGTGGTGAAGCTCGTGCTGGAGACGACGGTGACCCAGTTTCCGGAGAACGGCCCCCGGTCGTCGGTCACGGTCACCGGGCCGAGTTGGCCTGAGAGGCCGGTCGTGCCCGCGGTGGCGGCGCCGAGCGGGGAGATCGCCGGGACGGTGATGGAGAGCCCACCGAGCGGGCTGATGACCAGCTCGACCGGCCGGGTCGCCGACTGGTTGAACGAGTCGGTCACCCGGACGGTGAACGGGAACGTTCCGGACACGGTGGGCGTACCGGAGAGCAGACCGGTGGCCGGGTCGAGGGCCAGCCCGGCGGGCAGGCTCCCGGCGCTCACCGCCCAGCCGAAGGGACCCGTCCCGCCGGTCACCGTGAACTGGTACTGGTACGGGTCGTACGCCTTGCCGGGCGGCGGCGGCGCGAAGGTCAGCGTCGGTGCCGCGTTGACCGTCACCGACCCGGAGGCGGCCGACTGTGGGCCGGTCCCGGCGGCGTTGGTCGCGGCCACCCGGAAGGTGTACGTGGCGCCGGCGGTCAGCCCGGTGACGATCTGGGTCGTGGCGGTCCCGGTGAAGATCTGGGGCGTCTGCGCCACGCCGTTGAGGTACGGCGTCACGGTGTAGCCGGTGATCGGCGAGCCCCCGTTGGCCGGGGCGGTCCAGGTCACCGTGGCGGCGTTGGTCCCCGCCGTGGCCGAGGTGATCGTCGGCGCTCCGGGCAGGGTGTACGGGACCACCGCCGCCGAGGGCGGGCTGGCCGCGCCGGTGCCGAACGCGTTCACCGCCGCCACCCGGAAGGTGTACGAGGCCCCCGCGGTCAGCCCGGTCAACGTGCGACTGGTGGTGGAGGCGTCGAAGGAGAGGGTCGCCTGGGTGACCCCGTCGCGGATCGGAGTGATCAGGTACCCGGTGATCGGGCTGCCGTTGTTCGCCGGCGCGACCCAGCTCACGGTGGCGCTGGTGACGCCCGCGACGGCGGTCGGCGCGGCCGGGGTGCCCGGCGTGGACGCGTAGACGTAGTTCGCCGACCCTGCCGAGCCTCGGGTGACGACGCTGACGGTGACCGTCGCCGGGCTGGACCGGGCCGGCATGGAGGAGATGGCGAGCGTGCCGTTGGGGTTCACCGTGAAGCAGCCGGCGGCCGGGCCGGAGGTGCACGGCAACAGCAGCACCGACGTGCCCGCCTGCTGTTCGGCGGCCGTACCGATGGTGATCGCGGTCGCTCCGGTGAGGTTGCTGCCGCCCACGGTGACCGCGATGCCTCCGGAGACCGAACTCTGGGCCGGGGTGACGGTCACGCCGCTGGGTGCGGTGGCCGGCACGGCGGGTGTGGTGACGGTGGAGAAACCGGGGTTCGCGTCGATCGAGGACGAGGTCGCCACCGTCGTGGTCTGGATCAGCGTCGGCGTCACCGTGGTGCCGGTGACGGACGCCACGACCGTGATCGGCGGCAGGGAGGTGCCGCCGGCGAACGGGCCGTTGCTGTTGGTGCAGCTGATGGTCTGCCCGGACGGGGCGCCGCAGACCCACCCCGAGCCGTACGCGCCGCGCGGCACGACACCGGCGGGCACGGTCTGGGTGACCGTGATGGGCGCTGTCTCGGTGGCCCCGGCGTCGACCCCGGCTGTGATCGAGTAGGTGACCGGGTCACCGGGCTGCGGGTTGGCCCCGACGGCGCTGGTCTGTGACACGTTCAGGTCCGGCACCGGGTTGAAGCTGACCGCGCGGGCGTTGTCGACCTCGTGGAAGTCGGTGACGGAGCCGGTCGAGGCGACCCAGCCGAAGGCGAGCTGCCGGGGGTAACCGCTGGCGTTCAGCCAGGTCGGCGACGGGTACAGGCTGGGTGCCACGACCGGGAGTTCGCCCGCCAGCGTGCGGGCCGATCCTCCGACCGGGGTGAACCTGACCCGGTACTGACCGGCCGGAACGGTGATGCCGGTGTCGGTGGTGAACGGGGACGCGGTGGTGTTGGCGACCACCTCGACCGGCACCACCGAGGCGGCCCGGGTGGCGGCCCGCAGCGGCAGGGCGGGAGTCGACGTGCTTGCGGCGGTGCTGTTGATCGCGCAGTAGCCGACACCGTTGCGGCCCGGTCCGCGAACCACGACCTGGCCGGGGACCCGGCCGTTGGTGGTCGAGATGTACGGCGGGTTCGTGCAGCCGGTGCCCTGGTACGTGCTGTTGCTGAAGTTGCCGAAGACGTCCAGCCCGATGCCGAGGTAGCCGTTGGAGAGGCCTGCCGATGCGCCGTTGAACGCTGCCGAGTAGCCCAGCGAACCTCCCGGCTGACCGAGGGTGGACGGGGGTCGCGGGTTGGCCGGGTCGACGGCGGCCAGCACGAAGGCGAGGCCGTCCGCACCCGGGTTGATGCCGCCGTACTGGTAGGTGTTGAAGGTGACGTGCAGGCCCTGCGAGGTCGGCACGCTCACCGCACCCACCACCCCACCCTGCCGGGTGATGGTGGCGGGCGTGAGGCGCAGCTTGCCCGAGCCCTGCGGGTCGGTGGAGGTGAGACAACTGAACAGGGGCCCGGTCGTCGAGTTGCCGGCCGCGCTGAGACAGGCGGCGTTGCTGGCGAGAATCCCGGGCACGCCGGGCACCGCCACGGCGCCGATGCCGTTCGCGGTGTTGTTGCGGAACGGCTGGTCGAAGAGGACGGACCCGGCCGCCCGTGCCGGTTGTGGTGCGAACGCGAGGACCCCCGCAATCATGACGACCGCCAGTGCTGCGGTGCTGATCGGACGACGCCGGTCCCAAAACGACATGCCCACTCCCAGCTTTCACTCCAGTACCGATCTGGACTATATCCCCCCAAAACACCCACAGTTTCCGTACGACGGAGATCGCCGGATGGCCCCGGCCGGCGGCCGACAGGCGCAGAAGCCAACTGACCTCCTCGGCCGTGGCCGAGGAGGTCAGTGGACGGAGTGCGAAGAGCCGTCAGCCCTCGATGTCCCGGGGGTCGCGGCTGCGGGGGTAGGTGTTCTTCTCCCCGATCGTGCCGTCCTGCTTCTTGATCACGTGTTCGACGCCACGGTCGGCCGCCATCTCACGGCCCTGGGCCTGCGCGTCGGCCTTCACGTCATGCGTGCTGCTGGCCCGCTCGTGACCCTCCGGCTTGTTCTTCCACTGCCCGTCCTCGTGGTACGTCTCGACGTCACCCTTGGCCATGGCCGGCTCCCTCCCTGCGTCTGAACTGTCCCCCGAATCAGTGCCCCCCGGCGCACCGGGGCAAACTGCCCGTCCTCAGGAGACGGCCGGGCAGTTGTTGCTCACCCGCCGGAGGATCTGTTCGCGTTCGTCGGTGGTGATGCCCGACGGGACCCCGTCGAAGTGGGTCTCCACCTTGTCCCAGCCGCGCCGCTGCTCGTAGTGCAGGTGGGGCGCCCCGGAGTTGCCGGTGCTGCCGAGCCGCCCGATCTGGTCCCCCTGTGCGACCTTCTGACCGACCGTCACCAGTGGCGGTTCGAGCATGTGCAGGTACTGCGTCTCCCACTTGCCCCCGTGGTCGATCTTCACCCAGTAGCCCCCACCGCGCCCCCGTGGGCCGTCCGGCTTGTCCGGGGTACGCCCACCCAGCGATCCGTTGACGCCCGCCACGGTGACCGTGCCGGCGTACGACGCCAGCACCGGCCGCCCCCACGTCTCGCCCTCGGTCGGGAAGAAGTCGACGTCGTAGTCGTCGTGCCCGGGGTAGGTGCTCAGTTGCCACGTCTCGCCGCAGGTCACCGGCATCTGGAAGAGCGGACGCGGCCCCGCCGGTCGCAGCATCGGCACCACGACCAGCGCGACGCCGAGGACGGCAGCCACGGCGACGAGCGCGAGGAGGACCCGGAGTGTGCGGCTTCGGGGGCGGCGGTGGGAGCGGGCTGTGGTGGGGCGGCCGGTCGTCACCGACCCGAGCATGGCAGACGCCGGCAACGCCTCGACTCCGGGCCGCCCGCCCGCCGAGGGGAGACATTGCAGTCGCATCGTGAACGAGGTACGGTCGAATGCAATGCAGTCGTATTGCAACGAGAGTGGGTCCGATGCACGTGATCGCGTTGTCCGAGGCCACCAGCGAACTGCTCGACCTGGTCGGCGGCAAGGCCGCCGGGTTGGGTGAGCTGATCCGGCGCGGCGAGCGGGTCCCCGAGGGCTTCTGCGTCACCACCGAGGCCCACCGGGTCGGCGTCATCCCCACCGACGAGGTCGTCGCCGCGTACCAGCGGCTCGGGGCGGGCCCGGTGGCGGTGCGTTCCAGCGCCACCGCGGAGGACCTGCCCGACGCCAGCTTCGCCGGGCAGCAGGACACCGTCCTGAACGTCACGGGCACCACCGAGCTGATCGCCGCCATCCAGACCTGCTGGGATTCGCTGCACAGCGACCGCGCGACCGCCTACCGCGACGCCCGCCAGATCGATCACCAGGCGGTGCGGATGGCCGTCGTCGTGCAACGCATGATCACGCCCACCGTGGCGGGGGTGCTGTTCACCGCGAACCCGCTGACCGGGCGTCGCGACGAGATGGCGGTCGACGCCGCCGCGGGCCTCGGCACGACAGTGGTGGACGGCGCGGCGGCCGTCGACCACTACGTCCTCGACGGCGTCGCACGGGACAACACGGGATGCCTGACGTCCGCCCACCTGGCCGAACTGCGCGCCACGGGCGAGCGGTTGCAGGCCCACTTCGGCTCCCCCCAGGACGTGGAGTGGGCGATCGACGCCGACGACGTCCTGTGGCTCCTGCAGTCCCGGCCGATCACCAGCCTGTTCCCCCTCCCACCACGGACCGGCGAGCCACTCCCCCGGGTCTACCTGGAGTTCGGTCACGTCCAGGGCATGGTGCAACCGGTCACCCCGATGGGCATGTCCACCCTGCGGACGCAGATCACCGCGATGCTCGCCGCGCTCGGCGTACGGGTCGAGATCGTCGACATCGGCGGCCGGCTCTACGGCGACCTGACCGACCTGGCGCGGGACAGGTCGTCCCGCAAACGGCTGGTGAAGCTCCTGGCGGTCGACTTCGGGCCACGGGCCCAGGCGGTGATGCAGCACGTGCTGGCCGACCCCCGGTTCGCACCGACCAGTGATGGCACCAGGCGCGGCGGGGCACAGGGGGCCGCGTCGCTGCGGACGGCCGGCCGCGCGGTGGTGGGGATCGTGCGGGCTCTGACCCGACCGGAGGCAGCGCGGATCCGGATGTTCGAGGCGATCGAGCAGATGAAGGTGCGCTCGGCCGCACCCGCCGACCTGCGGACCGCCGCCGACCGACTGCGATTCGTGCAGGCGCAGGACCCCGACGACAGCGCGGACGCCATCATGTGGCCGATCGTCGCGGGGATGCTCGCCGCCGCGCTGCCGACCGCGCTGCTCAAGGGAGTCGCCGGCCCAGACGAGATCCACAGCGTGCTGGGCGGTATGCCGCACAACGTCACCATCGAGATGGACCTGGCCCTGTGGCGGCTCGCCCAGGGCGCGGGCGACCACCATCAGCTCCTCCTCGACACCCCGCCCGCCGAGCTGGCCGCACGGCATCTGCGCGGGACGCTGCCCGACATCGGCATGACCACCTTCCTCGACGTCTACGGTCACCGGGGCGTCGCCGAGGTCGACCTCGGCGTGCCCCGCTGGGTGGAGGACCCCACGCCGGTGTTCGCCGCCGTCGCCAACTACCTACGGGTCACCGATCCGCGGCAGGGCCCCGACCAGCGCTTCCAGCGGGCCGCGGCCGCAGCGGAGGCGTCGTTGGCGGAGCTGGTCACCCGAGCACGCCGCCGGCGGCCGGTGCGGGGCCGCCTCGCCGGCTTCCTGCTGCGCCGGGCGCGGTCGTTGGCCGGCCTGCGCGAGGCCGGCAAGTTCGCCGGGCTGTACCCGCTGCGCGAGACGCGCCGCCAACTGCTGCTCATCGGCGCCGACCTGCACGGCTGCGGGTTGCTGGACCAGCCCGACGACATCATGTTCCTGACCCTCGACGAGGTGCACGCCGCCGTACACCAGGGTGTCGACCCACGCGGGACGGTCACCTCCCGGCGGGCCGTGCACCGCCGGGAGCTGCGTCGCCGGACGGTGCCGGTGGCGCTACTCTCCGACGGCACGGACGTCGAGAGCGTCCTGCCGGCGGTGCCCGCCCGCGACGGGACGCTCGCCGGCGTGGGCGCGTCGGCGGGTCGGGTGACCGGCCCGGCCCGGGTCGTCCACGACCCGGGCACCGCCCACATCGAGCCCGGCGACGTCCTGGTGGCCGCGACCACGGACCCCGGCTGGACCCCGCTCTTCCTCACCGCCGCGGCGCTGGTCACCGAGACCGGCGCGATCATGGCGCACGGCCCGACGGTGGCCCGCGAGTACGGCATTCCCGCCGTCATCTGCGTGCCCGGCGCCACCCGGGCGATCTCCACCGGCCAGCTCGTCACCGTGGACGGTGGCGCCGGGACCGTCACGGTCCACTGACCGTCGCCCCCCACCGAGAAGGACGACCATGACCGACACGAAGGCACCAACCAGGGCGCGGGTGGGCCCACTGCTGCGCCGGGCGGCCGAGGCCGAGGCCGCGACCTGGCGCAGCCTGTACGTGTGGGCCCGACGCCGCCCGCTGCCGCTGGGGCCCGGTGACGAGCCGTTCGGCTACCTCGGCGTGGTCAAGCCGATCCTGGGCATCTTCATCGGCCTGTCGGTCGTGGAGATCCCCATCTTCGATGTCGTCGTCACCCACGTGGTGCCGTGGCGGCCCGCCCGCTGGATCGTGCTCGGCCTCGGCATCTGGGGTCTGCTCTGGATGATCGGGCTGTATGCCAGCATGACGATCCATCCGCACGTCGTGGGTGACCGGGGTCTGCGGGTGCGGCTCAGCTGGGGCATCGACGTCTTCATCCCGTGGACCGACATCGAGGCGCTGCGCAAGCGTTACCGCTCGCTGCCGTCGAGCAGATCGGTGCAGGTCGAGCAGGAAGGTGACCGTCGGGTGGTGTCCGTCTCCGTGGGCAGCCAGACGAGCATCGACGTCCTGCTGCGTCGGCCGCTGACCGTCGACCTGGCGAAGACCGGGTCCACCCCGATCCACGAGCTGCGCCTGTACGCCGACGACCCGGACGACCTGTTGCGCAGTGCGCGGGGCGCCCCCGCGAGCACCACCGTCAGCCGGTAACCGCCGTCGCTGGCGGGGTGTCCGGGTCACCCACTGTGAAACGATCGAGGCCATGCCCAAGAAGGTCGATCACCAGGAGCGACGCACCCTCATCGCGGACGCGCTGATGCGGGTCGCCGCGGATCAGGGCCTGGAGGCCGTCAGCCTGCGTCACGTGGCCGCCGAGGCGGGTGTCTCCGCCGGGATGGTCCAGCACTACTTCCGGACCAAGGACGAGATGATGGCGTTCGCGTTGAGCGTGGTGCGTGAACGCAGCCAGCTTCGGGTCACCGAGGCGGTGGCACGACTGGGCGAGACGCCGTCGCCTCGGCTGCTGCTGCGCACGATGCTCGCCGCGCTGCTGCCGCTCGACGACCGGACCCGTGACGACGGGCGGGTGGCACTCGCGTTCCTCGCCTACACGGCGGTGCGACCGTCGGCCGCGCCCAGCCTGCACGAGGACACCGCCCAGTTCACCGGGTTCATCGCCAGCGTCCTGCCCGACCGCCACGGCGCCGCCGCCGCGGCCGGCCTGCTGGCGCTGATGGAGGGGCTCGGTGTCTACCTGCTGGGCGGGCAGTACACCGCCGAGCAGGCGCTGGGCGCGCTGGACGCCCACCTCGACCTGCTCTTCGACTGATCCCGTCGTAGCTGGCCGTTGGCCCCCGGACACGGGGCGGCACCGACCAGGATGGGCGGATGAGCCGCTTCCCTCGGTCCCGGCCGGTGCTGGTCGAGGAGGCGCACCGGGCCACGACCTTCGAGATCTTCTTCGACCTGGTCCTGGTGTTCGCGCTGACGCGGCTCATCGGATTCATGGCGGACTCCCTGGGGCCACTCACCCTGTACCAGGGGCTGCTGCTCCTGCTCTGGTTCTGGTACGCGTGGAGCTGCTACGCGTGGCTGAGCAATCAGGTCCGCGCGGACACCGGCCTCGTGCTCGCCGGGATGACCGCGGCGATGGCCGCCATCTTCGTGGCCGCGCTGGTGATCCCGGGGGCTTGGCAGCGCGACGAGGGCGCCCTGAGCCCACCACTCACCCTGGCCGTCGCCTACATCCTCGTCCGAGGGCTGCATCTCGCCCTGATGCTCCACGCCTCGTCGGGCAACCCGCGGTACCGCCTGCAGACCCTGCGCTTCGCGGTGTCCACCACACTCGCCTGGGCCCCGCTGCTCGTGGGAGCCGTCCTCGGCGGAACGGCGCAGACGGTGCTGTGGACCGTGGCGTTCCTCGTCGACTACGGCGGCGGCCGGATCACCACCGCCGCCAGCTTCGGCGAGGTCCGCAGCGGCGCCCACTTCGCCGAACGTCACGGCCTGGTGCTGATCATCGTGCTCGGTGAGTCCCTGCTGTCGGCCGGGGCCGGTGCGGGCCTGACCCCGTTCGGCTGGCAGGTTCTGCTGGCCGCGGTGTTCGGCTTCGCCGCGACCGTGTGCCTGTGGTGGCTCTACTTCGTGGGCGTCGCCCCGGCAGCCGCCAAGGCGCTGACCTCGGCCTCGCCGCAATCCCGTCGTCGCCAACAGTTGGCGTCGGACGCGTACACGCTGGCGCATCTGCCAATGGTCGCCGGCGTCGTCTACGTCGCCCTCGGCATCCACCTGATCCTCGCGAGCCTGACGGATCAGCCCCCGCGTGCGGCCGGAGAGCCGATGGGGTGGTCGGCGGCGACCGTGCTCTACGGCGGGGCCGCGCTCTACCTCATCGGCCGCCTGCTGTTCCTCCGGCTGAGCGTACGCGGCTCGCCGGGTCAGCTCGTCGCGATCGGCGTCGTCCTCCTGCTGCTACCCGTGGCCCGGGTCCTGCCCGGGCTGACCGCTCTCGGGCTACTCGCCGCCTTCCTCACCGCCCTGGTCCTGCACGAGCGGCTGAAGCGGGTCGACTGACCCCTGGTGGCAGGGCCGCAGATCGACGGGGATTGTGCACGTTCCGCTGGCCGTGGCAGTCTGCGGATCGTCGGAGCCGGAGGGGGCGGTGGCACATGGTGAGCATGCACGGGGTGTCGGTCGGCTACGGCGACGCGCCCGCCGTCCTCCGGGACGTGTCGGTGACGGTCCGTCCGGGTCGGGTGCTGGCGTTGACCGGTTCGTCGGGTGCCGGCAAGACCACCCTGCTCCACGCGATGGCCGGGCTGCTGCGCCCACGAGACGGCACGGTGACGATCGACGGGCAGGCGCTACGCGGCCGAGACCACGCGGTCGAGCACCGGATCGTCCTCATCCCGCAGGACAACGGTCTGGCCCCCATCCTGACCGCGACCGAGAACGTGCAGGTGGCACTGGTCGCCGGGGGCGTGACAGCGACGGAGGCCCGCCAGCAGACCGCCGCGATGTTGGATCGGCTGGGTCTGTCCGGCCAGGCCGACCAGTTGGTCGAGGAGCTGTCCGGCGGCCAGCAGCAGCGTACGGCCATCGCTCGCGGCCTGGCGCTGCGCGGCGGCGTGCTGCTGGCCGACGAGGTGACCAGCGAACTGGACGCGGGCAATCGGCAGCGGGTTCTGGATCTGCTGCACGACGAGGCCAGCCGGGGCGTGGCCGTCGTCTTCGCCACCCACGACCCCGAGGTGGCCGCCGCCTGCGAGGCGGAGCTGCACCTCGTCGAGGGACGGGCGGAGACCGTCCGCGGTTGAGGGACATGCCGTAACCGGCAGGTCTCAGTCCGCCCGCAGGGGACAGTGGGCGCAAGGGCCCGTCGATACCATCACCGTCAATGCTGACCATCATCTGGGCAGCGCTGGCGGCCCGCCGGGCGCAGGCCATGGCCGTGCTCCTGCTCGCGTTGCTCGCCAGTGCCGCCGCCGCGGCGGCACCAACCTACGTCGCCGCGGCCGGGCAGGCCCTGTGGCGCTACGAACTGTCCACCGCGCCGCCGAGCGAGCTTCGGCTGCGATTCGCCGCTGCTGTCGAATATCCGGGGATGCCCGGCGATCCCACCGGGACGGCGTCGGTGTTCGTGGACAAGGTCCGGCAGTTGACGCCGGCCGGGTTCGACGTCGTCCTGGGCGCCCAGAGCGGCGGTGTCGCCGCCAGTCGTGCCGGCACGGTGACCTCGAACCTGAACTATCGGGCGGGGGTCTGCGAGCGGGTCACCGTGACCGGAGCCTGCCCCCGGGCCACCTCGAGGGGTCAGCTCCCCGAGGTGATGGTCAGCACGCACACCGCGGCGCGGCTCGGTGTCGCCGTCGGGGACCAGTTCACATTCGGCGCGGTGCCGGTGCGGGTGGCCGGCGTCTACCAACCGCTCGACGTGCGGGACCCGTTCTGGCTCGGCCAGGAGTTCATCCGGCCACCGGCGAGCGGCTCGGGTAGCACGTCGATCCCGGGGAGCGCCGAGGACGCCATCTTCAGCGCCAATGCCTCGCCCCTCGTCGACGATCAGGTGATCCTGTTCCGGCCGACGGCCGATCTCTATGCCACCGAGCAGTTGTTGGACAACCAATCGATGGAGGACCTGCGGGCGGCGGTCGCCGTGGTGCAGCGCGACGGGGAGCGTGAAAGTTTCGGGGCCGGCACCAGCCTGCCCAGTCTGTTGGACCGCGTCACGCTGCAGCGCGGGCAGCTGGCCGACGGCGTGACGCTGGGCGCGGGGCTGCTCGTCCTGCTCTGCTGGCTGGTCCTCTTCGTCGCGGTTGGTTCGGCGGCGGACCAGCGGCGACCGGAGCAGGGTCTGCTCCTGCTCCGCGGGGTGCAACGCCGACGACTGTGGGCGCTGGCGGTCGGCGAGCACGCCGTGCCGGTGCTGGTCGCGATTCCCCTCGGCTGCCTGGCCGGTCTGGCGGCTGCCAAACTGCTCGCCGCGCACACTCTTCCGGCCCGCGCCGACGTCGCGGTGGACGCCACCACGATCGGCTTCGCCACCATCGGCGCCGTCGGCGCACTCGCCGCGGTGCTGCTGGCCCAGGTGCGGATGATGTCCGCGCCGGTCGTCGACCTGCTGCGTCGGGTGCCGGCACGGGTACGAGGGTGGCGGGCGACCATCGGTGACGTCGTCGCGGTGTCCATCGCCGTGGCCGCCGTGGTGCAGGTGCGCTCCGGCGGATCGCCCAGTGGCCTGGCGTTGGTGGCGCCGGTCGCCGGAGCGCTCGCCGCAGGTGTGCTGCTGGCGCGGATCGCGATGATCGCCGGCGCCGCGGTGGGTGCGGCGCTGCTTGCGCGCGGCCGGACGGCGGTCGGCCTCGCCCTGGTGCAGGTCGCCCGGCAACCGCGGTTCCGGCCCCTGATCGCCCTGCTCACCGTGGTCGTCGCCATGCTCGCCTTCACCGTCGCGACGAGTGAGATCGCCTCGGCCGCCTACCGGGACCGGGCAATGGTCGAGGTCGGCGCGCCCCGCGTCGTCGAGGTCGACGCGACGTCCCGTTCACACCTGTTGACAGCCGTGCGGGCGGTGGATCCCGAAGGCGGGTTCGCGATGGCCGCGGTGGTGTCGGGTACGCCCGACGCGGCCGGCACACCGCTGCTGGCCGTGGACTCCGACCGGCTGGCGACGGTGGCCGCGCCGCATCCGTCCTACGGCGTGCCCCTGGCGGACGTCGCACGAGACATCCGCCCGGCCGCACCGGGAACACCGGTGCAGTTCCGAGGACAACAGCTCATCATGGCTGCCTCCGCCGACTTCGACGCCGAGATCTTCGCCGGAAATCGGGTCCGCCTGGCCATCACGATCTCCGCAAGGAACGGCACCCGGGTGGTCCTCGCCCGCGAGGACATCAAGCCCGGCCAGAGGGATTACGACCTCCAGGTGCCCGAGTGCGCGCAGGATTGCCGGATTGCCAAGATCGAAGTTGATGCTCCAGTGGTGGCCCGGCCACTCAAGGTCCACTTCGAGGAGCTGCGCACCGCCCAAGCCGACGGCGAAGGCGAGGCTGTCGTGCTGACCGGCGCGCAGCTCGCCGATCTGCAACGGTGGCGGCTGCTCGACACGGACAGCACGCGTCTCAGCGCCGGGAGCGGAAAGAAGGCGGGACTGGTCCTCGATGTCGAGGAGAACCGGCGGGCAAGGCCGGCCGGCGTCGCTGTCGTCGATGCGCCGTTCCCGCTGCCGGTCTACCTGACCCGCTCGAAGGGGACGGCGCTGGGCGGGTCCCATCCGTACGACGGTGTCGACGGGACACCGACCAACGGCTCGGTTCGCGGCCTGGCCGATCATTTGCCGCGGCTCGGTGGCTCCGGCCTGATCGCCGACCTGGAGTACGCGGATCGACTCGCCGTCGCCAGCCAGAACGGCAACGAGGAGGTCTGGTTGGCGCGGTCGGCTCCCGCCGACGTCCTCGACCGGCTTCGCGCCCAGGGTCTGGTCGTGCGGGGTGAGAAGACGATCAGTCAGGTACGAGAGGATTTCGATCGGCAGGGAGCGGCGTTGGCACTGCGCTTCAACATGTTCGCCGCGCTGGCCGGGGTGCTGATCGGGGCGGCCGGCCTGGTGGCGACGGCTTCCGCCGAGCAACGCGCCCGGGTGGCCATGCTGGTGGCGCTCCGCCGGCAGGGGCTGCCACCACGTGCCGTGCGTGGCGGTTACGGCTGGCCGGTCGCGTTCGCGGCCGGGTCCGGCGCTCTCGTCACGCTGCTGATCTGGCTTCTCACCCGCAGCGGGCAGCGTCTGTTCAGTGACGGCCGCTCGCCCGTCCCGTTACCCGAGTGGCCGGACCTCGGCCGGCTGCTGTTGTTCGTGGTGCCGGCGGTCGCCCTGTTCGCCCTCACGGCGGTCGTGCTCGGTCGGCTCGTCGCCGCCTCGGTGGCCCGCCGGAGCGGTCGATGACCGCCGCGCGGCAGGACGAGCCGGTGACCGCCACACCGTCGGCCGGCGGTGTGGCCGTCACGTGCCACCGGCTGATTCACATCTACCCCACCGCCACCGGTGACGTCGTCGCTCTCTCCGGGGTGGATCTGACCATCGCGGCCGGCGAGATGCTGGCGCTGGTGGGCCCGTCCGGCTCTGGCAAGTCCACGTTGGTGGCGATCCTCGGCGGGCTCATGCAACCCTCCGCCGGACGGGTCCACGTGGGCGACCACGAGCTGTCCCGACTCCCCTCCAAGGGCCTGGCCGCCCTTCGCGGGGCCACGGTCGGCACGGTGCTCCAGGGCGCCGAACGCAACCTGCTGCCGTACCTGTCGCTGTCGCGCAACATCTGGTTGGCGCAGCGACCCGCGGCGCGCCTCTCCGGGCGCCGGCTCGACCCGCCGGAGGCGATCCTGGACCTGGTCGGTCTCGCCGGTGCCGGCGCACGGCGGGTGGGCGACCTGACCCCGGGGCAGCGTCAACGGGCCGCTCTGGCGCAGGGGCTCGCCGCCGGGCCCGGCCTGCTCCTGGTCGACGAGCCGACCAGTCAGCTCGACGTGGCCGGTCGCGACGAGGTGCTCGCGGCACTGGCCACCGTCAACGCGCAGCGGGGCACCACGGTGGTCGTGGTGACCCATGACGGCGAGGTGGGTGCCCAGCTCGGCCGAGCGGTCACCATCCGCGACGGCCGGGTCGGCGCCGAGGGGCGTGACGGCCGGGACTTCGCCGTGGTGGCCGGCGACGGCACGATCCAGTTGCCGCCGGAGACGTCGGCGGCCTTCCCGGCCGGGACGTTGTTCGAGGTCGACCACACCGACCGGTCGATCACTCTGCGCGCCGTGGCCACCCCGTCGTCCCTGGGCGGGAACGACGGGGTGGCTAGCGTCAGCGGTGAGCCTGACCACGCCGCCTGAAGGGCCCGGACGGCTCAGTTCACCGTCGCGGCGGCCCGCGCCTTCAGCCGGCGCAGCTCGTCGGCGGACATCAACCAGGTGGAGTTCGTCGTGCCCAGACCGAGGAGCACCTGGTCGAACGCGTTGCCGTCGTTGTCGTCGGTGTAGCAGACGCTCACCTCACCCCAGGGCGACGCGGCGACGGCGAAGTGCTCCTGACGACCGGTCGTGGTCTGGCTCAACGCCTGGGCGGCCAGCCGGCCCGTGGACGTGCCGTCCGGGTTGAGGCCGCGCGCCCAGACGTCCGGGTTGGCACCCGACACCGTCCAGCCCACCACGACGTTGTCCTGGTCGTCGATGCCGACCCCCGGAGCGATGGCGCCGGCCCCGCTGGAGACCTCGACCTCACCGTGCCGGGCGGTGCCGGCCGTGGTGAACGAACGCGCCCAGACACCCCGTGCGCCGGTGTGGTCGGATTCCCAGCCGACGGTGAAGTCACCGGCGAAGTTCGCCGCGACCGAGGCGCGCTGCTGCTGCCCCCCGCTCTGCGCGTTGGCCGTCCGCCGCGAGAGCACCACCGCACCGTTGGCGCGGGCCAGCCGGGTCAGACCGATGTTGTACGACCCGTTCGCGTCGGCGTCCTCGTCCCAGACCACCAGCGCCTCGCCGGACGCCGACACGGCCACGTCGGGGCGGTGGTGCGCGCCCGTGGTCTGCGAGGCCGTCACCTCGTACCCCTTGGTGGTGGGCCCGGTGAAGCCGGCGGCCTTGACGGTGGCGGGAGCGGTGCCCTGCACGTCCTCCCACACCACGGCGAACCCGACAGCGGCGGTGGTCGGCGCGCCGTCGGGGTCGACAGCGACCTTCGGCCAGATCTGCTGCCCGGCGTCGCTGGCGTTGGCCTGCCCCGAGCCGAGCACGGCGCCGGTGGGCGAGACCACGCGGTACTGGATGTTGTAGACGCCGTTGCCGTCCCCGTCGGCGGCCCAGACGACAACGGCGTTGCCCCGGTCGTCGAGCCCGACGTCGGGGCTGATGTGCCGCCAGGCGGCCCCACTGGTGCCGCCGGTGGAGAGCTTCAGCTCGTAGCCGGGCGTCCCGTCGCGGAACAACCGCAGGTAGATCTCACTGTGCGTGTCGTCCTCGGGGGCGGTGCTGTCCCGGTCGTCCTCCCACGCCACCGCGACCTGACCGTTGCGGTTCATGGCGATGGCGGGCAGGTCCTGGTCGCCGGTGGCCACGCTGTTCGCGGTGGCCCAGGTGACCGCCTCGGCGGTCATGGCGGTCGGAGCTGGCACGACGTTCGGCACCAGCAGGGAGGCGGTGAGCAGTGCGGCGATTGCGGTCATCGTGGTTCTCCTTTACCCGGCCTGGAGGCCGGGCTGGCCGTCGAGGATGACGAACGAGCGCACGGTGGACGCCGCGGCGCCGTGCTCGGTCACCGTGTTGAGCGCGCGGAAGTCCGCGCGGACCTGGCTGCGGCTGATCGTGGTACGCACGTATCCGCGCCGGTCCGAGTGGAACCTCAGGTGCGGGTTGGTCGCCGCGTTCGGGATGGTGGTGCTGCCGGTGCCGTTGCCGGCGGAGGTGATCGAGGTGCAGACCAGCTCGGTGCCGATGGTGGCGGACGACGGGTTGGCGTAGTCGGCCTTGAGGTCGTTGGCCCACGACTTGTGCACGTCCCCGGTGAGCACCAGCGGGTTACGCACCCCGCGCTGCTGCCATCCGGTCTGGATCCGGCTGCGGGAGGCCCGGTAGCCGTCCCACGCGTCCATGCTCGCCGCCCCGGCCGCGTCGAACTGGCGGGCGAAGAAGACCTGCTGGCCGAGGATGTCCCAGGTGCCGTAGCGCTGGGCCAGCCCGTCGAGCAGCCACGCCTCCTGGGTCGCCCCGGTCAGGGACCGCGAGGCCAGGTCGGCGTCGGCGCAGACCTTCCAGCCGTCACCGCACGCCTGGTCGTCGCGGAACTGCCGGGTGTCGAGCATGTGGAACGTCGCGAGCTGTCCCCACCGGACACGCCGGTACAGCGGGATGCTGTTGCCGCTCGCGGCGGAGGCCGGCCGCAGGGGCATGTTCTCGTAGTAGGCCTTGTACGCGGCGGCGCGTCGGGCGGTCCACTGCGCGGCGGTCAACGTGGGGCTGCTGTCGTTGCGGACCATGTTGGCGTAGTTGTTCTCCACCTCGTGGTCGTCCGGCACGACGAGCCAGGGTGCCGCGGCGTGCGCCGCCTGGAGGTCGGGGTCGGACTTGTAGAGCGCGTACCGGCGGCGGTAGTCGGCGAGCGACACGATCTCCGCACCGACGTGCTGCCGTACGGCGGAGGTGTTGACGCCACCCTCGTAGATATAGTCGCCCAGGTGCAGGATGAGCCCGGGGTTGTCCTCGGCCATCCGCCGATACGCCGTGTAGTAGCCGGCCTCGTAGTGGGCGCAGGAGGCGAAGGCCATCACCAGGTCACGGCCGAAGCTGCCCGGCGCCGGGGCGGTCCGGGTCCGCCCGACCGGGGAGATCTGGCCCTGGGCCCGGAACCGGTAGTAGTAGTCGGAGTCGGCGGCGAGCCCGCCCGCGATCGCGTGCACCGAGTGGGCGTCCGCGTAGCGGGCGACCACCGACCCCGAGGCGACCAGCGAGGTGAACCGGTCGGTGGTGGACACCTGCCACTCGACGGTCACATCGGCGTTGGCCATGCCGCCCTGACCGTCGGCGTTGAGCGGAGAGGGTGCCAGCCGGGTCCAGAGGACCACGCTGTCGGGCGTCGGGTCACCGGACGCCACACCGAGCTTGAAGGGGTACGGCACCGCGGCGTGGGCACCCTGGCGGGGTGTCACCGCGACACCGGCGGCCACGAGTCCACTGAGGACGAAGATGCGACGGCTCAGCCTTGTCATGGTCAACAGCCTCGGGAACGTCGATGAACGGCGATGGGTTCGGCGCGGAATCCCGCGTGACGGGATGCTGTCCGCACCAAGGCGGTCAGGTGTCCTGACCGCCGGGGGCCGTTTCCGTCAGGTGAGCGGGGACGGCGACTCGGCGCCGGGGATGACCAGCCTCGGGGTGCCGGACCCGTCCGCCGGGACGCTCCACACGTCCGGACGACCGTCGCTCTGCCGCAGGGTGTAGGCCAGCGTGGACCCGTCGAGCCAGGCTGCCTGGTCGTCGACGCTGGTCGTCTCGGCCGTCGCGGTGACCCGCATGGTCGTCAGGTCGAGGACCGACAGACGCCACCCCTTCGCCGGGTCGGCGTCGATCGCCTCCTTGAACGCGAGCCGGGTGCCGTCCGGTGACAGCGACGGGCACTCGACGTTCTCCTTCAGTGTCTCGACCGTGCGAGCCGCGAGGTCACCCCGGACGAGGTACCTCCTGCCCCCGGTCGACAGGGTCGCGTAGAAGCGGTTGTCGTCGGCGGTGAAGGTGACACCCCAGTAGTTGACGTCCGGGTGACGGTAGCTGCGGCCGTTCAGCGTGACCGCGAACTCCTCGAGTGAGGCCACGGTGACCCCGGTGGTGGTGTCGAGGATGCCGGTGCGGGTGGAGAAGCCGCTGGAGGTGTACGAGTCGCCACCGACGAACGTCGTCCAGGAGACCATCCGGCCGGAGGCCGAGACCCGGGCCCGGTTCGGCAGGCCCGGCACGCTGATCGCCCGCGTCTGGCGCAGCGCCACGTCGAGCACGACCATCTGGTACGACCACGCGGTCTCCGGCTTCAGGCAGACACCGGTGCCGGCGGCGGCGTACACCCGGAGGCATTCCAGGCCGGAGACCGTACGCGACCCGGCGGGGTCGGCCGTCGCGACGGTGGACACGTACCGGTCGGTGATCGCCAACAGGCGCGGGCCGGGTGTCAGGGTGACCGCCTGGTCGCCGGTGGCGGGAGGCGGCGGCGGGGCGGGCTCCGCCGCCATGGCCACGTAGCCGGCCGCCACGCTGCCCAGCAGCACGGCCGAGGCGACCACCACGCCGATCTTGGCTCGGGTCGAAATCGCGGTCATCGGGGCACCTTCCGGTTGATCAGACGGGACGGGGAGGCCAGCAGGAGGAGCGTGCCGACCAGGACCCCGGCGACGGCGACGGCCGCCGCGCGGATCGCGTTCTCCGGTCCCCACGCCTGCCAGGCGAGACCGAACAGAACGGAGGAGACGAGGTACGCCAGTGCCTGCCCGGTCTGCACGAGCGCGATCCCGGTGGTCCGCAGCCGCGCCGGCAGCACCGGGCCGGCGAGCGCGATGAGCACGCCGTCGGTGGCCGCGTAGAAGGCGCCGTACAGCGCCAGCGTCAGCGCGATCAGGGGCCAACCGTCGACCGGGCCGGCCAGCAGCAGGTACGTCACACCGAGGGCGGTGTAGCCGCCGATCACCACGGGCAGACGGCCGATCCGGTCGGCGAGTACGCCGAGCGGGGCGGCGAGCAGCAGGTAGGCCAGGCTGGTCCCCACTGCGAGCAGCGGAAACCAGCGCAGGCCGAGGTCCTCCCGGCGTTGCAGCAACAAGTAGACGAAGCCGTCGCCGATGGTGGCCAACCCGAGCATCGCCGCGGCCAGCACCAGGCGGCGGGCGGGTTTACTGCGCAGCAGGCCGAAGGCCTCGCGGACGGAGACGGTCGGTTCGCTCGGCCCCTCCGTCGGCCCGCCGTCCGGACGCTCGCGGACGAAGAGCACGAGCACGACCACGGCCAGGGCGGCGACGCAGAAGCTGGTGACGAAGACCGCGTCGTAGGACTGCCCGACGACCAGCAGGACCGCGAACGCGGCGAGCGGCCCGAGGAACGCTCCGACGCTGTCCATCGCCCGGTGCACCCCGAATGCCCGACCCAGCGCCTCCGGTGGGGTAGAGAGCGTGATCAGCGCGTCGCGCGGCGCGCTGCGTACACCCTTGCCGAGCCGGTCGACGGCGATGACGGCGCCGATCGCCGGAATCGACCGGCCGGCGAGCAGCAGGCCGAGTTTCGCGACCGCCGAGAGCGTGTAGCCGATGCCGGCGATCAGCTTTCGCCGCCGGAACCGGTCGGCGGCGAAACCACCGACGACCCGCAGCAACGCGGTGGCGCCGGTGTGGACGCCGTCGAGCACGCCGAAGGCCACCGGGCTGAGTTGCAGGCCCAGCACCAGATAGAGGGGCAGGACGGCGGCTACCATCTCGGCCGAGACGTCGGTGATCAGGCTGACCGTGCCGAGTGCGACGACGTTGCCGCTGACCAACGCGAACCGTCGGCGCCGTGGCCCGGGCCCGGGTGGGTCGGCGGCCGGCCGGGAGACGGTCGACAGGTACACGAGCATCTCCTCGGGTCGACGACTGACGGTCAGCCATCGTGGCGACCGGGTCGCGAGGGCCGCAAGGGACAGTGGCGGTCAAGCAGACATGCGACGGATGAACAAGCGACAAACATCGAAAAGTTTCGCTGCTTGAGCGTACTGTTCATCTGGCGGCAGTGCGTCGGTTCATCGGCCTTCCTACATTCCTTGCGCTCTTCACCCGCAGAGAAGGAGTCCTGGATGGACACTCGATTCGCCCGCCCACCGCTGACGCTGGGGTCGGTCGCGGTGCTCGTCGTCGCCAGCGCCGCCGTCGTCCTCACCGGCTCGGTCGCGGCCTCGGCGGCGAGCGTGACGTTCACGCCGGTCGCCGACACCTACGTCCAGAGCGACACGGCCTCCACCAACTACGGCACGTCCACGCAGATCGTGGTCGACAACTCGCCGGTGCGCCGCTCCTTTCTCCGCTTCACGGTGAGCGGTGTCAGCGGCACGGTGACCACCGCCAAGCTGCGACTGCGCACGATCAGCGGCAACAGCGGCAGTCCCGTCGGCGGCACGTTCCGCCGGATGTCCAACACGACCTGGTCGGAGACCGGCACGACCTGGAACAACCAGCCGGCCATCGACGGGGCCACGCTCGGCACGGTGGGCGCGGTCAGCGGCAACACCTGGTACGAGATCGACGTCACGGCCGCCGTCACCGGCAACGGCACGTACAGCTTCGGCGCGACCTCGACCAACGGTGACGGCGCCTACTACGACACGCGCGAGAGTGGCGCCGACGCCCCGCAGTTGGTGGTCACCACCGGGACCACGCCGCCCCCGTCCGGGGACCCGGTGTTCGTCGGCGCCGGCGACATCGCCGACTCCGGTTCCGGTGACAGCGCCACCGCGGCGCTGCTCGACACCATCCCGGGGACGGTCTTCACCACCGGCGACAACGTCTACGACAGCGGCACCGCGTCGCAGTTCAGCAGCTACTACGAGCCCACCTGGGGTCGACACAAGTCGCGCACCCGCCCGTCGCCGGGCAACCACGACTACAACACGTCGGGAGCGACCGGCTACTACAACTACTTCGGTACGTCCGCCGGCCCGAGCGGCCGCGGCTACTACTCGTTCGACCTCGGCAACTGGCACGTCGTGTCGCTGAACTCGAACATCAGCATGTCCGCCGGCTCGACGCAGGAGCAGTGGCTGCGGGCGGACCTGGCGGCCAGCAGCAAGCCGTGCACCCTCGCGTACTGGCACCACCCGCTGTTCACGTCCAGCTCCAACCACGCGCCGTCGACGTCGACGCGTCCGCTGTACCAGGCGCTCTACGACTACAACGCCGACGTCGTGGTGTGGGGGCACAACCACGTGTACGAACGGTTCGCACCGATGAACCCCTCCGGTGGCGCGGACGCCAGCCGGGGTATGCGCAGCTTCGTCGCCGGCATGGGCGGTGCGAGCCACTACGGCTTCGGCACCATCCAGCCCAACAGCGAGGCGCGCAACAGCTCGGCGTGGGGTGTCCTGAAGTTCACCCTGCACTCCGGCAGCTACGACTGGCAGTTCGTGCCGGTGGCCGGGCAGACCTACAACGACAGCGGCACCGCCGCCTGCCACTGACCGCGCGGATCCCGCCACGCCGTTCGCGGCGCGGCGGGATCCTCACGCCGGCATCGGTGGCCGTCGTTGCTGGTGCGGCTCGCTGTAGAGCTGCCCCAGCGATGGGGCAGCGCGGGGTGCGCCTCGGCGAAGGCCCGCGCGGGGCCGGCAAACCGCCGCTCCGCTACGTCCCCAATCCAGATCTTGGACAGTTTCCGTTACGCGTGAACGGAAACTGTCCAAGATCTGCGGGTATCGCCAACGGACGACGCCGTTCGAGTCCCTCGGACGGCCGGGCGGCTGTTCGTCGACCGACGGCGACCAGGAACGGCGCCCACCACACCCCGATCTGCGCCACCGCAGGCTCGCGGAAGCGGCGATTCACATCCGGCCCCAGCACGAACGCCGCCACCGCAGGCTCGCGGAAGCGGCGATTCGCAGCCGGCTTCAGCGCGAGCGCTGCCACCGCGGGCTCGCGGAAGCGGCGATTCGCAGCCGGCTTCGCGAGCCCGGAACGCCCTGTCGCGCCCGTGCAGGTGCCGGTCCATCTCTGGGGCAGCTCGACAGTGCCGCGAACAGATGGGTCGACGCCGGCGGTCATTTCCGCCAACGGCGCGGACTCAACGATCGGCACCACGGAGCGACGTGTGCCCCTGCCCGTAGGACGGGCAGGGGCACACGTGCGTACTGTCCAGGCGTCAGCGGGCCGTGCCGGCGCGGCGCTTGTTGTAGACGTCGAAGGCCACGGCGACGAGCAGGACGAGGCCCTTCACGACCGACTGGGTCGACTGGTCGATACCCATCAGCTGCATGCCGTTGCTCATCACCGCCATGATCAGACCGCCGACCATCGCGCCCACGACGGTGCCGACCCCACCGGTGACCGCCGCGCCACCGATGAAGGCCGCGGCGATCGCGTCCAGCTCGAACATGTTGCCGGCCGCGGGCTGGGCGCCGTTGGACCGCGACGAGTAGATGACGCCGGCCACCGCGGCCAGGAAGCCCATGTTGACGAACATCCAGAAGTTGACGGTCCGCACCTTGACGCCGGACAGTGCCGCCGCCGACAGGTTGCCGCCGATCGCGTAGACCTGGCGGCCGAAGACCGTACGCCGGGTGAGCAGGCCGTAGATCAGCACGAGGACCGCGAGGATGATCAGCACGATCGGCAGCCCGCGGGCGTGCGCCAACTGCCAGGCGAAGTACATGATGACCGCGCCGACCACCACGACCCGGGCGACGAACAGCGGGAACGACTCGACGGGCTGCTGGTAGCGGATGCGGGCCACCCGGGTACGGAAGCCACTGACCGCGTAACCGGCCACCGCGACGGCGCCGATCAGCAGCGTGAAGGCGTCAAAACCGTTGCCGCCGAGCAGGCCGTTGAGGAAGCCCGCCGCGACCTGCTGGTATTCCGACGGGAACGGCGACAGCGAGATGTTGTCCAGCACCCGCAGGGTGAGGCCCCGGAACAGCAGCATGCCGGCCAGGGTCACGATGAAGGCCGGGATGCCGGCGTACGCCACCCAGAAGCCGTGCCAGGCACCGACCGCGACACCGACGGCGAGCGCGGCCAGGACGCCCACCCACCAGGGGTAGCCCTGTTGGATCACCAGGACGGCGGACACCGCTCCGGTCAGCGCGACGACCGATCCGACCGACAGGTCGATGTGCCCGCCGATGATCAGGATGACCATCCCGATCGCCAGCACCAGGATGTACGAGTACTGGAGGACGATGTTGGTGATGTTGCCGGGGCTCAGCAGCACCCCGTCGGTCAGGATCGCGAAGAGCCCGACGATGACGACCAGCGCGACGTAGATCCCGCTCTGCCGCAGGTTGTTCAACACCAGCGCCCGCAGGTCGCTCGTCCCGCTGTGCAGGGCGGCGGCGGGCGTGCTGTCCGGGGGCGTCGGGCGCTCCGTCGAAGGGGTCTTGATGCTGGTCATCCGACGAGCTCCTTGTCCTTGGTCATCAGCTCCATGAGGCTCTCCTGAGTCGCCTCGGCCACCGGCATCTCACCGGTGATCCGGCCGGCGGCGAGGGTGTAGATGCGATCGCACATCCCGAGCAGCTCCGGCAGCTCGGAGGAGATGACGATCACCGCCTTGCCGGCGGCCACCAGCCGATTGATGATCGTGTAGATCTCGAACTTGGCACCGACGTCGATCCCTCGGGTGGGTTCGTCGAGGATCAGCACGTCCGGGTCGGTGAACAGCCACTTCGACAGCACGACCTTCTGCTGGTTGCCGCCGGAGAGCTTCCCGACCACCGCCATGACGCTGGTGGTCCTGATGTTCATCTCCCGCCGGCTCGCCTCGGCGACCTTGATCTCCTCGTTGCCGTTGACCCAGCCCAGCTTGGACAACCGGTCCAGCGCGGCGGCGGAGACGTTGCGGCGAACGTCGTCGATGAGGTTGAGGCCGTACCGCTTGCGGTCCTCGGTGACGTACGCGATGCCGTTGTCGATCGCCTCGGCGACGGTACGCGCCTGCACTTCGCGCCCGCGCACGAACAGCCGGCCGCTGATGTCCCGCCCGTACGACCGACCGAACACGCTCATCGCCAGCTCGGTGCGCCCGGCGCCCATCAGACCCGCGATGCCGACGACCTCACCGGCGCGGACGGACAGGCCGACGCCCTCGACGACCCGCCGGTCCTGCACCGGGTGGCGCACCGTCCAGTCCTCGATCCGGAGGACCTCCTCGCCGGGGGACGACTCGCGGTCGGGGTAGAAGCTGTCCAGGTCGCGCCCGACCATGCCCCGGATGATCCGCTGCTGGGTCACCTCGTCGGACCTCATGTCCAGGGTCTCGACCGCGCGCCCGTCCCGGATGACGGTCGTCGAGTCGGCGATGGCGGTGATCTCGTTGAGCTTGTGCGAGATCATGATGCAGGTGATGCCCTGCTCCTTGAGGGCCCGCAACAGGTCGAGCAGGTGAGCCGAGTCGATGTCGTTGAGCGCGGCGGTCGGCTCGTCCAGGATGAGCAGGCGCACCTTCTTCGACAGCGCCTTGGCGATCTCCACCAGCTGCTGCTTGCCGACGCCGAGCTGGATGACCGGGGTGACGGGGTTCTCGTGCAGCCCGACGGACGCCAGCAGCTTCGCCGCTTCGGCGTTGGCGAAGTTCCAGTCGATGAGCCCGCTGCGGCCGCGACGCTCGTTGCCGAGGAAGATGTTCTCCGCGATCGACAGGTACGGCACCAGGGCGAGTTCCTGGTGGATGATGACGATGCCGTTGGCCTCGCTGTCGCGGATGCCACGGAACTGCATCGGTTTGCCGTCGAAGAGGATCTCACCGTCGTACGAGCCGGACGGGTGGACGCCGGACAGCACCTTCATCAGGGTGGACTTGCCGGCGCCGTTCTCCCCGCAGATGGCGTGGATCTCCCCGCGACGCACCGCGAGGGTGACGTCCTCCAGCGCGGTCACGCCGGGGAAGGTCTTGGTGATGCCGCGCATCTCCAGGATGGTGTCGTCCATGGTCACTGTCCTCTGTCAGGTCGGACGCGGTACACCACAGCGTCGGGCCCGGCGATGATCGCCGGGCCCGACGGGTGGATTACTTCTTGGCCTGACCGGCGGCGACCTCTTCCGCCGTCCAGTAGCCGGAGTCGATCAGCGTCGCCTTGATGTCGTCCTTGTAGACGGTCGCGATCGGCAGCAGGTACGCCGGGACGACCTTGACGCCGTTGTTGTACGTCTGGGTGTCGTTGGCCTGCGGCTGCTTCTTCTGCAGGAACGCCTCGGCGGCGTTGACGGCCTGGTCGGCCAGCAGACGGGTGTCCTTGAAGACCGTGGAGCTCTGCACGCCGTCGTTGATCAGCTTGATCGAGGCGATCTCCGCGTCCTGCCCGGTCACGACCGGGAGCTTCTTCGCGCCGCTGCCGTAGCCGGCGTTCTGCAGGGCGGTGATGATGCCCCGGGAGATGCCGTCGTACGGCGACAGCACCCCGTCGACCTTCGAGCCGTCGTTGTAGCTGGAGGTGAGCAGGTTCTCCATCCGCTTCTGCGCGGTCTCCTGCTGCCACCGCAGGATGGCAACCTGCTCGGGGGTGGTCTGCTTGGACTTGACGACCAGCGTGCCGTCCGCGATGAACGGCTTCAGCGTGTCCATCGCGCCACCGAAGAAGTACTGGGTGTTGTTGTCGTCCAGCGACCCGGCGAAGAGCTCGACGTTCAGCGGCCCCTTGGCCGTGCCCTTCGAGCCGTCCTTGTTGAGCAGGCCGAGACCGACGAGCAGGGCGGTGCCCTGGGCGACGCCGACCTTGTAGTTGTCGAAGCTGACGTAGAAGTCGACGTCCTTGCTGCCACGGATCAGCCGGTCGTAGGAGATGACCGGGATCTTCGCGGCCGCGGCGGCCTGGAGCTGGCTGCTGAGCGCGGTGCCGTCGATCGCCGCGAGGATCAGGACGTCCGCACCGCGGGTGATCATCTGGTCGACCTGCTGCGACTGCGTGGGGATGTCGTCACCCGCGTACTGGAGGTCGACCTTGTAGCCCTTGGCCTCAAGCTTCGACTTCACGGCGTTGCCGTCGGCGATCCACCGCTCCGAGGTCTGGGTCGGCATCGACACGCCGATGGTCAGGTCGCTGGGCTTCTCACCCCCGCTGCTGCCGTTGCTGCCCGCACCCTCGCCACTGCACGCCGCCAGGCTCAACGCCAGTGCCGCGCTGCCCAGAGCAACCAGGAATTTCCTGCCCACGGGCTTCTCCTCTCTGGACTCCCCGTGACTGCCGGGGCCAACTGTCATCTTTCGGGTAGTGTTAGCGCTCACATAGGTTGCGTCAACACCAGAGCCGAAATACCGGTGTCACGGTCTCGTAACGGAGCATCCAGGCGAGCGTAGTCATGTGTTCGATCAGCGGGAAGTGGTGGACACGACGACTCACCGTCATCGGCGCGACGCCGGACAGACCGGTGCCCGCCGACGACGACTGTCGTCAGCGGGCACCGGCACGTCCGAGGGATCAGGTGGGCTGCCGCGACCCGGTCGGTCGGCGGACCCGGTCGGCTACCGTCGCGTCCACCGCTGGTTCGCCGCGCCGGTGCAGGTCCAGAGAAGCACCGTGGTGCCGTTGGCCGTGCCATTGTTGTTGACGTCCAGGCAGAGCCCGGACTGCGCGCCGCTGATCGTGCCGTTGGCGTTGATCGTCCACCGCTGGTTGGCCCCGCCGTTGCAGTCCCAGATCTGCACCTTGGTGCCGGCCGTGGCGTTGGGGGGTGCGTCCAGGCACTTGCCGAGAGCCTGCAGGGTCTGACCGTTGAGGGTCCAGTTCTGGTTGGCGGCGCCGTTGCAGTCCCAGATCACCGGCTGGGTGCCGTTGGTGGTGTTGCTGGCCGGAACGTCCAGGCAGCGGCCGGAGGCGGCGCTAGCGAACGCGCCCGACGTGGTCGGCGGCGGAGTCGTCGTCCCGCCACCGCTGACCCGGAACACCACCGTGCCGTGCGCGGGGACGCTGGCACTGATCGTCCCGCTGCTGGAGCTGGTGCCGCCCGTCCACGCGTCCACCAGCGTGAACGAGGAGCCGGACTTGCCGATGGCCGCGGCCGTGGTCGAGATCGTCGTCGTCGAGCCGCCCTGGTTGAACAGGGCGACGGCGACGTCACCGTTGGCGAGCCGCTTGGCCAGCACCCGACGGGTGCCGTCGAAGGACACCTGCGTCCCCTGCAACCCGAGCGAGTCCTGGTTGATCGCGATCAGGTTGGCGTTCTTGAGGATGGTCTGCGTGGCGGAGTCCATGTTCCGCACGTCGTTGCCGGCGATCAGCGGAGAGGCCATGATCGCCCACATCGCGAAGTGGCTGCGCATCTCCGTGTCGTTCATGCCGCCCCGGCCGACCTCCATCATGTCCGGGTCGTTGAACCCACCCGGCCTCGCGTAGGACGCCAGCGGGACGGTGACGTTGATGATGTTCTGGATGCCCATCGGGTAGCCGTTGCTCTGGCCGGTGTCCCACGCGTTGGTGATGTCCTCGGTGGTACGCCACATGTTCGCCACGTCGCCCCAGTTGCGCTGCGGGCCGGTCTTGGCGTGGATGCTGTTGGAGTTGATGCTGTAGACGATCGGTCGACCGGTGGCGGCCAGCGCGTCACGCATCTTGGCGAAGGTGGCCACCTGGTCGTTGATGCTGCCCTCGGGCGAGCACCAGTCGTACTTGAGGAAGTCGACACCCCAGGCGGCGAACTGGCGCGCGTCCTGCACCTCGTGGCCCCGGCTGCCGGTCGCGCCGGGGTAGGCGCCGAAGTACTGTGCGCAGGTCTTGTCGACCGGCACCTGGTACAGGCCGAACTTCAGGTTGCGGGCGTGCAGGTAGTCGCCGAGCGCCTTCATCCCGCTGGGGAACCGGCCGGGGTCGCCCTGGATGTTGCCGGAGCTGTCCCGGTTGGGGTTGAACCAGCAGTCGTCGACCACGACGTAGTTGTAGCCCAGGTCCCGCATACCGCTGCTGACGATCGCATCCGCCGTCTGCCGGATCAGGGCCTCGTTGATGTTGCAGCCGAACGAGTTCCACGAATTCCAACCCATGGGGGGAGTACGCGCCACCCCGTTGTCCAGTGCCTGCGCCGCGGGGGCGCGCAGGCCGACCAGAGCGCCGGCGAGCAGCACTCCGACCGCCAGTACGCTCCCCCAGCGACGACCTCGGGTGATGCGGTTCATCGAGCCTCCTTGTCGGTGGCGCCCGCCCCTGACTACGATCTTGGGTCGGAGGGCCGATTGCTGGACGCCAATATTGTTAGCGTTAACAGAGACGCCCATCATGTTACGGCGACATTTCATGAGGTTCAATACCTTGCTCTTGATGCATTGCCGAACATCGATAGCGGTGTTCTACGGCGATCGAACGGCCTCCCGTCGACGGCAAGCAGCCGGGCTCTGCGGCAAGCAGCCGGGCATCGCGGCGGGCGGGTCCCACGCATCGCGCGTCGACCGCCGCACCGAGGGCGACGAGGAGTCGGGGCCGCCTGCTGGTCGGCCCGGGCGTCAGCGACGCGGAGGGGCGACGCTCTCGCGGGAGACCAGGGTCGGGGCGACGGTCTGTCGTAGCGCCCCGCCGGTGCCCGACTCGATCTGGGTCAGCAGCATCTGCAGGCTCGCCCGCGCCACCGCGTCGAAGTCCGGGCGAACGGTGGTCAGCGGTGGGATGAAGTACGCCGCCTCCGGCACGTCGTCGAAGCCGACGACGCTGATGTCGTCCGGCACCCGCTTGCCGAACTCGTGCAACGCCCGCAGCACGCCCAGCGCGAGATGGTCGTTGGCGGTGAACACCGCGGTGACCTCCGGCATCCGCGCCAACATCTGCCCGCACCGGTAACCCGAGGCCGCGGACCAGTCCCCCGGCATCAGCGGCGGCGGAACCAGCCCGGCGGCCAGCAGAGCCTCCCGCCAGCCGTCGATGCGACCGACGCTGTCGAACCAGTCGGACGGCCCCGAGACGTGCCAGACGGTGCGGTGCCCCGCGTCGAGCAGATGTTGCGTCGCCGCCCGGGCGCCCGCCACCTGGTCGACCGTCACCAGTGGCACCGGTCGGCTCGGGTCACCGTCGACCGTGACCAGTGGGACATCCTTCGGCAGGCGTTCCAGCGCCTCACCGGCCGACTCGACCGGCGCGATGACCACGATGCCGGCGACGCGGTGCGACAGGTGCCGCTCGACGGCCGCCGAGATGGACCGGTGGTCCAGGTTGCGGACGCTGCCGACACTCACCGCGAAACCCTCTTCGGCGGCGGTCTGCTCCAACGCCGCCAGCAGTGACGCGGGACCGTAGAGCGTCGTGTTCTGTGCGACCACGCCGATGACCTGCGACCGACCGGTCACCAGCGCGCGTGCCGCGCCGTTCGGGCGGTAACCGAGTTCGGCGATCGCCGCGCGCACCCGGAGCCGGGTCTGCTCACGGACGTTGGGGTGCCCGTTGAGCACCCGCGACACCGTCTGATGGGAGACACCGGCGAGACGAGCAACGTCCGTCATCGCGGGACCGTGGACGGCCATTTCGCTCCCCCCGCTACATCTCCGGCCCGCAGCCCGTCGACGTCGACTGGAGCGGCCCGGCCCGATCCCCCTCGCTCAGTCACCACGCCGGTGCTGAATCCCAGGTGACCAGCGCTGGATCGCCGACAGTCTACGCCAGCCACCGCCCCGAACACGGGACGGCGGTAGGGGGTCCGCGCAACGCGCCGAGCCGCACAACGCAGCCCCCACCTGGAGTACGCCGCCAAGCGGCGTACGCCGTCGATCCCCGACGCCACGCCGGCCCGCCCCACGCTCCGTGGACAGAGCGTGGAGCAGGCCGGCGAGGGCGTCACGCGGTGGCGCGGGCTCGACGAGCCGGCGGGCACGTCCGGGCCGGCGCCACCGGATCAGCCCGATCCTGGTGTGACTGGTGTCACGGCGTTGTCAGGTCGAACCTGCGAACGGTGACCGCGCCACCGAGCGCCTGGGTTGCGTGGTTGAAGATGGCGAACCGGTAGCCCATGAAGAACTGCCAGTTGTTCGCCAGGGTGAGGGCATTGCCGAACGAGGTGAAGTTGACCCCGTCCGTGCTGTACGAGAACCGCGCCTGCCGACCGGACCCGGGTCTGATGTCGGCGTTGGCCCGCAACCAGATCCGACCACCCGAGACGGGGGTGCTCGCCACCTCGCTGCCGGTGCTGGTGGTGTTCCAGCTGCCGTCCATCGTCAGGCCGTTCTGCATGACCAGACGGGTCGACCCGTTGTCCCGCCGGACGCCGATCCAGGCCGACGAGTTGCGCAGCACCGCCAGGCCGGTGCGGTCACCGTCGCGCATCGTGGAGTAGTCCAACTCGATCGTCGCCGTCGAGGTGGGGCCCTGGATGCGGTGGGTCAGCGTGTTGCGTGCCTTGTACAGGTCGCCGGTGACGGTGGCGGCCTGGAGGTTCAGCCCGTTGTTGACCGACCACTTGCTGTTGTCCGGGTTGTGGTTCCACTCCCACTGTGGTCCGAGAGTGGTGCCGGCGAACGTGTCGGTGCCGGTCAGCGGCTTGACCGCGCGCGGTGGCGCGGGCAGGTTCGGCTTCGGGTACGAGGCGCCCCAGGCGCCGTTGACCGTCTGCAGCACCGGCCAGCCGTCGCTGCTCCAGGTGATCGGGGCCATCGCCGGCATCCGACCACCGGGGTACGCGTCGACGAAGGACATGTAGTACCAGTCGCCGTTCTGGGTCTGCACCAGCCCACCCTGGTGCGGCACGCCGCCGCCGGAGATCGGGCCGGGCAGGTTGAGCAGCACCTGCCGCTGCTCGTACGGGCCGAACGGGCCGTTGGTCGACTTCAGCACGTACTGGCCGTTGGCGGGGCGGGTGAGCCAGATGTAGTAGGCGCCGTTGCGCTTGTAGAACCGGGCGCCCTCCAGCGTGCCGATGCTCGACGGGGTGGTGTACACCTGCTGGGCGCGAACCTGCGACTTCCCGTCCGCGGACAACTGCGCGACGCTGATGGTGCCGTTGCCGTACGCCACGTACATGGTGTCGTTGTCGTCGACCAGCAAGCCGGCGTCGTAGTAGCAGTTCGGGATGGTGGTGTGCTTGCTCCACGCGCCGTCGACTGCGGACGCGGTGTAGATGTGGGTCTGCGCGAAGTCGATGCACCCCGCCCAGTAGTACGTCTTGTTGCTCGGTCGGTAGTTCAGCGTCGACGCCCAGATCCCGTCGACGTACGCGTTGCCGCCGCTCATGTCGTACTTCGCGCCGAAGTCGAGCCTGGGCACGGAGTGACCGGCGAACTCCCAGTTCACCAGGTCGTACGAGCGCAGCACCGGCGCTCCCGGCGAGTAGTGCATGGTCGACGCCGACATGTAGTAGGCGTTGTCGACCCGGATGATGTCGACGTCGGCGAAGTCCTGCCAGACCACCGGGTTCGGGTACGACGTGCCGGGGTTGCCGGGGTTGCTGCCGCCGACCTGGACGAGTTGCCACTGCTGGTTGGTGCCGCCCCAGTCGGCGTACTGCACGACGTTCCCGCCGTCGGCGGTGGACGCGCCCTGCACCTCGGCGGCCTTGTTGCTGTTGCGGTTGATCAGCCGCACGAAGCCACCGTCCGAGTCGGCCAGCCGGAACTGCTGGTTCGTCCCGTTGAGATCGGCCCACTGCACGATCGCGGCACCGTCGGCGGTGGAGAAGCCACTGACGTCGAGCACCTTGCCCGAGTGGCGCGACTTGATCCGGTAGTAGCCACCCCCGGAGTCCACGAACTGCCACTGCTGGTTCACGCCGTTGTTACGCGTCCACTGGCTGATCCGCGCCCCGTCGTTGGTGGCCGAGGCGTACAGGTCCAACGCCTTACCACTGTTGCGGTTCACCAGCACGTAGTAGGCGTTGGTGTCGACAGTCGCCGCTGACGCGGCGGTCGGCGCGACAGCCGCCAGAGCCCCGCCGACGACCACCGCGACCGCGGCGGCGACGAGTCGCGACAGCCGACCGCGCCCTCGCGCTGGTGTTGTCCAGGGAACCCGACCGATGGCAACCATGATCCTCCTTTGACGTTGCGAACCGAACGGCCTGGGCCGGTATCCAGGGCACCGGGCGGTGCGCCGAACTGACCCGATCGCCGAATGTGATCGCTAACATCACTCACCGTGCTTCACGGCGCTGATTCGCGCGCGCGGGTGAGGGACGTGATCGCGGCCGGGCCAGCCACAGACATCGACCGTCTTAGTTATAGACTGTGAGCGATAACACGCCCTTAGTCAAGACGTAACCCAATCGGCTCGCGGTCGTGCTAGCGCGCACGCGAACGGGTGGCCCAGCCCCTGCCCGAGGGATGCGGGCAGGGACGGGACCACCCGTCGCGTGACGCGGCTCAGCCGCCCGGCTCAGAAGCCGCGCGCCAACCGGTAGTAGGCCTGGTTCCAGCGGATCTCGTCGGCGAAACGACGCGGCTGGGTGTCGGCGTCGATGACGACCAGTTCGGTGCGGCTCATCTCGGCCAGGTCGTGCAACTCCTCCACCCCCACCGCCTGCGACAGAACGGTGTGGTGCGGCGCGCCCGCGGTGATCCACGACTCCGCCGAGACCGGCAGGTCAGGTCGCGGACGCCAGACCGCGCGGGCCACCGGCAGCCGGCGCAGCGGCTGCGGCGGGGCGACGACGTCGATCTCGTTGGCGACGAGCCGGAAGCGCTCCCCCATGTCGGCCAACCCGAGCACCACCGCCGGGCCGGGCGCGGCGTCGAAGACCAGCCGGACCGGGTCCTCCCGCCCGCCGATGCTCAGCGGGTGGATCTCCACGTTCGGCACGCCGGACGCGATGGTCGGGCAGACCTCCAGCATGTGGGCGCCGAGCACCAGCTCCTCACCCGGGGTGAGGTCGTAGGTGTAGTCCTCCATGAACGACGTGCCGCCGTCCACGCCCACCGACATCGCCTTGAGGGTCCGGACCAGCACCGAGGTCTTCCAGTCACCCTCGCCACCGAAGCCGTAGCCGTCGGCCATCAGCCGCTGCACGGCGATGCCGGGCAGCTGACGCAGGCCACCGAGGTCCTCGAAGTTCGTGGTGAAGGCCCGGAACCCGCCCTCGTCCAGGAAGGTACGCATGCCCAGCTCCAGGCGGGCCGCATACCGCAGGGAGTCGTGCCGCTCACCCCCGGAGAGCAGGTCCGCGACGACCCGGTACGTGTCCTCGTACTCCTTGACGAGGTCGTCCACCTGCGCGTCGGTGACCTCGCCGACCACCTCGACCAGGTCGTTGACCCCGTAGGTGTTGACCGACACCCCGAACCGCAGCTCCGCCTCGACCTTGTCGCCCTCGGTCACCGCCACGTCGCGCATGTTGTCGCCGAAGCGGGCCAGGCGCAGCGACCGCATCGCCGACCAACCGAGCGCGGCGCGGGCCCACGCCCCGACCCGGGCACTCACCCGCGGGTCGCTGACGTGCCCGGCCACCGTCTTGCGGGCCACACCGAGACGGGTCTGGATGTACCCGAACTCGCGGTCGCCGTGCGCGGCCTGGTTCAGGTTCATGAAGTCCATGTCGATGTCGTTCCACGGCAACAGGACGTTGGCCTGCGTGTGCAGGTGCAGCAGCGGGGTCTGCAGCGCGTCCAGACCGGCGATCCACATCTTCGCCGGTGAGAAGGTGTGCATCCACGCGATGACCCCGATGGCGCCCTGGGCCGCGGCCTCCCGGCAGACCTGCAGGATCTCGCTGCTGTTGGTCAGGACGGGCTTCCAGACCACCCGGGCGGGAATCTGCGGCGAGTCGTCGAGCGCGGCCGCGATCTGGCGAGACTGCTCGGCGACCTGCCGGAGCGTCTCCTCGCCGTACATGCCTTGGCTGCCGGTGAGGAACCAGATCTCGGGTTCGGTGTGTGGTGCCATGGGGTTGCCTTCCGCGAGAGGGGCGGTCACTTGTAACGGATTCCGATGAGGCGTTGGAGGAGGATGAACGCGAAGAGCAGACCGCCGATCACGATCTTGGTCCACCAGGAGTTGAGACTCCCGTCGAAGGTGATGAGGGTCTGGATCACGCCCAGCACCAGGACGCCGAGCACCGTGCCGAACACGTAACCCGAGCCGCCGGTGAGCACCGTGCCTCCGATGACGACGGCGGCGATGACGTCCAGCTCCATCCCGACGGCGATCAACGGTGCGCCGGAGAGGGTGTAGAAGGACAGCAGGATCCCACCGATCGCGGAGCACAGACCGCTGATGGTGTAGACGGCGATCCTGGTCCGCCCCACCGGCAGACCCATCAGCAGGGCCGACTGTGGGTTGCCGCCGATGGCGTACACGTTGCGTCCCAGCCGGGTGTAGGCCAGCACGTACGCGGCGACGGCGACCACGACGAAGGCGATCAGCACGCTGATCGAGACGAAGTTGCCTCGGGGATCGCCGATCCGTTCCTGCGACATCCTGGTCCAGAACCCGTCGGTGATCGGGATGGACGAGCCGGAGATGAACGTGCACATCCCCCGGGCGAAGAACATCCCGGCGAGCGTGACGATGAACGGCTGGATCTCGAAGAAGTGGATGGCGCAGCCCATCAGCAGACCGAGCGTCGGCCCGATGAGCAGGGCGATGACGAGCACCAGGGCCGCCGGCAGGCCTTCCTGGAGCAGCCAGGCCGACACCATCGCCGTCATCGCCACGACCGACCCGACCGACAGGTCGATGCCGCCGGTGAGGATCACGAAGGTCATCCCGATCGCGACCACGAGCAGGAAACCGTTGTCGATGAAGACGTTGAAGATGACCTGCACGTTCGAGAACGCCTGGTACTGGGACACCCCGATGCCGTACATCACCAGCAGGAGGACGAGCGTGGCCAGCACCGGTATCTGCCGCCTCGGCAGCCGGAACCGGGCACGACCAGCGGTGAGCGATCCAGTGGTCATGCCGGTACCTGCTCCTTCGGCTTGTCGGCGATGGTGTCGGGCTTCGGGGCGCTGCGCCTGCGGCGGGCGAACCGGGCCCGGAAGGCCGGCGCCTGGATCAGGCAGACGGCGATGACGACGACCGCTTTGAACAGCAGCGAGGTCTGCGGTGAGATGTCCATGGCGTACACCGTGGTGGTCAGCGTCTGGATGATCAGCGCGCCGAGGATCGTGCCACTGAGGAAGAACCGACCACCGGCGAGCGACGTACCGCCGATGACGACGGCGAGGATGGCGTCCAGCTCCACCCAGAGGCCGACCGCGTTGCCGTCGGCACTGGAGACGTTGGCCGTCATCATGAAACCGGCGATCGCGGCACAGGCGGCGCTGAGCACGTACGCGAGGAAGATGACCCGGCCGGAGCGGATGCCGGCCAACCGGCTCGCCTCGGCGTTACCACCCACCGACTCGACGATCATCCCGAGTGCGGTGCGCCGGGTGAACGCGGCGACGAGCAGAGCCGCGGCGAGGGCGATGAAGATGGCCAGCGGCAGGGTGAACAGGTGGCCCAGCCCGATCGCCCGGAACGGCTCGGAGTTGATGGTGATGATCTGACCCTGGGTGATCAGCTGGGCGAGACCCCGGCCGGCCACCATCAGGATCAGGGTGGCGATGATCGGTTGGATCCCGATCACGGCCACCAGCACTCCGTTCCAGGCCCCGAGCACGAGCGCGACCCCCAGCGCCATCGCGAGGGCGGTCAGCACCACGACAAGGCTGTTCTGGTCGGACTGCTTGCTGATGTACATGCAGGCGATCGCGCCGCTGATCGCACAGACCGACCCCACCGACAGGTCGATGCCGCCGGTCGAGATGACGAGGGTCATCCCCAGCGCGACGAGGATCAGCGGTGCGCTCAGCCGCAGGATGTCGATCGGCGAGCCGTACAGGTGCCCGTCCTTGAGCTCGATCGACAGGAACCCGGGCCGGTAGATCGTGTTCGCGGCGAGCATGACGACCAGCACGGCGGCGGGCCAGAACAGCCGGTGACCGGTCACCGCCCGGTAGCGGCCCATGGTGGCGTTCATCGGTCTGCCTCCTCCCGGTGGGACCCACTGGCGATCGTCTGCATGATGCGGTCCGCGTCCAGGGTGTCGTCGTTGGCGAGCTGCGCGACCATCTGCCGGTCCCGCATCACGGCCACCTTGTGGCTGAGGCGCAGCACCTCCTCCAGCTCGGCGGAGATGAACAGCACCGCCATGCCACCGTCGGACAACTGGGTCACGAGCTTCTGGATCTCGGTCTTCGCGCCGATGTCGATGCCCCGGGTCGGCTCGTCGAGGATCAACAGCCGCGGCTCGGTGATCAGCCACCGGGCCAGGAGCACCTTCTGCTGGTTGCCACCGGAGAGGTTGCGGACCGGCACCTCCGGGTCCGCCGGTCGGATGTTGAGTGCCTTGACGTACTTGTCGACCAGCTCGTCCTGCCGGCGACGCGGGACGGGCCGCAACCAGCCGCGGGCGGCCTGCATGGCGAGGATCATGTTCTCGCGGACCGACAGGTCGGCGACGATGCCCTCCGCGCGACGGTTCTCCGAACAGAAGCCGATGCCGTGGTCGATGGCCTGGGCGGGGGTACGCAGGCTGCTGGCCGTGCCGTCCACCGCGACCTGCCCGCCGTCGGTCCGGTCGGCGCCGAACAACAGCCGCGCCACCTCGGTACGCCCGGAGCCCAGCAGGCCGGCCAGGCCCACCACCTCGCCGGCGTGGATGGTGAGGCTGAACGGCTCGACCGCGCCACCGCGGCCGAAGTTCGACACCGCCACCAGGGGGGTGCCCTCCTCCAGCGCCGCCAGGTCCCGTCGGGAGTGCTCCTCGATGCCCTCGAGGACGTCGAGCTCCTTGCCGATCATCTTTTCGACCAGGGAGAGCTGAGGCAGCTCGGCGGTCAGGTACTCACCGACGAGCCCGCCGTTACGCAACACCGTGATCCGGTCGGCGATCTCGTAGACCTGGTCGAGGAAGTGGGTCACGAAGAGGATCGCGATGCCCTCGTCGCGCAGCTGCCGCATGATGCGGAACAACTGGGCCACCTCGCCGGCGTCCAGGCTGGACGTCGGCTCGTCCAGGATCAGCACCCGAGCCTTGATGTCGATCGCGCGGGCGATGGCGACCATCTGCTGGATCGCCAGGGAGTACGAGCCGAGCGGCGCGCTGACGTCGAGGTCGAGGTCGAGGCGGGCCAGCAGGGCCCGGGCGCGGCGGCGCACCTCACCCCAGTGCACGGCGCCGAGGCGTCGGGGCTCGCGGCCGATGAAGATGTTCTCCGCCACCGACAGGTTGGTGCAGAGGTTCACCTCCTGGAAGACCGTGCTCACCCCGGCGGCGGTCGCCTGCATCGGCCCACTGAAGGAGACCGGCTCGCCGTCGAGGGTGATCGTGCCCTCGTCGGTGTCGTAGACGCCGGTCAGCACCTTGATGAGGGTCGACTTGCCGGCGCCGTTCTCGCCCATCAGGGCGTGCACCTCGCCGGGGAAGAGCCGGAAGTTGACGTCGTGGAGTGCGCGCACCCCGGGGAAGGACTTGCTGATCCCGGTCATCGTCAGGACCGGACGGCTATCCGTCATCCCATCAGACCTCTTCTGGGTTGTCGACACGGAAGGGCCGCCACCGCCCCGTGCGCCCGCCCGGTCGTCCCTGCGGGTCGTCCGGGCGGGCGTGTTGCCACGGGGTGGTCGCGGGCCGAGCCCGGTCCGTTGCGGGTAGGGGGACGGCGCGGCGGGGCCGCCGCGCGAGCGCGGCGACCCCGGCGTCGATCAGTACTTGCGGTTGGGCAGTGCTTCCTTGGCCTGCGCCTGGGTGAAGGTGGTCTCCTCGGTCTCGATCCGAGGCGCCACCTGCTCGCCGGCGTGCACCTTCTTGGCGAGGTCCATCAGCTGCGGGCCGAGCAGCGGGCTGCACTCCGCGATGAAGTTGAACTTCCCGTCGGCGAGAGCCTGCATACCGTCCTTGACAGCGTCGACCGTGATGATGGTGATGTCCTTGCCGGGAACCTTGCCGGCAGCGGTGATCGCCTCGAGCGCGCCCAGGCCCATGTCGTCGTTGTGCGCGAACAACACGTCGATCTTCGGGTTGGCCTTGAGGAACTGCTCCATGACCTGCTTGCCGCCGGCGCGGGTGAAGTCACCCGGCTGGGAGGCGATGACCTTCAGGTTCGGGTTGGCGGCGATCGCCTCGGCGAAGCCCTTCTTACGGTCGTTCGCCGGCGCCGCACCGGTGTTGCCCTGCAGCTCGACGATGTTCACCGGGCCCGAGGCGGTCTTCTTCTGCTCGACCAGCCACTCACCGGCGAGCCGACCCTCCTTGACGAAGTCCGAGCCGAGGAAGGTCTTGTACAGGCTCTTGTCGGCCGAGTCCACCGAGCGGTCGGTCAGGATGACCGGGATGTCGGCGTCCTTGGCCTCCTTGAGCACGGTGTCCCACCCGGACTCCACCACCGGCGAGAAGGCGATCACGTCGACCTTCTGCTGGATGTAGTTGCGGATCGCCTTGATTTGGTTTTCCTGCTTCTGCTGAGCGTCGTCGAACTTCAGCTCGACTCCGGCCGCAGCGGCGGCCTCCTTGATCGAGGTGGTGTTCGCGGTACGCCAGCCGCTCTCCGCGCCGACCTGGGAGAAGCCCATCGTGATCTTGCCGTCGTCCTTGGAACCGCCACCGCCGGTGTCGCTGTTGCCGCAGGCCGCCACGCCGCCGACGAGCAGCACGCTGGCGAGGACCGCGGCAGCGCGCCACGGAGCGGACTGCGTTCGCATCTTTCTCATCGGATCTCCTTGGCTCAGTGTGGTGGGGAACCGCGCCAACCGCCGAGGTGCGAAAAGAGCGGCGTACGCGGGTGGTGCGTGCTGGTGCGTGCTGGTGCGTCGGTGGTGCAGACCAGCGGGCTTCGGCCTGGCCGAACGGTCAGGAACCCGCGGGTGGGACTGGTTGTTGACCGTAGACGTTCTGGTAACGGTCATAAAGAGCATCGATGTCTGCCTGCGCCATCGGCACGGGCTGCCCCAGTGCGTGGGCCAGATGTGCCGTACGGGCCACGTCCTCGCACATGACCGCGGCCTTGACCGCAGCGCGGGCGTCCCGGCCGATGGTGAAGACGCCGTGGTTGCGCATCAGCACCGCGGGTGAGCGGTGACCGGCGAGCGTGGCGACGATGCCCTTGCCGATGTCATCGCCGCCGATCAGAGCGAACGGGCCGATCGGGATCTCCCCGCCGAACTCGTCGGCCTGCGCGGTGAGGTGGCACGGGATCGCCTCGCCGCAGGCGGCCCACGCGGTGGCGTACGAGCTGTGCGTGTGCACGACCCCACCAACCTCGGGCATGGCCCGGTAGACGTAGGCGTGCGCGGCGGTGTCACTGGACGGGGCGAAGTCGCCCTCGACGAGAGCGCCGTCGAGGTCACACACCACCATGGTGTCCGCGGTGAGGTCGTCGTAGCTGACGCCGCTCGGCTTGATGACCAGCAGATCCTGGCCGGGGACCCGCGCGGAGACGTTGCCGGAGGTCCAGGCGACCAGGCCGTACCGGGTCAGCTCGGAGTGCAGGCGGGCGACGGTCTCGCGCAGCTCGCGGATCTGTCGGGTCACCTCGGTGCTCATGCGACCACCTCCAACGCGGCCTCGGGTGCGGCCGCAGCGGTTCCGGCTGCCGCGTTGCGGATCGCCCGCAGGCGGAGCATGACGTCGTTGCCGCCGCGACCGAAGTGGTCGTGCAGCGTCCGGTACTCGGCGTAGAGGGCGTCGTACGCGCGCGCCCGCTCGGGGTCCGGTCGGTAGACGGCCTCGTGCACGCGGCCCATCGCCTGCGACGCCTCGTGGACCGAGGGGAACTCACCGGCGGCCACGGCGGCGTGGATCGCCGATCCCAGCGCCGGCCCCTGCGCCGAGGCGATGATGTTCAGTGGCCGCCTGGTCACGTCGGCGTAGATCTGCATCAGCAGCGCGTTGTTGGTGAGACCGCCGGCGATCACGAGGTCGTTCACCGCGACTCCGGCCTCGACGAACGCCTCGATGATCATCCGAGTGCCGTACGCGGTGGACTCCAGCAGCGCCCGGTAGACGTCCTGCGGCCGGGTGGCCAGGGTCATCCCGACGATCATCCCGCTGAGGTCGTGGTTGACCAGCAGGGAACGGTTGCCGTTCCACCAGTCCAGGGCGACCAGACCGTGTGCGCCGACCGGCTGGCTCGCGGCCAGCTCGGTGAGGCGCTCGTGCGAGTCGACGCCGGCCGGAGCCGCGTGCTCGACGAACCAGCCGAAGATGTCGCCGACACCGCTCTGCCCGGCCTCGTAACCCCACGCACCGGGGCTGATGCCGCCGTCCACGACACCGCACATCCCGGCCACCTCGGCGACCTGGGCGCCGTTGACCACGTGGCAGGTCGAGGTGCCCATGATGGCGACGAGCCGGCCGGGCTCCACGGCCTGGGCGGACGCCGCGGTGACGTGGGCGTCGACGTTGCCGACGGCGACCGCGATCCCCTCCGGCAGGCCGGTCCAGGCGGCAGCCTGCGCGGTGAGCGAGCCGGCCCGGGCGCCCAGCGGCAGCAACGGACCGTCCAGCTTGGTCACGAAGTCGCCGAACCCGGGGTTGAGCGAGGTCAGGAAGTCCGCACTCGGGTACTGGCCGTCCTGAAGGATGCCCTTGTAGCCGGCCGTGCAGACGTTGCGGGTCTCGGTGCCGCAGAGCTGCCAGACGATCCAGTCGGCCGCCTCGATGAAACGCTCCGCGCGGTGGTAGACCTCGGGGTCCTCCTCCAGCATCTGGAGCCCCTTGGCGTACTGCCACTCGGCGGAGATCTTGCCGCCGTACCGGCCGATCCACGGCTCGGCCCGCTCGTGGGCCAGCGCGTTGATCCGGTCGGCGTGCGTCTGCGCCGCGTGGTGCTTCCACAGCTTGACCCAGGCGTGCGGTCGGTCGCGCAGCTCCGGATCCTCGCAGAGCGGGACGCCGTCGGCGTTCGTCGGCAGCACCGTGCAGGCGGTGAAGTCGATGCCGATGCCGACGACCGCGGCCGGATCCACGCCCGCGGCGGACACCGCCGCCGGGACGGCGTACCGCAGCACGTCGCGGTAGTCCTCCGGGTTCTGCAGGGCCCAGTCCGGGGGAAGCGCTCGACCTCCCGGAAGCGCCGTGCTGATCACTGCGTCGCCGTACTCGTGCACCGCGGTCCCCAACTCGGCACCATCACCGACACGGACCACCAGAGCGCGCCCGGACAGGGTGCCGTAGTCGACACCGACGACATAGCGGTCGCCTGCTCCGTCCACACGGTTCATGTTCACCTCCACCGTTAACGGGGATAGTGTTAACGCTCACATCCAGCCTCGTCAAGACATCTGCCCGCAACAGCTCCGTAACGGAACGCCAAGGACGGGCCGACTCGGGAGCGTCGATAACGGACCAGCGCAAAAGGCGCGAATCCGGTTCCGCACGCTGCCGCCGCACTCCGGACGGGGTTGTCGCACGGACCGACCACCGCCCGGACGCCCCCCAGCGGGCACGACGACAAGGTCCCACCCTCCGCCACCACGAGACGGCTACCCGACGGCGACCGCGTGCCGGTCGCCGATGATGTTGGCGATAACATCATCGACGCGTTGCGATCTCTTGGTCGGATCTATGGAACCGCCGACGACCGCCGCACGGGCACCCGGGTGAGCGCCCCGGCGAGTGACCGGTGCATCTCGCGGCGGTTTGCGTTGCGGGTGTTATCGATAACATTCGACGTTTGGGTGCTGCCTGCGGCGGCCCGTGTGCGCGCGGTTCGGCCGGACGGCTCACCGCCGGGGCTCCCGGGCCTGGGGCGTGCCGGAGTGGACGCCCGCCGAAGCACCGCGACGCACCCCCGGCGGGCGCACCGCGCCCCGCGCCAGCGCCGTGGCGCGACACGGCCGGGTGACGT
>NZ_JAKKFI010000045.1 GCF_022230955.1 Micromonospora cabrerizensis
CACCCCGCTCCGGCCGCGAGCGTGACGGCCGCGACGCCGAAGCGGGCGGCGGCCCAGGTCAGTACAACTGCGCCAGCCGGGCCGAGCGCGTAGTGCGTGCTCCAGAACGCCGACGTGACCCGGCCGAGTAGGTGGTCAGGGGTGATCTCCTGGCGCAGCGACATGGAACAGATGCCGCCGATGCTGAGGCAGCAGAGGTACACGGCGGTCAGCGCGGTGACCGCGGGCACGCTCGTCGCGATGCCGACGCCCGCCACCGCGAACCCGCAGACCGCGTGGGCGCCGATCCAGGTCGCGCCGAACCCGCGCCGTCGGCGCAGCGGGGCCACCAGCAGCGCGCCGGCGACCGTGCCCAGCGCCGCGAGGCCGAGCACCGTGCCGACGGTGCCCTCGGAGCCGCCGAGGTCATGGGTGACGTGGTAGATCAGCACGTCGACGAAGCCGTAGGTCAGGAAGATGAAGACCGACAGCAGGACGGTCAGCGCGCGCAGCACGGGCTGGCGCCACAGGAACCGCGCCCCGGCCAGGAACTCGGCCAACGGCCGCTCCCGGGCCACCGCCGCGGTGCCGTCGGCCGGTGCGGGTCGCAGTCGGATCAGCCACAGTCCGGCCGCGGAGAGCGCGAAACTCGCCGCGTTGACGGCGATGGCGGTGGACGGGCCGAAGCGGGCCGACACCACGCCGGCGAGCAGCGGCCCGAGGACGGCCGCCGACGCGTACGTCGCCTGCAAACGGCCGTTGGCCTCGGTGAGCCGATCACGATCGACGAGGTTACGGACCGCGGTGACGGCGGCGACCTGGAACACCATGCCGGCGGCCTCGCAGATCGGCAGCACGACGAAGAGCAGCCACACCTGAGGGCCTGCCAGCCATGCCAACGGCACCAGGCCGTACAGCACCAGGCGGGTCAGGTCCGCCACGATCATCAGCGTGCGGCGGTCGTACCGGTCGACCAGCACCCCTCCGAAGATCCCCGCGACGACCGATGCCGCGCCCGCGGCGGCCGTGAGCAGGCCCATCTGCGCCACCGACCCGGTCGCCTGGAGCACCAGCAGCGGCACCGCCAGGTACGCGAACGAGTCGCCGGCCGCCGAGAGCGACTGCGCGATCCAGTACGTGCCGAAGGTGCGGTCTCTCCACAGCGGAGGCCGGACCGCGCTGACAGGGTGGCCCATCGTGACGAGGTTAGTCATCTACCTTCGGTTGAACTACGCCCCTGGTCCGCGGGGTCGCAGGTGCAGGCGGTCGGCTGACCGTCGGCGGCCGGGACCGTCCGGCCAGGTGGCACCGCCCAGTCGAGCAGCCAGTTGAGCAGGCGGTAGACCAACAGCCACAGGGCGGCGTACAGCACGATGTTTCCGAACCGAGCGTCCGGCATCGGCTCGATCATGGCGACGATCTGCTCCCAGATGGAGGTGGTCGCCGCCGTTGCGGCACTGGTCAGCAGTGCCGGACGAAGCTTGATCATCTCTGCGCTCCCGAGGATGGTGACGTGGAGGTGGCTCGCAGTCTCGCGCTGCGGTGCCACGACCATCTCGGACCTTGCGTGCTGCGGGTTCGTCCGGGACAAAGAGAGACGGCGCGGCCGAAGATTGCCCGGTCGTCGGGCCTACCGTGGCTGATCCAGCGCCATCATGGGAGACAGCATCCGACTCCGGACCAGATCGGGATGGGACGTGGACCCCACGAACGTGACGACGTCCGACGAGCTTGGTGCGTTGCTGAGACGACTCCGGACGTCGACCGGCCTCAGCACCTGGGACATCGACCAGCGCACCCGACACACCGAGGTACGGCTGACCCGTTCGAAGATCAGCAAGGTCGAGCGTGGTGAGTTGCCAACCCTGACCTGGCTGCGCGCCTTTCTCAACGTGTGCGGCGTCGACACTGGTTCACGCCGCTATCGGGACTGGGAACGCGCCTGGGCCACTGCCCAACGGCGAATCGCGGCCGGCCCGGTGGCGGTCGACAGCCAGAGCTTCGTCGTTCCCCGACAGCTACCCGCCGTACCTCGTCACTTCGTGGGCCGCCAGGCCGAGCTCGATCACCTCAACGGGCTCATCACACATCCTGGACGAGTGGCGGTTGTCCAGGGCGCAGCCGGGATCGGGAAGACGACCTTGGCGTTGCACTGGGCACACGCCGCCTCGCAGAGGTTTCCCGACGGGCAGTTCTACCTCAACTTGCGGGGCTTCAACCTCGATCGGCCGACGGCGCCCCCGGAAGCGCTCCGCGAACTTCTCGACGGGCTCAACGTGTCTCCCGGACGCATCCCGTCGAGCTTCAACGCGCAGGTCAGCCTCTTTCGTAGCCTGGTAGCCGGTAAGCGGATCCTGATCGTACTGGACAACGCCGCCACCTCTGACCAGGTACGACCGTTGCTGCCAGGCGCACCGACCTGCGTCACGATCGTCACCAGCAGGAACCGGCTCGCCGGCCTGGTTGCCAGGGAAGGGGCTCTACCACTCACCCTCGACACACTGAGCAAAAAGGAGTCGCGGTCACTGCTGGCACGGACGGTCGGAGTCGAGCTTCTGGACAGTGCCCCCGACGCGTCCACTGCCCTCCTGGCACTGTGCGCGGGACTTCCGTTGAGTCTGGCCATCATCGCGGCTCGGGTCGTCGTCGCACCGACGCCATCGCTCGAACGGATCGCGGCCGAGGCCGAGCACAGCCGGTCCCAGCTCAGTCAGTTCGAGCTCGACGACCGGGAATCCGACCTTCGGACGGTCTTCTCCGGGTCGTACCGAGCCCTCGATGAGCCAGCCGCGAGACTGTTCCGGCTGCTCGGGCTGAACACCGGCGCAGACGTCTCAGTCGATGCTGCGGCGAGCCTGCTGGCTGCCGACGCCACCAACACCCGCGCCCTGCTGACCGTCCTCACGAACCTGCATCTCGTCGAGGAGTATCGCCCGGGCCGGTTCCGGATGCACGACCTCCTGCGGGCATACGCCTTCGAGCGCGCCCAGGAGGAGGAGACCGACGTCGATCGACTTCGGGCCCAGTCCGGACTCGTCGCCTACTTCCTGCAGTGCAGCCTCACCGGCGACCGGCTGCTCGATCCCCTGCGGGAGACCTTCCCAGCGCCCAGGCCGGACGCCCCGGGTCCACCGCCGCGCTTCGACTCGTACCGCAGCGCACTGGCCTGGTTCCAACAGGAACACAAGAACCTGTCGGCGGCGGCCAGACTCGCGTCCACGCTCGGCCTGCACGACGCGGCGTTCCTGCTGCCCTGGAGCATGACCACCTACCTGCACCGGCAGGGTTACTGGCCGGAGTACGCGGAGCTGTTCCGTCTCGCCCTGGACGCGGGTGGCGCCATCGGTGACCCTCGCGCGCAGGGCGTGGCGTCGCGCAACATCGGCAACGCGCTGGCGCAGCTGGGGAAGTTCCAGGAGGCACTTGAGCACCAGACCCGAGCGCTCACCTTCTTCGTTCAGGCCGGCGACATCGACGGTCAGGCCCGCACCGAACGCGCGATGGGATTCGCCCGCGAGCAGATGGGCGACCACGCGTCGGCCGTACGCCATGCCAGGGCAGCGCTTGCCCACTATCAGGATTCCGGCAATCTGGCTGGCCAGGCCCAGGCGCTCAACGCTCTGGGCTGGTACCTGGCGTTGCAGGGCTGTCACACCGACGCTCTGCACCACTGTGCGGCGGCGCTGAAGATCTTCGAGACCCTCGACGATCCGACATACCAGGCGCACACCCTCGACAGCATCGGATACAGCCTCCACCAGCTCGGACGGCATTCCGATGCGAGCGAACGTTACGAGCAGGCCATTGAGATGTACCGGCGCCTCGGCGACCGCTACTACGAGGCGGAGACGCTGCACCACCTCGGTGACTGCCGACACGCCTCGGGCGACACCGACGGGGCTCGCCACGCCTGGCGGGACGCGCTGGAGATCTTTGCCGCGATCAACCACCCGCGCGGAGAGCAGGTACGCGCAAAGCTCTCCGGTGACGCGCCACCCGCGCCGCAGCAGGACATCGGCTGACCCCCTCGCTCCTGCTCGGTCGGTTTCAGCTGTCGGAGCGACATGCGCGGACGGCCGCGGGAAGGATCCCGCGGCCGCCGCCGGAAAGCTCTGGGACGGTCAGCCCTTGCGCAGCGGAGCGAGCGCGGTGCTCCAGGCGACCACCTGGTCGAGCGTGGTGGTCAGCGCGTCCTGCTGGAACTGGTTGGGCTTGAAGGTGCTGAAGTTCTCGAAGTCGGTGAAGAGCGACAGCGCGACCTGCGACCGCACGTCGGCCATCTGAAGCTCACCGGAGATCAGGCGCAGGTGCTCCACGGCACGCGCCCCGCCGACCGAGCCGTAGCTGACGAAGCCGACGGCCTTGTTGTTCCACTCGGCGTAGAGGAAGTCGATCGCGTTCTTCAGCGCGCCCGAGGTGGAGTGGTTGTACTCGGGGGTGACGATGATGAACCCGTCGTACGAGGCGATCGTCTCGGCCCAGCGCAGCGTGTGCGGCTGGGAGTACTGACCCATCGAGGGCGGGTACGCCTCATCGAGGTGCGGCAGCTGGTAGTCGAGCAGGTCGATCAGCTCGTACTCCGCGTCGGAGCGCTGCTTGGCGATCTCCAGCACCCAGCGGGCGACGGCTTCACCGTTACGCCCCGGACGGGTGCTTCCGAGGATGATCCCGATCCTGGTCATGTGTGATGCCCTTTCAGAGGTCCTTGCCTGACGGCCCGAACGCTAACCGGTGCTTGATTGGTCAAGCAAATACTCTGCCTATGGCCGTGCTCACACGGAGGGTAACCATTTGCTCAGTCAAACAAGTATGATATGAGAATGCCCAACCCCTCCGCAGCGACTCCGCAACCCCTCACCCCTGATGAGGAGGCCCTGGTCCGCGCACTGGGCCAGGTGATGCACGTGTTGCCCCGCACGATCGACTCAGACATGGTCGGTGACCGTCAGCTACCACTGACCGAGTACATCGCCCTGATGAACCTCTCCGAGGCACCGGAACGGCGGATGCGCATGCACGAGCTCGCCGCGCTCTGCCACCTGTCGCTCAGCGGCATGACCCGCACGATCATCCGGCTGGAGACACAGGGCCTGGCCCGGCGGGAACGGTGCGAGGAGGACGCCCGCGGCTGGAACGCCGTCCTCACCGACGACGGCTTCGCCCGCCTCCAGGAGTCCTGGCCCAGTCACCTGGCCGCCGTACGCCGCCGTTTCCTCCAGCACTTCGAGGGCTTCGACCTGGCCCAGTTGGCCCGCGCGTTCCAGCGGGCCGGCACGGCGGAGCAGACCGGCTGAGCCACCACCCGGCTCAGCCGGCCAGCCGTCCCGCCTCGACCAGGGCCCACGCCAGCAGCCCGAACGCACCGGTCGAGGCGACGGCCCGGACGACGTTGGCGCGTACCCAGGTGATCTCGAAACGCTCCCGCAGGGCCGGCAGGTCGCTGACCCGGTCGACCTCGCCGGCGCGCGCCAGCACGTTGTTCAGCGGCACGTTGACCACCGCGGTGACGCCGAGCACCACCAGGTAAAGCACCAGCGCGGCACCGATCCACGGCAGCGCCGCCCGGCGCTCGGCGCCCAGGTGCAGCCCCGCCGCCAGCAGCGTGAACAGCAGCGCGCCCCCGAAGCAGACCGCGAACCACCCGTTGAGGATGGACTCGTTGATCCGTTGCATGGCGAGCACCAGCGTCCGGTCGTCGGTGCGACCCAGGCCCGGCATGACCGCGTACGCGAAGGCGGCGAACAGCCCGGCGGTCAGGCCGGTGGTCAGGACGGCGACGAGCAGACTTGCGGTACTCAGGAATCCCATGGGCACCATTGCACCCGCTGGCGCGCATCCTGACCAGACCCGATCATGGTCAGCGGGTCGGGGCGTGGGCCGCCAGCGGGTTGACGAGGGTGCCGACGAACTGGAGAGCCGCCGACGGGTCGGCCAGATCGATCATCTGCTGGTTGTTGCGTAGCTGGAGCCGGTTGAGGCAGGACAGCGTGAACTCCGGTGCGAACAGGTCGTAGTGGCGAACCCGCTCGACCAGGTGCGGCACCCGGTCGAAGTAGTCGGCGGCGCAGGCCGCGACCGTACGCCAGAAGTCGTCCTCGGCGAGGACGCCGGCCTCGACCAGGACCGCGTTGAGGTGACGCAGGAAGCAGTCGATCACGTCGGTGAAGATGGTCAGCAGCTTGGTGTCGTCGGGCACGTCGACGCGGATCCGCTCCACCTCGGCGGGCAGCTCGACGTCGGCGCTCATCACCGCGATCTCCTCGGCGATGTCCTTGAAGATCACCCGCTGGACGGTGTCGTGCTCGTCGAGGACCAGGATGACGTTCTCGCCGTGCGGCATGAACGCGAGGTCGTGGGCGTAGAAGCTGTGCAGCAGCGGGGTCAGGTAGGCGTCCAGGTAGCGACGCAGCCAGACCTCGGGGCTCAACCCGGACCGGGCGATCAGGGCCGCCGCCAGCGAGCCGCCGTCGTCGTCCACGTGCAGCAGCGCGGCCATGGTGGACAGCCGCTGCCCGGGCGCCAGGTTCGGCACCGGGCTCTCCCGCCACAGGGCGGCCAGCATCTTCCGGTACGGGGAGGTGCGCTCGGTCGCCGCCTCGTACTGCCGGTGCCGGTAACCCACCGCGGCCCGTTCCCGGATCACGGTCAGGCCCGTGCCGGTCAGCACCTCGTCGGAGGCGATCAGGCCGGCCAGCCAGTCGTTGATCGCCGGGGTGGCCGCCATGTACGCGGCCGACAACCCCCGCATGAAGCCCATGTTCAGCACCGACAGCGCGGTCTTCACGTAGTGCCGGCTCGGCTCGCTGACGTTGAAGAAGGTACGGATGGACTGCTGGGCGAGGTACGCGTCCGGCCCGGGGCCGAGGTGCACCAGCCGGCGTTCGGCCAGCTCCCCGGCGAAGGTGACCGCCAGCTTGTTCCACCACTGCCACGGGTGCGCGGGGATCAGGTGGTAGTCGGCGAGGTCGAGGCCCAGGTCGGCCATCGTGGCCGCGAACCGGGCCCGGGTCTGCGCGTCCAGCTCGCCCTCGATCAGCGCGTCGTAGTCGAGGTCGGCGGCGCTGCTGAACGTCGAGTGGTCCCGGTGGGCGGCGAGCCACTCCAGGCGTACGGCCTCGGCGGCCTCGGGGGCGTAGCGGTGGTACTCGTCGACGCCGAAGCCGAGCCGGCCGTTGTTGGCCACGAAGCAGGGGTGACCCTCGGTCATCGACGTCTCGATGGTCTGGAAGTCCGCCGTGGCCAGCTCGGCGGCGCTCGGCGCGGCCTGGGCCAGCTTGTACGCGGTGCCCGCCAGCGTCGAGGTGATCTCCTCCAGGTAGACCGGGAGCACCCGCGCGGAGAGTCCGAGGGTGTCGCGCAGCTCGACGATGAAATCCACGGCGTCCGGTGCCAGGGAGGTGCCGTCGCGGTGCCGGGTGATGCTGTCGGCGTCGATCTGCCAGTGCGCCAGGGCGAGCACCCGCGCGGCGAAGCGGTAGGTGACCGTGCCGTCGTCGCTGCGGACCTCGTAGAACTGCCGGTCGTCGGGGCCCGGCACGGGCTGCGGGGCGAGCAGTCGTTCGTGGGTGAACTCGGCGAGCGCCTTGCGCACCAGCAGCCGGTTGGCCCGGGCCCAGCGTTGCGGGGTGAGGTGCCCGACCGGGTCGCCGGGCGCGGCGTGCCCGGTGGTGGCGGGCGTCTGGGTGGGAACGGCGGTGGCGGTCACGCCGGGGCTCCTTCGGTTCGGGTGGCAGCGGCGCGGTCGGCGGTGGCGGCGCGGTCGGCGGCCTGGAACTGGGCTCGGGTGCAGACGCTGAGCAGCGCGTCCTTCTCGGGCTTGGCGATCGGGCCGACGACCTCGAAGCCGACGGCGGCGTTCAGCGCGTGCACGGCGGTGTTGCGCACGTCCGGCTCGACCACCACCCGCCGGGTCGTGGGGTCGGCGAAGAGCCACGCCATCACGGTGCCGATCACCGCGCGGGTGAAGCCGTGCACCGGAGCGCCGACGGGCGCGCAGAGGAAGTGCATGCCCACGTCACCGGGCTGGTGGTCGTAAAGGCCGGCCAGCTCGACGTGGGCCGGGTCGTAGCGCTCGGCGAGGAAGGCGGGACTCCCCCGCCACAGTCCGAGGTAGGCGTCGTGGTGCGGGTGCTCGGCGATCCGCCGGTACTCCTCGGTCACCTGGGCCAGGTCGGCGTCCTGCATGAGCCAGAACGCCGCCTTCGGGTGGGTCACCCAGGTGTGCAGCAGCGCGGCGTCGGCGTCCGGATCGAGCGTACGCAGGGCGAACTCGCCGAGCCGATCGTCGGCGCGGGCGAAGACGACGCTCACGACGTCACCCCGAACTCCTGGAAGGTGATGCTCTTCTCGATCGGGTAGTACTCCCGGCCGAGCAGCTCGCGGATGATCCAGGAGTTGCGGTAGGCGCCCATGCCCAGGTCCGGCGAGGTGATGCTGTGCGTGTGGGTGCCCGCGTTCTGCAGGAAGATGCCCCGCCCGCTGTGGTCGATGCTGTAGTTGCGGGCCACGTCGAACCGGCCGCGCCCGTCCCAGCGGATCCGGTCCCGCACCGGCGCGAGGAACTCCGGCACCCGGTAGTGGTACCCGGTCGCCAGCACCAACCCCTCGGTACGCAGGGTGAAGTCCTGCTCCTGCTCCACCTGACGCAACCCCAGCGTGTACGCACCGTCCTGGTGGTCGGCGCCGACCAGCTCGGTGTTGGTGAGCAGGCGGGTGTTCACCGGGCCGTCGACGGTGTGCGCGTAGAGCAGGTCGAAGATCTCGTTGATCAGATCCGCGTTGATTCCCTTGAACAGGCCCTTCTGCTCGGTCTCCAGCCGGTAGCGGGTCGCCTCGGGCAGCGCGTGGAAGTAGTCCACGTAGTCCGGTGAGGTCATCTCCAGCGTCAGCTTGGTGTACTCGAGCGGGAAGAACCGCGGCGAACGGGTCACCCAGTTGAGCTGGTAGCCGTACCGGTCGATGTCACCGAGCAGGTCGTGGTAGATCTCGGCGGCGCTCTGCCCACTGCCCACCACGGTGATACTGCGCTTGGTGCGCAGCGCCTCCCGGTGCTCCAGGTAGCGGGAGTTGTGTACCGCGTCCCCGGGCAGCTCGGCGACGGCGTCGGGCAGGTACGGCGGGGTGCCGGTGCCGAGCACCAGGTGCCGGGCCGCGTACTCGACGGTCTCCCCGGTGCCGGTGCTGGCCCGCACCACGTACCGGTCGTCGGCGGGGTCGTACTCCACGGTGGTCACGGTCTGACCGAAACGCACGTTCGGCAGCTTCGCCGCGGCCCACCGGCAGTACGCGTCGTACTCGCTGCGCAGCGGGTAGAAACTCTCCCGGATGTAGAACGGGTAGAGCCGGCCGATTTCCTTGAGGTAGTTGAGGAAGGAGAACGGCGACGTCGGGTCGGCGAGGCTGACCAGGTCGGCGATGAACGGGGTCTGCAGGCGCGCCGACTCCAGCAGCATGCCGGGGTGCCAGGCGAGGCTCGGGCGGGCCTCCAGGAACACTCCGTCCAGCTCGTCGATCGGCGCGGTGAGGCAGGCCAGGCCCAGGTTGTACGGGCCCAGCCCGATCGCGATGAAGTCGTGGGTGGACATCCGGCCCTCCAGGCCCAGAATCGGCATCAGCCGACGTGACAGGTCAGGTCGGCGGTGACGTGGTCGTGCACGTACCGGCCGGCGTGGGTGGCGATCAGGTCGAGCACATAGCCGACATCCTCGACGGTGGTCGCCGGGTTGAGCAGGGTGAACTTCAGGAAGTGCCGACCGTCCACCCGGGTCCCGGCGACCACGGCGAGGCCGGACGCGGCCAGTGCCTCCCGGGCGTGCAGGTTGGCCGCGTCGGCAAACTCCCGGCCCGGGCCGGTGGGCAGGTAGCGGAAGACCACCGTGCTCAGCTCGGAGCGGGTCACCACCTCGAAGCGGGGGTCCTCGCTGACCAACTGCCAGGCGTCGGCGGCCCGGTCGACGACCTCGTCGAAGAGCGCGCCGAGCGCGTGCGGGCCCATCACCCGCAGGGTCAGCCAGAGCTTCAGCGCGTCGAAGCGGCGGGTCGTCTGGAGGCTCTTGTCGACCTGGTTGGGGATGCGCTGCTCCACCATCCGGGCCGGGTTGAGGTAGTCGGCGTGGTAGGTGGCGTGCCGCAGCACCCGCCGGTCGCGGACCAGCAGCGCGCTGGAGCTGACCGGCTGGAAGAACGACTTGTGGAAGTCGACGGTGACCGAGTCGGCGTGCTCGATGCCGTCGAGCAGGTGCCGGCGCGTCGGCGAGATCAGCAGACCGCAGCCGTACGCGGCGTCCACGTGCAGCCAGACGCCGGTCGCCGCGCAGATCCCGGACAGCTCCGTCAACGGGTCGATGGAGCCGAAGTCGGTGGTGCCGGCGGTGGCGACGACGGCCATCACCACCAGCCCGGCCTGCCGGCACCGCGCGATCTCCTCGCGGACGGCCGACGCCCGGACGCGTCGCCGGGCGTCGGTGGGCACCGCGATCACGGCGTCCGGGGCGAGGCCGAGCAGCTTGGCCGACTTCTGCACGCTGAAGTGACCAGCGGCGGAGGTGAGCACCCGCAGCCGGGGCAGCAGCTCCGCGCGGGCCGCCGGGCCGACCGCGTCGACGCACGCCTCCTCGCGGGCCAGCAGCAGCGCCTGGAGGTTGGACTGGCTGCCGCCGCTGGTGAAGACGCCGTCCGCGCTGGGACCGAGGCCGATCCGTTCGGCGGTCCAGTCGATCAGCCGCCGCTCGATGAGCGTCGCCCCGGCGCTCTGGTCCCAGGTGTCCAGGGACGAGTTCACGGCGGTGAGCACCGCCTCGCCGAGCAGCGCCGGGATGGCCACCGGGCAGTTGAGGTGGGCGAGGTAGCGGGGGTGGTGGAACCAGACGGCGTCGCGCAGGTAGACGTCCTCCAGCTCGTCCAGTGCGGCGCCGGCATCTCCCAACGGTCGGTTGAGGTCCACCCGGTCGACCAGGGGGGCCAGCTCGGCCGGGGTGATCCCGGTGACGGGACGGTCCACGGTGGCCACCTTGCGGGCGACCCGGTCGACGCCGTCGGCGATCGTCCGCCGGTACTGCTCGACCGAGCCGTCGTGCAACAGGTGGGCCCGCGCGGCGGCGGGCGCGGGTGACGGCGCGGTGTTCTCGACGGGGTACGTCGGCACGGTCACGGGGAGTCCTTCCACGTTCTCGACGAGGGGCAGCCGGAACCTCCCCCGGCGCGGCGGTGCGCTTCGGGGCGGTGCTGCGCTTCGGGGGGTGCTGCGTTTCGGATGGGGGTCGCCACTCAGGCCGATGCGCCGGCCAGCGCCTCGGCGCGCAGGTCCTCTTCGGACAGCCCGCGCCGCCAGTAACCGGCGAAGGTCACCCGCCGACGGTCGAAGCCGCGCTCACCGACCAGGTGCCGGCGCAGCGCCCGCACCACGCCGGACTCGCCGGCGATCCAGGCGTAGGGGGCGCCGGCGGGAAGCCGGGCGGCACGGATCGCGCTGACCAGCAGGTCACTGCCGGGCGGGGTGCTGCCGCGCACGATCCACCTGATCTCCGCGTCGGCCGCGGTGGGCAGGTCCGTGATGTCGGCGGCGTCCGGCACCTCGATCCAGGCACGGACCCGGGTGCCGGCCGGAAGCCAGGCCAGGATGCCCTCGGTGGCCGGCAACGCGGTCTCGTCGGCCGCGAGCACCACGAGGTCGGTCTCCTCCGGCGGGCGGAAGCAGACGCTGCGGTTGTCGGAGACCCTCGGGCCGAGCAGCAGCACCCGGTCGCCGGGCCCGGCGAGGGCCGCCCAGCGGGAGGCGGGGCCGGTGTCGCCGTGGCTGACGAAGTCGATGTCGACCTCGGCGTCGGCCGGGCGGTGTTCCCGGATGGTGTACGAGCGCATCACCGCACGGACGTCCGCCGGCAGTGCCCGCCACCCGCCGAACCAGTCCTCGCCCTGCTCGACCGGGACCACCGGGGCGGACTGCCCGGGGTGTGGCAGGAACAGCGACACGCTCTGGTCCCGGCCACCGCCGGCGAAGTCGACCAGGTCCGCACCGCCGAAGGTCACCCGGATCAGCGAGGCGCCGACCCGACAGGCCCGTACGACGTGCGCGGCGAAGAAGCGGTACTGCAGGGCGATCGGGTCGACGGTACTCGTACTCATGGCGTCAGCTGACCTTCTTCGCGTTCCGGATGGCGGTGGCGAGGTTCTCCAGCAGCGGCGCGGAGCCGGCGTACGAGAAGCGGGGCACCGCGTCCCACGGCGTCACCTGGTTGGCCTTGACGGCCGGCAGTTGCTGCCAGGTCGGCTTGGCGGTGAGGTCCTTGGGCTGAAGGGCGGTGCTGCGGTTGTCCAGCAGGATCAGGTCGGCCGGGAACTTGCCGGTGTTCTCCCAGCTCAGCGCCTCGAAGTAGTCGCCGGATTCGAGCTTGGTGGGCACCACGATGTCGACGCCCAGCTCGGCGAAGTACATCAGGTCGGTGCTGACCTTCGGGTTGGAGACGTAGAACAGGTCGGGGCTGCCGGAGCAGGCCATCACCTTGATGCCGGAGTTGGCCTTGACCGCCTGCCGGACCGCCTCGGCGGCGGCGTCGAAGCGGGCCTTCGCGTCGGTGACCTTCTTGGCGGACAGGTCCGCGCCGAGCGACTCGGCCAGCGCGGCGTAGCGCTCGATCGGCTTGGTCATCGGCACCCGGGCGGTGGTGATCGCCACACTGGGCGCCAGCGGGAGGATCTTGCTCTTGCTCTCGTCGGGCACGTACCAGAGCGCGTCCGGGTCGTACATGTGGGTGACCAGCAGCTCGGGGCGCAGCGCCGCGTACTTTTCCAGGCTGAACTCGCCCCACACGTTGCCGAGGACCTCGACGGCCTCGATGTTCAGGTCGCCGGCCTGGGGGTCGGCCGTGCCGTCGGCCCGCTTGGTTTCCCCGAACACTCCGACGAGCTGCTTGTCGAGACCGAAATCGACCAGTGCCGCCGCCACGCCGGTGAACGCCACGACGCGGGTCGGACGGGCCGCCGCCTCGACCTTCGTGCCGCGGTCGTCGGTGAACGACCAGGGACCACTTCCGTTGCCGGCGGCGGGCTTCGCGGTGTCGTCCTTGCCGCAGGCGGCGAGCAGGGTGGCCAGCGTGGCAGCGCCACCGGCGGCCAGCAGACCACGGCGGGAGAGGCGACGAGCGGACAGGGCATCGGGCATGGTGTTGTCTTTCGATCAAGGGTTGGCCGGACTCGACCAGGGCAGCGGGGTTAGGTTAGCCTAACCTCGGTCATTGTCAACAGCGGTCCGCCGTGCCACCACAACTCCGGAGCCCACACTGGACGCCACAGCTACCGTCACCGAGGCGACACCGCCGGTGCCGGACAGGACATCGGCCGCGCCCCCGGTCCGGCGCGGCACCCGGACGGCCCGCGCCGCCGGCCTGGTCGCCGCCGTGGCGCTGCTCGGGGTGATCGTGGTGCTCAGCATCGCGGTCGGAGCGAAGGCCCTGCCGCTCGCCGACGTCTGGTCCGGGCTCCTGCACCGCGACGCCACCGAGTACGCGGTGGTGCACCGGATGCGCCTGCCGCGTACCCTGCTCGGGCTGCTGGCCGGCGCCGCGCTCGGCGTGGCCGGCGCGATCATGCAGGCCCTCACCCGCAACCCCCTCGCCGACCCCGGGCTGCTCGGCATCAACGCCGGGGCGTCCGCGGCCGTCGCCACCGCCGCCGCCTTCCTGGGCGTCACGGCCATCGGCGGGTACGTCTGGTTCGCGCTGCTCGGCGCGGCGGTGGTGACCGCACTCGTCTACGCCGTCGGCGGCGGGCGTGGCGCAACCCCGGCCCGCCTCGCGCTGGCCGGCGCGGCGCTCAACGCCACCCTCTACTCGTACGTGAGCGCGGTGATGCTGCTGGACACGGCCTCGCTGGACCGGCTGCGGTTCTGGACGGTCGGCTCGCTGGCCAGCGCGGACCCCGCGACGGTGACCCGGGTCCTGCCGTTCATCCTGGTCGGCCTGCTGGTCGCGCTCGGTGCCGCCCGCCCGCTGAACGCCCTCGCGCTCGGCGACGACGCCGCGCGGGCTCTGGGTGCCCGACCCGCGCTGATCCGCGCCGCCGTGATCGTGGCGGTCACGCTGCTCTGCGGCGCGGCGACCGCCGCCTGCGGCCCGATCGTCTTCGTCGGGCTGCTGGTGCCGCACCTGGTGCGCGCGCTGACCGGCCCGGACCTGCGCTGGCTGCTGCCGTACTGCGCGGTGCTCGCGCCCGCGCTGCTGCTCGGCGCCGACGTGCTCGGCCGGGTGCTGGGTCGACCCGGAGAACTCCAGGTCGGCATGGTGACCGCCGTGCTGGGCGGCCCGCTGTTCCTGTGGCTGGTCACCCGCGCGAAGGTGGCCCACCCGTGAGCGAGCACAGCGAGCGAACCAGCGGGCTCAGCACTGTGGCGCGCCGCGCCAGCACGCAGCGAAGCGGAGTGATGGCATGACCGTTCTGCGTACGGCGGGTGGGTTGTCGTTGCGGTTCCGGCCCCGCGCGTTGGCCGTCGGCGTCGGCGCGGCCCTGCTGGCGGCCGGGTTGGGCCTGGTCGCCCTGGGCAGTGGTGACTATCCGATGGGCCCGGCCGACGTGCTGCGCACCCTCGTCGGCGGCGGCACACCGGCGGAGCAGTTCATCGTGCACGAGCTGCGCCTGCCCCGGCTGGTCACCGCCCTGCTGGTCGGCGCGGCGCTGTCGCTGGCCGGCACGGTGTTCCAGTCGCTGGTCCGTAACCCGCTGGGCAGCCCGGACATCCTCGGCTTCACCCAGGGCGCGTCGGCCGGCGCGCTGGTCGTGATCGTCCTCGGCGGCAGCAGCCTTGCGTTGGCCGGCGCCGCGGTCGTCGGTGGTCTCGCCACCGGCCTGGTGATCTACGCGCTCGCCTGGCGACGCGGGGTGCACGGCTTCCGGCTCATCCTGGTCGGCATCGGCATCTCCGCGATCCTGACCGGGGTCAACGGCTACCTGCTGACCCGGGCTCCGCTGATGGACGCCGCCCGTGCGGTGCTCTGGCTCACCGGCAGCCTGGACGGGCGGGGCTGGGCAAACGCCGGGCCGCTGCTCGTCGTCCTGGTCGTGCTGGCGCCCGTGGTGCTCATCGGCTGTGGCCCGGCGCTGCGGATGATGGAGTTGGGTGACGACACCGCCAGCGCCCTCGGCGTGCCCGTGCGCCGGCTGCGCCTGGTGCTGCTCACGGCGGCGGTGCTGCTGGTCTCGTTCGCGGCGGCCGCCGCCGGGCCGGTGTCTTTCGTGGCGCTGGTCGCGCCACACGTGACGAAGCGGCTGACCCGGGCGCCCGGCCCGAACCTGCTGCCGTCGATGGCCCTCGGCGCGGCGCTGCTGGTCGGCGCCGACCTGGTGGCCCAGCGCGCGTTTCCCGGGCACCAGCTTCCGGTCGGCGTGGTGACCGGAGTGATCGGTGGCGGCTATTTGGTCTGGCTGCTGGCGATGGAACGCCGGGCGGGCCGGCTGTGAACACCCGCGACGCCCTCGAAGGAGCACCCATGCACCCCGGCACTTCCCGACTCGGCGGCACCGCGCTGACCCTCGCCTACGACCAGCGCACCATCACCGAGAACCTGACCGTCGCGGTGCCCGACAACTCGTTCACGGTGATCATCGGACCGAACGCGTGCGGCAAGTCGACGCTGCTGCGCGCGCTGTCGCGGATGCTGCGCCCGAGCGCCGGCACCGTGCTGCTGGACGGGCGGGACATCCACGACCTGCCAGCCCGCAAGGTGGCCCGCACGCTCGGCCTGCTCCCCCAGTCGTCGATCGCGCCGGACGGGATCACCGTCGCCGAGCTGGTCGCCCGGGGCCGCTACCCCCACCAGGGGCTGCTGCGGCAGTGGTCGCGCGAGGACGAGCGGGTGGTCGAGGAGTCGATGGCCGCCACCGGTGTCGACGACCTGGCCGACCGGTCGGTGGACGAGCTGTCCGGCGGGCAACGGCAGCGGGTCTGGATCGCCATGGCGCTGGCCCAGCAGACCCCGCTGCTGCTGCTCGACGAGCCGACCACGTATCTCGACATCGCCCACCAGATCGAGATCCTGGACCTCTGCGCCCGTCTGCACGAGGAGCAGGGGCGCACACTGGTCGCCGTGCTGCACGACCTGAACCACGCGGCCCGCTACGCCACGCACCTGATCGCCATGCGCGACGGACGCGTGGTGGCCGCCGGGGAGCCGGCATCGGTGGTCACCGCCGACCTGGTCGCGGAGGTGTTCGGGCTGCCCTGCCGGGTCATCGACGACCCGGAGACCGGCACCCCGCTGGTCGTTCCGGCGGCCCGGCGTCGCGCCACCACCCTCGCGCCGGAGCCGGCGTGAGCGAGCGCGGCGAGCGGACCGGCCCGCACGGTGACGCCCGGCGTTTCCGCGACCCGTGGGGCGTGCCGCACCTGCGTGCCGGCGACCCGCTGGAGTTGGCGGCGGCGCAGGGCCGGGTGACCGCGTACGACCGGGCCTGGCAGATCGAGGTGGAGCGGCACCGCGCCCAGGGCACCAGTGCCGCCTTCCTCGGCGTCGACGCGCTCGACTGGGACCGGTTCGCCCGGCTGGTCCGGCTCGACGACACCGCACGCCGCTGCCACGCGGCGCTCGACCCGGCGACCGCCGAGTGGGTGGGCGCGTACGTGGCCGGGGTCAACGACGCTCTCGCCGCCGGGGCGGCCCGCGCGCCGGAGTTCGCCGCCACTGGGCTGGCCCCGGGCCGGTGGGAGCCGTGGACGCCGCTCGGGGTCTGGTTGGGCCACCACATCCTGTTCGCGGGCTTCCCCGGCAAGCTCTGGCGGGAGCACGTGGCGCAGCGCCTCGGCCCGGACGCGGTCGACGCGTTCGCCACCGACGGGCCGTCCGTCGCCGGCAGCAACGGTTGGCTGCTGGCCGCCGAGCGCACCGGCACCGGCGCCGCGCTGCTCGCCGGGGACCCGCACCGGTTCTTCGAGGATCCCGGCGTCTACCAGCAGATTCGGCTGGCCTGCCCGGAGTACGACGTGGTCGGGCTGGCGGTGCCCGGTGTGCCGGGCATCGCGCACTTCGGGCACACCGGGGCGGTGGCCTGGGCGATCACCAACGCGATGGCCGACTACCAGGACCTGTACGCCGAGCGGCTGCGCCGCGACGGCCGACAGGTGCAGGCGCTCGGCCCGGACGGTTGGCGACCCGCGCACTCCCACCTGGAGACGATCGAGGTGGCCGGGGCGGACCCGGTCGAGGTCGAGGTGGTGGAGACCGACCGGGGTCCGGTGGTGGTCGGCGGGCCGGACGACGAGACGGCCGTCAGCCTGCGCTACCCGCCCCGGGTTCGCGCGGAGCTGGGCTTCGCGACGCTGCCGGAGCTGCTGCGCGCCCGCACCGTGACCGATGTGGACCACGCGCTGCGGCACTGGGTGGAGCCGGTCAACGTGGTGCAGGCCGCGGACACCGCCGGCGGGCTGCTGCACCGGGTCGCCGGGGCGGTGCCGGTGCGGCATCCCGACAACGGTCGGCGGGTGGTCCCCGCGTGGGATGCCGGGCACGCCTGGCAGGGCTGGTACGCGCCGATGCCCCGGGCCACCGTGGTCGGCCGGGCGGTGATGGCCAACGAGCGAGGAGTGGCGGCCCCGCTCGGGGTCGAGTTCGCCCCGCCGCACCGGGCCCACCGGATCGCCGAGCTGCTCGACGCCGGTCACGACTGGACGGCCGACGCGCTGGCCGGGGTGCACACCGACACGTACCTGGGTTCGGCCGAGCCCCTGCTGGCGGTGCTGGAAGAGCTGACCGGGCTGGACCCGGCCACCGCCGCGCTGTGTGAACGGCTGCGGCGCTGGGACCGACGGATGGCCGCCGACAGCACCGACGCGGCGCGGTTCGCCGTCCTGCGGGCCGCTGTCGTACGCCGGATCGCCGCCCATCCGGCGCTGGCCGCGCTGGCCGGGCCGCCCGCGTACCCGGAGGTGTTCGCGCCCTGGTTGGCGTTGACGCCGCGCGTCGGTTACGCGCTGGAACACCTGCTCGGCGCGGCGCCGCTGCCCGGCGTGGACGTGGCCGCTCTGGTGCGCGCGGCGGCCGAGGAGGTCGCCGGCGCGGCGGGCGACCCGGTGCGCTGGGGGGACCTGCACCGGCTGGCGGCGTGGCGGGCGCTGCCCGATCCGGACGCCGAGCCCGGCCCTCGACTCGACGGCGACCACGACTGCGTGTTGGCCACGTCCAGCGTGCCCGGGGTCACCCACTGGTGCTTCCGGGGGCCGGCGGCGCGCTTCGTGTGGGACCTGGCCCGGCGCGAGGACAGCCGTTGGGTGGTCCCGCTGGGCACCTGCGGGGTGCCCGGCGACGCACACCACGACGACCAGAGCCCCGCCTGGCTGTCCGGGAAGCTGCTGCCGGTGATCACCGACTGGGACCAGCTCGCCGAGGAGCACGACTGACGCACCGGCCGCCGGCCGGGATGCGCGAGGCACCCCGACCGGCGGCCGGCCACCGTGGCGTCAGCGCAGGCCGAACGCCCGGCTGATGCTCTGGCTCACGGTGTTGCCGGCGGCGTCCCGGGCGGTGGTGCGCAGGCTCACGAAGCCGGCCTTCGCCGGTGCGGCCAGCGAGGTACGCCAGCCGTCGCCGTGCCGGGTCAGCCGCTGCTTCTGCCAGGTCGCCCCGTCGTCGTAGGACACCTCGACGGTCACCGCGCCGACCGTTCCCAGGACGTCGGGCAGGTGCGAGGCGACCACGGTCAGCGGTGCCCGCCGCGACGCCCTGCCGTCGGAGTCGATGGCCACCCGGTAGTCGAGCTGGATCATCGGCAGCACCGCCGCCGACTCCGGCCCGGTGGCCGCCGAGCTGAAGGCCCACTCGGTGCGGGTCTGCCGGGAGTACGGGTTGGTCCAGGCCGCCCGGTCGTTCTCCACCACCAGCCGGTACGGCAGTCGCTGCTCGGCCAACCCGGGGACCTGGAGGTACTCGGCGTTGCCCCACCTCAGCTCCTGGTCACCCTGGTAGAGCGTGGTCCGGTTGACCTTGTCGAAGTTGCCCGACGCCTCACCGATGTGGCCGCCACCGTCGCCCCAACCGGGTGCCGGCAGGTAGAGGGTGTCCAGGTAGCGGACCGGCACGTGGCTCAGACCACCCATCCGGGGCCGCTGGATCGGCCCGAACCACTGGACGCTGCTCGCCCTGCCGGCCGGGTAGGTGGTCACGCCCATCAGGTGCTGGCCGGTCTCACCGGCGATGAACGCGTCGTCGATCCACCGCTGGTCCGCGCTGACCCAGTCGGTGCGCCGGCCCTGCGCCGGGGCGGGCTCCTGGTTGCTCGACGCCATGCCGCGCCAGACGTCGGTGCGGAACTCCAGCGCCTTGCCCTGCCGGTAGTTGCGGAACTCCACGTCCACCCGGGCCAGTTGCCGCTTCGTCGGACGGTAGGTGGGGTCGGCCGGCACCGTGCCGGTCCAGTGGTGCGCCACGTCGTACAGGTAGGTGGTCTCCGGGTGCGACTCCACGGTCAGCCGCACCGGGCCGCGCTCCAGCGCCGCGATGAGCTGGTCGCCCTCGTCGGCGGTGAGCGTCGCCACGGTCACCGGCGCCGGGCTCTCCGGGCTCCACGGCGCCTCGTCCCAGGGTTGCAGCCGACCGACGCCGTCGTTGACCACCAGCAGCAGCTTCGCCCCGGCCGCCGCCGCGGCCTGCGCCTGCGTGGCGATGTCCGCGGTGTCGCTGCGCCGGACCACCACCGCCCGGTCGCGGACCGGCCGCCTGGCCAACCCGGTCGCCGACGCGTCGGCGACGTGGACCGCGTCCAGCTGACGACGACCGGCCGGCATCGCCGGGGTCGCCCGCTTCACCAACAGATCGTCGTACGAGCGGCCGTCGGCGGAGACCGTCAGCGCCGGCTGCTCCAGGCGCCACCGGGCACCGAACTCGAACTCACCGTCGGTGACCTTACGGCTCGTCGGCAACGCCCACATGCTGTCGTACGAGTCGTCGGGCAGCACCTGACTCTCGGTGAGGCCGTTCTTCGTGGACCGGTGGATGTCCATCCGCAGCGCGCTGGCGGTGGCCTGCTGCGGCACCTCGGCCCGCACCTGCCGGGCGGCACGCGCGTCCAGGGTGACGGTGCGGTCGGTGTTCAGGTCGACGTCGGTGAAGCTGAGCATCGCCATGCCCCTGGAGCGTGGCCCGTTCACGCCGCGCACGTCGGCGGAGATCCAACCGGTCCAGCTCGCCACCGGCAGCCGCAGCGTGGCGGTGCCGCTCTCGGGCAGGTCCACGGCGGTGAACAGACCGTCGGTGGTGAGGATGACCTTGCCGGCGAGCGGCTTGCCGTCCCGGTCCTTGGCGACCAGCGTCAGGTTCTGCCGCTGGCCCTCCTTGCCGGCGCCGATCAAGGTGCGCCCACGGACCACACCGGCGTCGTCGGTGGCGACGATCATGCCGCTGACCTGCTTCTCCACTGGGAGCTTGTCGTACGCCGCGCTCAGCGTCGCGGTGGCGGTGCCGCCCGCCGGCACGGTGACCGTGTCGGTGGAGAGGGCGAAGAGGCCGGCCGGCGCGGTGGACGCGTCGAGGGCCAGCTTCAGCGTGACCGGAGTGCCGCCGACGTTGGTGTAGATGACCGTCCGGTCGACGGTCATCCCCGGCTGCTGTGGCCAGGCCTGGAAGCCGGAGTAGGCGCTGGGGGTGGCGAACACCGTGGCGTTCGCGGCGGCGACGGCGTCCACCCGACCGGCACCCGCCTGGTACGGGGTGTATCCGGGGGTGGCCCTGACCGTGCTGACCAGCGCCTCCTTGATCCGCTGACCGGTCCAGTCGGGGTGCGCGGCGGCGACCAGGGCGGCCGTGCCGGCCACGTGCGGGGTGGCCATCGAGGTGCCGCTCATCAGCGTGTAGTCCCCGGAGCCACCGCGGACGAGGTGCGAACGGGCGGCCAGGATGTCCACGCCGGGCGCGGTGATCTCGGGCTTGAGCCCGCCGTCACCCGCGCGTGGTCCCTGGCTGGAAAAGTCGGCGAGGTGGTCGGTGGAGTCGACGGCGCCCACGGTGAGCGCCGAGTCGGCGGCTCCCGGGCTGCCGATGGTGGCCGGGCCGCTGTTGCCGGCGGCGATCACGAAGAGGGCGCCGGTCTCGGCGCTGAGTCGCTCGACGGCCTGGCTCATCGGGTCGCTGCCGTCGGTGGCCTCACCGCCCAGGCTCATGCTGACGACCCGGGCCTTCTGCTCCCGGGCCGCCCACTCCATGCCGGCGATGATCCACGAGTTCTGCCCGCTGCCCTCGCTGTTGAGCACCTTGCCGACGTGCAGCCGGGCGCCGGGGGCGACGCCCCGCTCGACACCACCGGACGCGGCGCCGGTGCCGGCGATCGTCGAGGCGACGTGCGTCCCGTGTCCCTTGTAGTCGAGGATGTCCGGCTCCTCGGGCACGAAGCTGCTGGACTCGGCGATCTGGCCGGCCAGATCCGGGTGCTCGGCGTCCGCGCCGGAGTCGAGCACCGCGACGTCGACACCGGCGGCCGTGTTGCCCTGGGCCCACAACGTCGGCGCGCCGATCTGCGCGGTGGACTCGGCGAGGTCGGCGTGCACCCGGCCGTCCAGCCAGACCTTGGCGATGCCGTTGGCCAGGGTCGGGGTGCCACCGGCACGACGGGCCGAGCCGGCGGTGAGCGCCGTCCAGAACCGGTCGGCGGTGGCGCGCTGACGGGTCAGCGCCGCGCCCTGCACGCTGTCCAACGGCCGGACCAGTTCGGCGCCGTCCACGGCCGGGCGGGTGCGGTTGCGGGCGGCGGCGTCGGTCATGGTGACGATCAGCGGCAGCGCGTCGGTGTGCGCGTCGTCGTAGCCGTCGGCGATCAGCTCGGTGACGTTGAACAGCTGCCGGTCCAGCACACCACTGGTGACAAAGGACAGCGCCGCGTCCGGATAGACGTAGGTGTCGCCGTCGAGCACGGTGCGGTGGAAGCTCGGAGTGCTGCCGTCCGGCCGGCGCACGGTCGAGACCGTACTGCCGTCCGCCGCGGTGGTGACGGTGACCGTGTCGCCGGTGATCAGGGTGACGGTGGACGCGCGTCCGGCGGCGGCCGGGGGAAGCCCGGCCGGCCGGTCGGGCGTGCTCGGCGGGGCGGCGGACGCGCCTGCGGCGGGTGGGGTGAGCCCGGCCGCCAGGGTGAGGACGGCGCCGAGGGCGATCAGCCCGGGTCGGCGACGCCGGTGTGACAGAGCCAAGATGACCTCTTTGTGTCGAGGAGCGGTACGCAGCACAGCATCAATGCCACGCACACCCTCGCCACCCACCGCACCGCGACGCACCTACGCCATGGCGCAAACCCGCCACCCAAGCCTCGCCCAAGCCCTCGACCCCGGTGGCGGGGGGCGGGGGGGGTGTTTTACCGGGTTGGGCTTGTCAGGTTGGCTAGGCGGTCCAGTTGCTTCGGGTCGGACAGGGCGGAACCGACCGCCACCACCCGTACGCCGGCTTGCAGGAACGCCTCTGCGTTGGTGGCGTCCAGGCCGCCGGTCGCGACGAACCGCAGCTGCGGCAGCGGCCCGGCGACGGCCTTGAACCAGGCGGGCCCGAGCGAGATCGCGGGGAACGCCTTGAGCCAGGTGAGGCCGTGCCGCAGCGCCTGCTGGGCCTCGGTGGGGGTGGCCACACCCGGCAGGTGCGGCAGGCCACGCGCCGCGGCGGCGTCGGCGACGGCGAGGTCCAGGCCGGGCGCGACGGTGAACGCGGCACCCGCGTCGGCCGAGGCGGCAACCTGCTCGACGTCGAGCACGGTGCCCGCGCCGACGATCCGCCCGCGCTCGGCGCCCGCCTCGACGGCGGCGCGCAGAGCCGGCACCGCGTCGGCGGTGGCCACCGGCACCTCCACCACGTCGATGCCGAGGTCCCAGGCCCGCTCGGCGAGCCGGACCGTCTCGGCGACCGGCAGGCCGCGCAGGATGGCCATCACCCGGGCGCCGCCGAAGATGTGGTCGAAATCCGCTGTGGTCATGGTCCACTCCATCTGAGATCGCGGTGAGTCTGTTGGCTGCTGGCCCGGTCGGGAACCGACGACTCAGACCGGCGTCGGCGCGCCGGTCAGGTCGAGCGGCGACCAGGCCTCGTCGGGGGCGGCGAGCAGCCTCTCGAACCAGGCCCACGGCGGGACCGGGGCGTTGTCGCCGCTGCTGGTCAACGCCTGCGCCGCGACCAGGTGGCCGAGACGCAACCGCCGCACGGGATCCAGGTCACGCAGCAGCCCGGCCAGGTAGCCGGCGGCGAACGCGTCACCCGCGCCGACCGGCTCCACCACGGCCACCCGGGGCGCGGGTACGAACACCGGCTCGGCGTCGTGGCACAGCGCGGTGGCACCCACCGCGCCGTCCTTGACCACCACCGTCCGCGGTGTGGGCAACAGCCGGCGTACGGCCAGCGGGTCGGTGGTGCCCCACAGCGTTTCCGCCTCGTCCTGGCCCACGAAGACCAGGTCACAGCGGTTGGCGAGGTCGCGTAGCACCGGCGCGGCCTGCTCGGCGGGCCACAGCCGGGCCCGGTGGTTGACATCGAAGCTGACCAGTGATCCCGCCAGCGGGCGGGCGGTGACCGCGTGCTCGACCAGCGCACGGCAGGACGCGGAGAGCGCCGCGGTGATGCCGGACAGGTGCAGCACACGGGCACCGGCGAGCCCCGGGTCGGCCAGCGTCTCCGGGCTCATCCGGGAGGCCGCCGACCCAGCCCGGTAGTAGTGCACGGCGGTGCCCTCCGGGCCAGGGTCCTTGAGGTACAGGCCGGTGGGGGCGCCCGGGTCCACGACCACCTGGTCGACCCGGACGCCGGCGGCGGCGACGTGCCGGACGACGGCCCGCCCGAAGGGGTCGTCACCGACCCGGCTCACCCAGGTCGCCCGGTGCCCCAGTCGGGCCAGGTAACCGGCCACGTTGGACTCGGCGCCGCCGACCGAGACGGCGACCTGTTCGGCGTGCTCCAACGGCTCACCCGGCGCGGGGCAGAGCACCACCATCGTCTCGCCGACCGCGGCCACCTCGACCGGCGGGGAGCCGGCCGGGACGGACGCCAGGTCAGGTCGGTGGTCGGTCGGCATGGGAGCACACGTCCTCGCGGCGAGAGTCCTGGGCGCCGCCGAGCCTATGGTGTCGCTCCTGGGACGGGCAAGCCGGTGCGACCGAGGGTCAGGGCAGCGTCAGGCTGTACGCGGCCAGCACCTCCGCGATCGGCTGGTAGTAGGTGGTGCCGCCGGAGGTGCAGTTGCCGCTGCCGCCGGAGAGGATGCCGAGGATGCGGCCGGTGAAGGCCACGTAGAGCGGTCCGCCGCTGTCGCCCGGCTCGGCGCAGATGTTGGTGCGGATCAGGCCGTAGATCACGCCGGTGGAGTAGTTGACGGTCTGGTTGAGACCGGTGACCGTGCCGCACCGCACGCCGGTGGTGACACCGCTGCGACACACCGCCTGCCCGACGTACGCGTTGCCGGGGCCGTTGATGGGCAGCAGCCCGGGATAGGTGTAGACCGCGCTCGGGTGCGCGATCCGGCTGGTGTAGCGGATCAGCCCGTAGTCGTTGCCGGGGAAGCTGGTGGCGGTACGGGTGCCGAGCACCGTGGTCTGGGCGCTGTCGGCGTACCAGGTGCTGGCGGTGGTGGTGCAGTGCCCGGCGGTGACCACGTAGTAGGTGCTGCCGCTGCGCACGTTCGCGCCGAGCGAGCAGCGGGCACCGCCGCCGTAGATGCCCTGCCCGGCGGCGATCAGGGTGCGCAGGGTTCCGGGTTCGCGGCGCAGGAGCGCGCCGGCCCGGTCGGCCGTTGACCGCAGTGCCCGCAGCTCGGCGGGGGTGACGGTGTCGTCGACGGTGAGGGTCATCCGGCCGGTGGCGGGGTCGACACCCCAGGCGGTGCCGGCGGTGCGTACCCCGGCCAGCACGGCCGCCGGGTCGACGGCGGGGGCGGCGACCCGGTCGGGGGCGGCGGCCTGCGCCGCGCCGGGCGCGACGAGCAGGAGGACGGTCAGGACGAGGGCGACGAGCGGGGAGCGGCGCATCCGGGCCTCCGCGGAGATCGAGATAGATGGATGCCGCTCAGCATCGCCCGGCGTTCGAGGCCGTGGCAACCTCCGGCCGTCCTCTTCCCCGACCCGCGGGAATCGCCGATCCGGGGACGACCCGTGTCGGGGCCGCCGATAATTCCCCGGGAGACGCGGCGGGAGGCCAGGCATGACCACCACAGGGAATGCGGCGCTGGTACGCCGACTGGAGGGGTCGACCCGGGCGACGCTGCTGGAGTTGCTCTTCGACGTGGTCTTCGTCGCCGCCCTCGCACTGACATCGAAACTGTTGTCCGAAGAGCTCTCCTGGTCCGGCGGTGCCAAGCTGCTGCTGATGCTGACCGCCGTCTGGTGGACGTGGTCGGTCACCGCGACCACGACCGAGTTCTACGACCCGCAGCAACGCCCGATCCAGGCCATCCTGATGATCGCCATGGTCGGGTCGGTGGGGATGGCGGCATCGCTGCCGATGGTCAGCGTCGGGCACCTGATGCTCTTCGTGATCTCGTACGTCGGCACGCACGTGAGTCGCTGCGTCATCCTGGTCACCGCCCTGCACCGGCAGGGGCACCGGACGGCCAGGGAGCGGGCCACCCGGTTTCTCTTCTGGTTCACCGTGTCCGGCGTCTTCTGGGTCACCGGCGCGTTGTCAGAGACTCCGAACTGGGGGCTCTGGACGATCGCCATAACGATCGACCTGGTCGCCGCGGCGGCCCGCTATCCCACGCCCCGGCTGCGCCGGATACCGCTCGCCCAGTACGGGCGGACCACCGAACACCTGGGCGAGCGGTACCAACAGTTCGTCATCCTGGCCCTCGGCGACATCATCCTCTTGCCGACGCTGCAGGTCAGCCGGGGCCATCTCGACCATCTCCGGCTCGGCTCCCTGCTCTGCGCCTTCGCCACCATGCTGCTGCTCTGGCAGATCTACGTCTTCCGCGCCGGCGAGTTGTTGGTGACGGCCGGGTCCCGCGGGAGCCGGGCAACGCGGCTGGCCCCGTACACCCATCTGGTCATGCTGGCCGGCGTGGCCAGCACCGCCGCCGCCTTCGACCTGATCGTCACCAGGCCGACCGGAACGACGCCGGTGCCGTGGCTCGTGCTGATCATCACCGGTCCGACGCTGTTCGTGGTCGGCCGCGTCCTGTTCACCATGGCGGTGTCGTGGGTCAAGCCGTGGCGGCGATTCACCTGGCAGCTCCTGCCGCTGCTGGTGCTGCCGTGGGCCGGTGGCTGGCCGCCGGTGCTGGTGGCCACGATCGTGGCGCTCGGGTTGGCCGGTCACATCCTGGTTCCCGGAGCGGCCCGGGAGACCACGCCGGGCCTGCGGATGCGGCAACCGGACGACTGACCCGCCACGCTCAGCCACGGCGTCGACCGGCGCTCGCCGTGGCACCCGCCGGCCGCGGCCCTCCCCGGCGGGCGGGAATCGCCGATCCGGGGACGGGCCCCGCCGACGCCCCCGATAATCCTCGGGAGACACGGCGGGAGGCCGGGCATGACCACCGGAGGCACCGCGGCACTGATACGCCGGCCGGACGGGTCGACCCGGGCCACGCTGCTGGAGCTGCTCTTCGACGTGGTCTTCGTGGCCTCGCTCGCGCTCACCTCGACGCTGCTCGCGGAAAGCCACACCTGGTCACACGCGGCGACGGTGCTGCTGATGCTGACAGCAATCTGGTGGACCTGGTCGGTCACCTCCACCACGACCGAGTTCTACGACCCGCAGCAACGCCCGATCCAGGTGATCCTGATGGTCGCCATGGTCGGTTCGGTCGGGATGGCGGCGTCGCTGCCGATGGTCTCCGACGGACACGCGCTGGTCTTCGCGCTCTCGTACGTCGGCACGCACGTCGTTCGCGGCATCATCCTGGTCACGTCGTTGCACCGGCAACGACACCGGTCGGCCATGATCCGGGCGACCCGGTTCCTGTTCTGGTTCGTGGTGTCCGGCGTCTTCTGGATCGCCGGCGCGGTGTCCGGCACGGTGAACTGGGGCCTCTGGACCATCGCCATCACGATCGACCTGGTCTCCGCGGCGGCCCGCTACCCGACGCCCCGGCTGGGCCGGGTGCCCCTCGACCAGTACGAGCGCACCACCGGGCACCTGGGCGAGCGGTACCAGCAGTTCATCATCCTGGCCCTCGGCGACATCATCCTGGTGCCGACGCTCCAGGTCAGCCGGGGCCCGCTGGCCGGGCTCCGGGTCGCCGCGCTGTTCTGCGCGTTCGCCGTGATGCTGCTGCTCTGGCAGGTCTACGTCTTCCGGGCCGGCGAGTTGCTGGAGGCCGGGGCCGGGCCGAAGTCGGGCCGGCCGGCCCGGGTGGCTCCGTACACCCACCTGGTGATGCTGGCCGGCGTGGTCGGCACGGCGGCGTCGTTCGACCTGGTCGTCACGCGGCCGACCGGGACGACACCGGCGGGCTGGCTCTTACTGATCATGGGCGGCCCGGCGCTGTTCGTGATCGGCCGCATCCTGTTCACCCTGCTGATATCCATGGTCGTGCCGTGGCGGCGGGTGATCTGGCTGCCACTGCCACTGCTGGTGCTGCCGTGGGCCGGGAGGTGGCCACCGTTACTGGTCACCGCGATCGTGGCGCTCGGGCTCGCCGGTCACGTCCTGACCCCCGGAGAGGCCCGGGAGACCACGCCGGGCCTGCGGATGCGGCGGTTCTGGGACTGATCCCTCTCGGTCAGGCGACGTGTCGTGCGGCCCACTCGGCGAGGTCCCGGGCGCACGCGTCCACCGACTCCCGCCAGGTCCGGGCCGCGCCCTCGCCCGCCTCGTCGCTGACCTGCTTGACGACCCGGCACGGCACACCGGCCCGCGCGGCGGCCCACGCCACCGCGTACCCCTCCATGTCGACCAGGTCGGCGCGCTGCGCCAACCGGTCCCGCGCGGCGTCGTCGGCCACGAAGGTGTCACCGGTGGCCAGCACCGCGCCCTCGGTGGCCAGCGACAGCGGCGCCCCGTAGGTCTCGCCGGTGAGCGTCCGCAGCAGGTCGGTGTCCAGGTCGTGTTGGAGCACGGTGGCAACCTCGTGGATGCCGGCCCACCCGGGGCGCAATGCGCCGGCCGTACCCAGGTTGAGCAGCAGGCGGGGCCGCGGCCCGGCGGCCAGCACCGCGGCCACCGCGCTGGCGGCGTTCACCTTGCCCATGCCGGTGAGCAGCACCGGCAGGTCGGGCGGCAGGTAGCGGGCCTCCTCCCCGACGGCGAGCACCACCAGCGGACGATCGGCGCGGACCGTACCCCGAAGATTCACCGGAGCATCGTACGAGCCGGTGTCTCGGCCACCAACCGCACCCAGCCACCGCTCAGCGGGGACGCATCGCGCGTTCAGCCGGGTGCGGCAGGCTGGACCGGCGAGCAACCGGGCGTCGGTGGTCCGGTCCGCCGACGGAGAGGTGACGACGGTGTACGACGGACAGGAGTTCCTCCGTGACAACCGCTGGTGCCTGAGCCGGCGCGGTCTGCTGGCCGGGGCGGGCGCTGTCGGTGCCGCCGGGCTGTTGAGCGCCTGCGGCGCCGGTGACAGCTCGACGGGCGGTCCGGCGCCCGCTGCGGCCGGCACCGTGCTGGCCCGCACCGGGGACGTTCCGGTCGGCGGCGGCACGGTCACCGAAGGCGTGCTGGTCGTGCAGCCGGAGGCCGGCACCTTCAAGGCCTACGACGCGACCTGCCCGCACCAGGGTGTCCGGGTCGGCGCACCCCGCGACGGGGTGATCACCTGCCCCGCGCACCACTCGACCTTCTCCCCCGGCGACGGTGCCCGGCTGGGTGGCCCCGCCACGAAGGGCCTGACGGAGATCCCGGTCCGCGTCGACGGCACGAGTGTCGTACGCGCCTGATTCCCGCTCAGTCCTCGGTTCCCGCTCAGTCCTCGGCGAAGCGGTACAGCACGAAGTCCTTGTCCGCGCCGCAGGCGATCACCCGGGTGTTCCACGAGCAGGACGCGCTGCGGACGTCCTTCAGCTCGCCCAACTCGACCACCTCGCCGGATTCGGCCCAGAAGCCGGCCAGTACGCGGTTGTCCGTGACCACGCTGGGCGCCTTGGCGAAGACCAGCAGGTTGCCCTCGTCCAACCGGACCGCCACACCGCCCCGGTTGCGCAGCACCGGCTTGCCGGCGGCGTCGAAGAGGGTGACGGTCGGTTCCGGGTACTCCCGCTGGGCGAGCACCTGCTCCCCCAGCGGAACCAGGTCGGTCACGCCCGGCGCGGACCAGTGGATCGCGGGTTCACCCTCGGTCGCCGCCACCACCTCGGTGCGCGCGACGTCGTTGTTCGGCACCTGCAACAGGCAGGCCCGCCGCTCGCCGCAGGCCACCAGCCCCTTCGGGCGGTAGTCGTCGTTGCCCGCCCGGTGCAGCACCACCGGCGCCGCGTCGGAACCCAGGTCGTACGACAGCAGCTGGTACCCGCCGTCGTTGCCGGCCACGTAGAGGCGGTCCTCGTGCGCGACCACCAGGTCGTCGAGGTCGGCGACGCTGCCCCACCGGCGCAGCACCGTGCCGGACGCCATGTCGAGCAGCCGCACCGACCGGTCCGCGCCGATCTGGATCAGTCGCCGCCCCTTGCCCGTCCACGAGTTGCGGGCTGTGCCGTCGAGGAAGGCGGGCCCACCCGCCGCCTGTGCGCTGCCCACCGGCCGGACCACGGTGCGGCTGCCGTCGTACTGGTCGCGGGGGGTGGCCTCGGTCCACTTCTGGGTGCCGTTGCTCAGGCGCAGGCCGACCAGTTGCGCCGCGGTCCGGTCCACGAGCACTGCCGTGTCGTCGGCGAAGAAGACGTCGTCGTCACCGCGGACCGCCCGCTGCCAGCGCTGCGCGCCGGTGCGAGCGTCGAGCACGGCCAGCGGGCGGAGGGTGCTGTCGCCGGGCGCGTCGCCGAGGACCGCGACCGCCCCCGGGACGGCGATGATCGCCTCCCAGCCGTCGGCCCGCGCGTCGGTCTGCTCACGCCACAGCTCGTCGCCGGTGCCGGCGTCGACGGCCACCACCTCCAGCCGGTCGTCGGGCAGCGCGAACCCGAGGTAGGCCCGGTCGCCGAGCACCGCCGTCCACATGTCGGTTGGCCGCTCCGCGCCGGCCGCCGGCCGGGACAGCTCACGCAGCGACCTGAACTCCAGATCGGGATAGCGGTCCCGGGTCAGGTAGATCGTCGTCGCGGCGCCCACCCCGACCAGGGCCAGCACCGCGCCGAGCACCACCCAGCGCGCCCGCCGCCAGCGCGGTCCACCCGCCGGCGGGGCCGGAGTCACTCCGGCCCAGCCCGGCCCGGCAGGCGGGGTCGACCCCGGCCAGGGCTGCGACGGTACGACCGGCGCGGGCGGGCCCACCGGGCTCGGTGCGGGCGGGTTCGGTGCGGGCGGTGCCAGCGGTGGTCCCGCGTACGCCGGGGCGAGCAGCGGCTTGCGCAGCGGCAGGTCGGTCAGCGCGCCCTCGGCCACCGGCAACTCCGGCTGGTCCAGCACGGTCGGGGCGACCCCCAGCTCGGCGTGCAGCATCCGGGCCACCAGGGGGATCCGCGAGGAGCCGCCGACGAGGAACAGCCCGGCGAGCTGGTCGGGGCCGAGGCCGGCCGCGGCGATCACCTCCCGGGCCCGCTCCACCGCCCGACGCAACAGCGGCGTGGCCGCCCGCTCGACGTCCGCCCGGGTCAACTGGACCGTCTCGGCCACCCCCGGCACGGCGACCGGGGCGAGCGAGGAGCGGGACAACGTCTCCTTCGCACCCCGTACCTCGTCCCAGAGCCGCACCTGGTCGCGGCGCTGCGCCGGGTCCGCCGGGCGGACCAGCCGGGCCCACTGTGCGGCGTGCCGCTCACCGACCAGCTCACCGACCCGCCGCACCAGGGCGGCGTCGAGGTCCAGGCCGCCCAGGTCGGGCAGGCCACCGTCGGCGACCACGCGGAACCCGGAATCGCCCCACGGGTCGGCGCCCTCGTTGCGCAGCACCGCGACGTCGAGCGTGCCGCCACCGAAGTCGAACACCGCGATCGCGCCGCCGACCGGCACCGGACGATGCAGCACCTGCGTGTAGTAGCGGGCGGCGGCCACCGGCTCCCGCAGCAGCCGGGTGCCCGGCGGCGTCGGCCCGGCCAGGGTGTGCTCGGCCACCTGCGGCCAGCCGGCCAGCAGCAGGGCGTCGGCGAGCACCTGCCGTCGCGTCGCGTCCCAGGCGGCCGGGCAGGTGAGAACGGCCGGGGGCAGGAAGCCCACGGTGCCCACCGCGGCCCGCGCGACCGACGCCAGCACCGCGGCGAGGAGGTCGGCCGGCGGGTACGAGCGGTCGCCGAGAACGACGGTCGGCTCGTCCACCCGGCGCTTCGGGTTCGCCTCGAACCGGGCCGGGTCCGCCTGCGCCAACCGCCGGGCGTCCCACCCGGTGTGCAGGGTGCCGTCCGGGTCGGCGTACACGGCGGAGGGGCTGAGCGGTTGACCGTCCATCAACAGCGGCCGGGTGCGCCCGTCGGGCCAGCGCAGCACCGCGACCGTGTTGGACGTACCGAGGTCGACGCCGAGGGCGAAACCCTCGTGCTGGCCTGCCATCTGCCCGATACCTCCGCCGCGACGAGGGGAACCCGACCCCGCATCGTACGCAGGCCGCGCCGCCGCGCTGACCACTCGGTCAGCAGACGGTCGGGGCCGTCCGCTCAGTGCGCGGAAAGCTCGCCGACGACCTCACCGTCGCTGCTCTCCCCGGTGGGGCGGAACCCGAGCCTGAGGTAGAACTGCTCCGGGCCGTCCGTCCCCGGGTGCCACGTCGTGAAGACGCGGTCGTGCCCTCGTCTGCGAGCTTCCGCGCGGACGGCGTCCACCGCGAAGCGGCCGTACCCCCGACCCTGCTGCTCGGCGGCGATGTTCAGCCGCCACAGGCCCGAGCGCCGGTCGTCCGGGCGGGCCGGGTCCCACACGATGTCGAAGAAGCCCATCAGGAAGCCGACGATCTCGTCGCCCTCGACGATCAGACGCGGCCACGCGACGTCGGGCTGCGCGTACGCCTCGGCGAGGGACCAGGCGACCGGGGACGAGAACTTCTCCTGGTCCGGCCGGACGCTGACCCGGCAGGCGGCTTCGACGTTGTCCGGGGTGATCTGTACGAGTCGTGGCACGCCAGCCACCCTATCGAGCCGGGTCGGGCAGCAGCCCGTCGAGCAGCCGTCGCAGGCCGAACTGGAACCAGGTGTCGAGGTCCGTGTCGGGTGTGGTCCGACCGGCCGCCGCCAGCCATGGTCGGACCTGGGTGCGGCCGGTCCGCTCCAGCCGCGAACGGGTTGCCGACCGCCAGGTCTGGTAGGTGGGGTCGGCGGGGTCGTGCCGGATGAGCAGGGCCATGCCCTGGATGTAGCCGCTGAGGACCAGGTAGGCACGAAACGCCTCGGCGGGGTCGTACCCGGCGCTGGTGAACGCTGCCACCACCCGGTCGACCATGGTGAGCACGGCCGGGCCGGTGGGTGGCCGGTCGGTGGCGAGGACGGCCAGCAGCCAGGGGTGACGGCGGTACATCGTCCACTCGTCGCCGGCCAACTGTTCGAGCTGCTGACGTGGGTCGCGCGGCAGTGGCGCGGTGGGTATGCCGGTGGCGGTGATCTGCTCGGCCATCGCGCTGAGGAGTTCGGCCCGGTTACGGACGTGCCGGTACACGGTGTGGGCGGGCAGGGCGGCGCGGTCGGCGAGGACCCGCATGGAGACCAGGTCCAGGCCCCCGGAGTCCGCCAGCTCGACGGCCAGGCGCACCAGCCGTTCGCGGGGCTCACCACCGGTGGGCGGAGGCACCTCGGGGAGGCGACGCGTCCTGGCGGTGGGGCCGTGGTCGCGGCGCCGGCGGTAAGCACGGGCCTGGCAGCGGCGGGAGCAGTAGCGACGCGGACGCCCCCGGCCCGAGCCGACGGGCAGGTTGGTCTCGCACTCGACACACCGGACGGTGAGCACCGCCGCACCCCTTTCGTCACGGCACGTGGTGTGACGAAAGTACTGCACACCGTCGGCCGGCGACGACAGGATCGACGGCATGAATCCGCCCAGCCGCAGGGACCTGCTCCGCGCCGGCGCAGTCACCTCTGCCGCCGTCCTCTGTCCGTCCCCGGCCGCCGCATCCCCGCCACCGCCAGCGGACTGCGCGCCACCGCTCGGCCCGGTCCGGGTGCTCCCGGACGACCCCCGGTACGCGGACCTCGTCCGCCGCGGCAACCGCCGGTTCGTCGGCCGACCGGACGAGGTGCGTGTGGTGGGCTCGACCGACCAGGTCGTCTCGGCCGTGCAGGACGCGGTCCGCACCGGCCGGCGGGTGGCGGTGCGGGGTGGCGGACACTGCTTCGAGGGGTTCGTGGACGACCCGGCGGTCCGCATGGTGATCGACCTGTCCGGTCTGACCGAGGTCTACCACGACCCGCGGGGGCACGGCTTCGCCGTCGAGGCGGGCGCGACGCTCGGCGAGGCGTACCGCCGGCTCTTTTTCGGTTGGGGGGTGACCCTCCCGGGTGGATCGTGCCCGGGAGTGGGCGTCGGCGGCCACGTCGCGGGCGGCGGTTACGGCCGCCTCTCCCGGGTGCACGGCCTCGTGGTCGACCACCTGTACGCGGTCGAGGTGGTCGTCGTGGACCGCGGCGGCACCGCCCGGGCGGTGGTCGCCACCCGCGAGCCGACGGATCCGCACCGTGACCTGTGGTGGGCGCACACCGGTGGCGGTGGGGGCAATTTCGGCGTCGTCACGCGTTACTGGTTCCGGTCGCTGCCCACGCCGCCCGCGCGGCTGCTGGACTTCACCGTCACCTGGCCGTGGGCCGGCATGGACGAGCGCGGCTTCCACCGGCTCGCCGGCAACTTCGGCCGCTGGTGCGCCCGCCACAGCGGGCCCGACTCCCGGGCCAGACACCTGTACGCCGAACTCATCCTGTCCCGTCCGCAGGCCGGCGGCCACACCCTCAGCGGCCAGGTCCCGCACGGCAGCCGACACCTGTTCGACGAACTCCTGGTGGCGCTCGGTGACGGTCTCGACGTCACGCCGACCGTCTCCGCCCAGACGTTGCCCTGGCTGGCCGCGACGCTCGGCGGCGAGAACGACGACGGCAAGGGCTGGCGGCTGAAGGTCAAGTCCGCGTTCCACCGCGCGGCCCTGAGCGATCGGCAGCTGCACGCCGCCTACCGTCACCTCACCCGCACCGACACCGACCTGCCCGCCGGCTCGGTGAGTCTGAACACCTACGGCGGGGCGATCAACGCCGTGCCGCCGGCCGCCACCGCCGCCACCCACCGCAGCGCGTCGATGGTGCTGTTCTACCTGGCGGGCTGGGCCGACCCGGCCGCGGACTCCCGGCACCTGGCCTGGATCCGCGAGTTCTACCGCGACATGTACGCCGACACCGGCGGCATACCCCCGGACGGCGCGTACGTCAACTACCCCGACGTCGACCTCCGGACCGCGAGCCGGCCCTGGTCCGAGCTCTACTACGGCCCCAACTACCCGCGGCTGCAACAGGTCAAGGCCCGGTGGGACCCGCGCGACGTCTTCCACCACGACCTGTCGGTCCGACCACCCGGCCGCTGACCTCATGTTCGCGGCGTCGGCCTACCCTCGGGCGGCCGGACCGGTCCGTGCGGCACGGAGCAACCGGAGCTGACCGATCTCCGCGGCGTTCTTCATCAGTTCGGCGTTGACCCAGGCGATCGTGTGCGTGACCGTGTGGTCGGTCGTGTCCGGCCAGGGGAACATCGCCGGCCCGTCCAGGTCTGCGTCGCTGAGCTGGTCGAGAAGGCCCAGCCACTCGGTGCGCAGGCCCCGCAGCCAGGCGATGGTCGGCTCGCCCGCGCCGGGCCAGGCCACGGCCGCGCGCTGCCGTGGTGGCACTCCTCGGAGATGATCCGTCGTCACCGTCCACCACCAGCCGATGTGCCAGGTGAGCCAGCCGATCGTCGGCACCGGGACCGGGTCCGGTTCGGTGTCGGCCCAGTCCGGGGTCCAGGTGCCGTCGGCGCCGCGCCGGACCGACCAGCAGTGCCCGGCCGGCTCCCAGAGGAAGTCGTCGGCGTCGAGTCGTTCGAGGTGGTACTCGAACAGCGCCCAGGTCAGGTCGAACTGCCAGCGCAGGAGGGCAACGGACGGTACGGGCATTCGAGGATTCTGTCGGGGCAGTGGCGTCGCCGTCGACAGAATAAGCACTCACCGACCCGACCGGTGTGGGCGTGCTGACGGTGCGGCATCGTGAGGCCGCGCCGTCAGCACGCCGGCTGCGCCGGGCGGGCCGGCGCGACGATCAGGAGGCGGTGTCGGGGCAGCGCGCGGAGAGGGCGTAGCGGAGCAGGACCACGTCGCCGATCTGCCGGGCCTCGGCCAGCCGGGCGCGACGGCCCGGGTGCCAGGGAAAGTGACCCTCGCCGACGAACCGGGGCGCCCGCCCGTCGCCGACGAAGAACGGGGCGACCACCAGGTGCAGCTCGTCGGCGAGACCGGCGGCGAGGAACTGGGCGTGCACCGTCCCGCCGCCCTCCACCATCAGCCGCCGTACGCCCCGCGTGGCCAGGTCGGTCAGCAGCCATCCCGGGTCGACCGGCTCGCCCGCGTCGATGACGGTGGCCAGGCGACCGAGGCGCTCCCGGGTCTTCTCGACCGCGTTGGTGGCGCAGTAGACGAGCCGGGTCGAGTCACCGGCGGTGAAGAAGCGGGCGGCCGGGTCGAGGTCGCCCTGGGCGGTCAGGGTGACCTTGGTGGGCGATTCGGGTCGGCCGGACGCGGCCCGCTCGGCCCGCCGACTCGGCGAGCGCACCAGCAGCCGCGGGTCGTCGCGGCGGACGGTGGCCGCGCCGACGAGGATCGCGTCGCAACTGGCCCGGACCGCGTCGACGCGGTCCAGGTCGTCGTCGTTGGACAGCAGCAACCGTTGCTCGGAGGCGTCGTCGATGTAGCCGTCGATCGAGGCGGCGCAACTGAGCAGCACGTATGGCCGCGGGGGCTCCGGCCGGCAGCTCATCGGGGGGCAGCCCGGTCGCCGGTGCCACTCGCGAGTGCTTCCGCCGCCTCGGTCTCCGCCGCCTTGGCCGCCTTGGCCGCCAGGTAGTCGGCGTTGGCCGGGGACAGGAACACGCTGGTGGGCACCCGCTCGACGACGTCCACGCCCAGCCGCGTCAACTGCTCGGCCTTGTCCGGGTTGCTGCTGAGCAGTCGGATCCGCGGCACGTCCAGCGTGGCCAGCATCTGCGCGGCGGCGGTGTAGTCCCGCTCGTCCTCGCCCCGGCCCAGCGCCACGTTGGCCTGGTAGGTGTCCAGCCCGGCGTCCTGCAACGCGTACGCGTCGAGTTTGGCGTACAGACCGATGCCGCGGCCCTCCTGACGCAGGTAGAGCAGGAAACCGCCGGCTTCGGCGATCCGCTGCACCGCCTCGCGCAACTGCGGCCCGCAGTCGCAGCGTTGGCTGCCGAACACGTCGCCGGTCAGGCACTCGCTGTGCGGGCGGACCAACGGGGGCTCTCCCCCGGCGGCGAGCCGGTCGAGCGCGCCCGCCCAGTCGCCGAGGCCGAGGGCGAGGTGCTCCCGGCCGTCCACCAGGCCCTTGAACGAGAACACCCGGACCGTCGTGGTGTAGCCGTCGGGAAACGTCAACGGCACCGTGACCTGCGTGCGGATCGTGGCGACCGGCAATGCTTCGGGCATGGGACTCCTCTGTCCGGCGTCACCGAGCGCGGCGACGCGTACGTCTCACAACCGATCAACAACCGCCGGCGGGGGCGGCTTCCCGGGCGGCGGCCGGAACTCGGTTGCGCCGGGCCAGCAGCACGGCGGCTCCGGGCAGGCTGGCGACCAGGATCAGTGCACCGTAGACGGTGGCGGTGGCGACGCCCTCGGCCGCGCTGAGGCCGGCCGCGCCGAACACCCAGGCGGCCACCCCCTCGCGGGGGCCGAAACCGGCGACGTTCAACGGCAGGCCCATGGCGAGCAGGGCGAGCAGCGTCAACGGCAGCAACCGCGACAGCGGGGCGTCCGACCCGGCGGTCCGTGCCGCCACCAGGAAGGTGGCCAGGTGACCGGCGACCATCACCGCGGAGGCGATCAGCACGCCGAGCCAGGTGCGCCGGGCCAGGAGCCCGGACCGCACGTCCGCCACGGCGGTGCGCACCGCCCGCGCCCAGCGCGAGGGGCCGGCGTTCGGCACGACCCGGGCCAGCAGCACGGCGACCAGCCCGCCCGCGACCAGCAGCGCGGCGGCGACCGGCAGGTACGGGCGCACCGGCGACGGAAACGCCGCGAGCACCACCAGTGCGACGCCGAGCAGCACCACCTGCCCGGCGGTACGTTCCCAGACCACCGCGCGGATCCCCCGGCTGACGTCACCGGCGTCCCGGCCGTGGCGGACCGCCCGGTGCACGTCGCCGAGCACCCCGCCGGGCAGGGTGGCGTTGAGGAACACGGCCCGGTAGCAGTGCGCCACGGCGGTCGCCAGCGGCAGCCGCACACCCAGGCCACCGGCGACCAGACTCCACCGCCACGCCGCGCAGACCGTGGTGAGCACCCCGATGACCAGCGCCGCAGCCAACGCCGGCGCGTCGATCAGTCGCACCCCGGCGAGGAACGGGCCGGTGCCCACCTGCCACAACAGGACGGCGAGCAGACCCACCCCACCGACCACTCGTGCCCAGGCCCAGAACATCGGCGTCGGCCCTCCCCTTGAAGATCGTCCACTTGCCCTAGTCCACGTACCCAGGGCGTGAACGGTTCATCCGTCGGCGAGGAGGTCTGCGTGCTCGACCAGCACGGTGAGTCGCCCGGCCGCCGCGTCGGCCAGCCGACGTCGGGCGTACGCCTCGGCCGGTCCGGCCAGGTCGGGACGCTGCTCACAGGCCGCGCCCACCCAGCCCCGCAACCACTCGGCGACCAGATCGGCGTGCTCCGGGCCGAGCCGCCACGGGCTGGGCCGTTCCCGCACGTCCACGCCCCGCCGGGCGAACGCGGCGGCGGTGGCGGCGACGGCGTCCGGGCCGAGCAGCCGCCGGCCGTCGACGGTACGCCGTTGGTGGTCGTTGAACGCGGCCTCGACCACCACGTCCAGCGGGTCGGTGGGGGTGAACCGGACCCGCCCGGTCACCGAGAGGGCGAAGAGCGTCGGACGGCCCACACAGGCCGCCACCACCCGCTCGATCTCGTCGGCGCTGAGCATGTCCAGCAGCGCGGACGCGGTGACCAGGGAGGCGTCGGCCAGGTCGGCGGCGTCGAGCCGGGTGAGGTCACCGCAGCGGGTGCTCACGGTGACCGGGGCACCATCGGCGGCGGCCACCCCGGCCATTCCCTCGGCGGCACGGGCCAGCAGGTCGGCGTCCCGGTCGTGCAGCACCCAGTGCTGCGGGCCGGACAGACGGGGGGCCACCCAGCGGCTCATCGAGCCGGTGCCGCTGCCCAGGTCGTGGATCACCGTCGGGGCGTCACCGGCCAGCCGGGGGCGAACGGCGTCCAGCAGGTCCTCGGCGCGCGCCGCCGCGTCGGCCGGCTCCCGCAGTCGCAGCCAGTCGGCGAACGGCAGGGTCTCCTCGACGGTCATCCCGCCACCTCCTCCAGCGCGGCGGCCAGCGACGCGGTGGTCACCGGCCAGTCGGTCAGGGTGTCGCGTCGGGCCAGAGCGGCACGCCGCAGCCGGGCCCGCAGCGGTTCGTCGGTCAGCCAGCGGGTCAACGCGTTGGCCAGCGCGGCCGGGTCGTCCGGTGCGACCAGCAGGCCCGGACGGTCACCGCCGGGCGCGTGGCCGAGCGCCTCCGGCAACCCGCCGACCTCGGTGGCCAGCACCGGCAGGCCGCGGGCCAGCGCCTCGGTGACGACCATCCCGTACGTCTCTCCCCGCGACGGCAGCACCAGCAGGTCGGCGTCGGCGTACGCGGCGTCCAGCGCCGCACCGGTCAGCGGCCCGGCGAGTCGCACCCGCTCGGTGAGGCCCGCGCCGGCGAGCCGTTCCCGCAGCCGCCGCACGAGATCCGGTTCTCGGGCCAGGGTGCCCGCGCACACCATCGTCCAGCGCAGCCCGACCAGCGTGGACAGCGCGTCGACCAGCACGTCGTGCCCCTTGTGACGGGTGACGGCCGCGACGCAGAGCAGCCGGTCGCCGGTGACCGAGCCGGGCGTCGGAGGTGCCGGGCGTACCCCGGGAGGGGCCGCCCGGATCCGGTCGGCGAGCGCCGGATGGCGCGTCACCAGGTGACGACGGGTCCACTCGCTGGTGGTGACGACGGCCCGGGCGGTGCCCAGCGCCCGGGCCTCCGCCTCGTCGTCGAACGGCAGGTGCACGAGAACGGCCAGGCGCAGCCGGCGGGCGTGCGGGACGAGTAGGTCCGGCACTGCCGAGGCGATCAGGCCGTCGAGCAGCACCACGGCGTCGTCGGGCGTGGCGTCGAGCAGCCCGGCGAGCGTCACCCGGTCGACCGGGTCGGCGTCCGGCCACGCGCCGGGCACCGGGTGCTCGCGCACCGACCAGCCGTGCTCGCCGAGGCCCGCGCAGACCCGTCGGTCGTAGGTGTTGCCACCACTGGGGGTGGCCGAGTCGTCGATGTCACCGGGCAGGAGGACGTGCACCGTGCGGCCGGTCGTGTCCGACCCGCCGGCGGGCGCCGTCCGGCCGGCATCGATCACAGCGAGCGCTCGTAGCTGGCCCAGGCGATGTGCGACTCGTGCAGGGTGACGGTGATGCCGCTGAGGTCGCGCGCCCCCGCGCCCAGGTCACCGGCGTGGACCCGCTCGGCCAGTCGGTCCGCGATGGTGCGGGCCAGCACCTCGGTGGTGGTGTTCACCCCGGCGAAGGCCGGCTCGTCGTCGAGGTTGCGGTAGGTCAGGTCGCCCAGCACGGCCCGCAGCTGCTCGGTGGCCAGCCCGATGTCGACCACGATCCCGTCGGCGTCCAGGTCGGGCCTGCGGAACGTCGCGTCCACCACGAAGGTGGCCCCGTGCAGGCGCTGGGCCGGGCCGAACACGTCGCCCCGGAAACTGTGGGCGATCATCATGTGATCCCGAACGGTCACGCTGAACACGGTCACTCCCCGTCGTCGTAGGTGATGAGGTGGCAGAGCGCGGGCAGGTCGCCCGTGCTCAGTCTGGACAGCACGTCGGGCAGCTCCGCGAACCGGGACGCGCCGGTGATCAGGGCGTCGAAGGCCGGGTCGTCGAGCAGGTCGAGGGCGAGCGCCAGCCGGTCGGCGTAGCTGCGCCGTCCCCGTCGGGCGGGTGCCACCATGCCGACCTGGCTGCTGCGGACGCTCAGTCGGCCGGAGTGGAAAGCGCCACCGAGCGACACCTGCACCTGCCGGTCGCCGTACCAGCTCAGCTCGATGACCGTGCCCTCCGGCGCCAGCAGGTCCAGCGAACGTTGCAGGCCGGCGCCGGTGGCGCTGGCGTGCACGACGAGGTCCCGGTCGCCGGTCGCGTCGCCCGGTTGGGCGAACTCGACGCCGAGCGCGCCGGCCACCCCGGCCCGCCGGGCGTCGGTGTCGACCAGCTCGACGTGCACGCCGGGGAAACGGGCCAGCAGCGCGGCGACACAGCAGCCCACCATGCCCGCGCCCACGACGGTGACCCGGTCGCCGACCAGCGGCGCCGCGTCCCACAGCGCGTTGACCGCGGTCTCCACCGTGCCGGCGAGCACCGCCCGGGCCGGGGGCACCCCGTCCGGCACGGGCACCACGGCGGTGGCCGGCACGACGTACGCGCTCTGGTGTGGGTGCAGACAGAAGACAGTGCGTCCGAGCAGGTCCGGCGGGCCCTGCTCGACCACGCCGACACTGAGGTAGCCGTACTTCACCGGGCCGGGGAAGTCACCCTCCTGAAAGGGCGCGCGCATGGCGGCGTGCTGGTCGGTGGGCACCCGGCCGGCGAAGACCAGCGTCTCGGTGCCCCGGCTGACCCCCGAGTAGCGGGCCCGGACCAGCACCTCGTCCGGGCCGGGGGCGGGCAGCGTCACCGGCCGGATCTCCGCCGCGCCGGGCTCACGCACCCAGCAGGCGTACGCCTCGCGGTTCACCGTCGCGCACCTCACCTCTTACTCCGGGCCGCACCGAACGGCCAGGTTTCCGTGCCCTCTCGCGGGTTGTCGATCATAAACACGAAGCGGAGGTGTCCACAGTTCGAAGGTCACCGCCCGGACCGGTAATCGGACAAAAGCCTCATAGCTGCGCTTTTGCCCCGATACGCTCCCCTGGCACATTCGATCAACGGGGGCGTGATGAGGATTTCGTGGTGGGGCAGCCGCAGGTCACGAGCGGCGGCGATAGCCGCCGTCGGTGGCGTACTGGCGGTCAACGGTCTGCTGGTGCCGGCGCCCACCGCGCCCACCCGGATCAACCCGGTGCTGGCCGCTGTGGACGAGGCCATCGGACCGGTCGACCCGGTCGCCGCAGCGCTGAGCTTCGGTGTGATGACCGAGGGCAACGCCACGGTGAACAACGACGAGAACGAGGGAACCCTCGCCGTCGGCGGCGATCTCACCTTCGGCACGTACCAACTGGCCGGGGCGAGCGCCGGGTCGTTCGTGGTGCCCGGCGACGCCAACCCGAGCGCCCTGGTCGTGGGTGGACGGGTGAACTTCGCCGGCAGCACCGGTGGCAGCCGACTCCAGGTGCTCTCCAACGGCTACGCCAAGGTCGGCAACCTGACCGGCACCTTCGTCCGCGACACCGACAACAACGGCGCACAGGTCAACACCCGGATCCTGCCGGCGAACGACTACGACGCCTCGCCCCGGGTGGAGCTGGTCACCCGGCAGCCGGTCGCCAGCGTCGGCCCGACCTCGCCGATCAACTTCGCCGGAGCCTTCGCCGCCTTCCGGGACACCACGGCCGGCCTGGCCACCTGCGACAACACGGTGGTGCTCCGGACGCCGACCGGTGACGTGCTGCCCCGACCGATCCCACCAGGCAGCAACGCGGTCGTCACGTTGACCCCGGGCGTGACCAACGTGCTCAACCTGAGCGCCGCCGACCTGGCCAACATCCAGATCCTGACCTTCGCCAGCCAGCCGACCGCCGACACCCCGTTGCTGGTCAACGTGGACACCAGCGGCGTGGGCAACACCTTCGCCTGGACCGCCCCGAACTTCGCCGGCATCGGCGGCCAGCAGGCGCGCTACGTCCTGTTCAACTTCCCGACGGCCACCGCGCTCACCCTCACCCCGAACGCCGCCACCGTCGAGGGCACCATCTACGCCCCCAACGCCAGCCTCACCGACCTCTCCTCCAGCAACACCGAGGGCAGCGTCATCACCCGTACGTTGGACCACCGCGGCGGCGAGATCCACTACTTCCCGTTCAGCACCACCCTCGCCTGCGAGGGTGCCACGCCGGCCGACATCGCCCTGGTCAAGTCCTCGACCACCACGCTGATCACCAGCGTGGGCCAGCAGGTGCCGTACTCGTTCCACGTGGTCAACACCGGCGGCGTCCCGCTGACCAACATCAGCGTCGACGACGTGCAGACCCCGCCGTCGTCCAACGCCAACCTCGGCCCGATCACCTGCGCCGCCACCACCCTCGCGCCCGGCACGCAGACCGCCTGCACGGCCACCTACACCGTCACCCAGGCCGACCTGGACAACGGCGGCGTCACCAACGTCGCCACCGCCCGCGGGACCCCGCCCACCGGTCCACCGGTGCTCTCCGAACCGGAGACCCTGACCATCCCGGCGCAGACGCTCGCCGCCGCCGTCACGGTGGTGAAGTCGTCCACCACCACGTCGATCACGTCGGTCGGGCAGCAGGTTCCGTACCGGTTCCTGGTCGTCAACGCGGGCGGGCTCACCCTCACCGACATGGCCGTCACCGACGTGCAGACCCCGCCGTCGTCCAACGCCAACCTCGGCCCGATCACCTGCCCGGTCACCACCCTCGTACCCGGTGCGAGCACGACCTGCACCGCGACCTACACCGTCACCCAGGCCGACCTGGACAACAACGGCGTCACCAACGTCGCCACCGCCCGCGGAACCCCGCCCGGCGGCGGCACGCCGGTCACCTCGCCGCCCTCGACGCTGACCATCCCCGAGGCGGGCCTGGTCGCGGCGATCGCCATCATGAAGACCTCGACCACCACGTCGATCACGACGGTCGGACAGCAGGTTCCGTACCAGTTCCACGTGCTGAACACCGGCGGGCTCACCCTGACCGGCGTGAACGTCACCGACGTGCAGACCCCGCCGTCGTCCAACGCCAACCTCGGCCCGATCACCTGCGCCGCCACCACTCTCGCCCCGGGCGCGCAGACCCTGTGCACCGCCACCTACACCGTCACCCAGGCCGACCTCGACAACGACGGCGTCACCAACGTCGCCACCGCGCACGGCACGCCGCCCGGCGGCGGCACACCGGTCGACTCTGCGCCCGCGACGCTGACCATCCCGGAGAGCGGCCTGGTCGCCACCATCGCGATCATGAAGACCTCCACCACCGCGACGATCACGACGGTCGGACAGCAGGTCCCGTACCAGTTCCACGTCGTCAACACCGGTGGGTTCACCCTCACCGACGTGAGCGTCACCGACGTACAGACCCCACCGTCGTCCAACGCCAACCTCGGCCCGATCACCTGCCCGGTCACCACCCTCGCGCCGGGCGCGACGACGACCTGCACCGCCACGTACACCGTCACGCAGGCCGACCTGGACTTCGGTTCGGTCCGGGACAGCGCGACCGCGCAGGGCACACCGCCCGGCGGCACCCCCGTGCAGTCGCCGCCGGCGACGCTGACCATCCCGGGTGACGTGGTCGTTCCCCGCATCTCGTTGGTCAAGTCGTCGACCACCACGACGATCACGTCGGTCGGGCAGCAGGTCCCGTACCAGTTCCTGGTCGCCAACACCGGTGGTGTGACGCTCAACGGGGTCAACGTCACCGACGTGCAGACACCGCCGTCGTCCAACGCCAACCTCGGCCCCATCACCTGCCCGGCCACCACCCTCGCCCCGGGGGCGTTCACCACCTGCACCGCCACGTACACCGTCACCCAGGCCGACCTCGACAACGACGAGGTCGCCGACACCGCCACCGCGCACGGCACACCGGCCGGCAGTGACACACCGATCGACTCGGCACCGTCGGCGCTGATCATCCCGGCAGCCGACCTGATCCAGTCGATCTCGATCCTGAAGTCGTCCACCACCACCTCCATCAACACGGTGGGGCAACAGGTGCCCTACCGGTTCCTGGTGGCCAACACCGGCACCGTGACGCTGTCGTCCGTGAACGTCACCGACGTGCAGACACCGCCGTCGTCCAACGCCAACCTCGGCCCCATCACCTGCCCGGCCACCACCCTGGCCCCGGGTGAGTTCACCGCCTGCACGGCGACGTACACCGTCACGCAGGCCGACCTGGACAACAACGGGGTCACCGACGTCGCCACCGCCCGCGGCACACCCCCCGGCGGCGGCACGCCGGTCACCTCACCGCCCTCGACGCTGACCATTCCGGACGCGGGCGTCGTCGCCGCCATCCAGATCGTGAAGACCTCCACGACGGTGGCGGTCAACCTGGTCGGACAGCAGGTCCCGTACCGGTTCCACGTGGTCAACACCGGCGGGCTCACACTGACCGACGTCAACGTCACCGACGTGCAGACACCGCCGTCGTCCAACGCCAACCTCGGCCCGATCACCTGCGCGGTCACGACGCTCGCGCCGGGTGCGAGCACCACCTGCACGGCGACGTACACCGTGACCCAGGCCGACCTGGACAACGAAGGGGTCACCAACGTCGCGACCGCGCACGGCACCCCACCGGGCGGGGGTACGCCGGTCAACTCGCCGCCGTCGACCCTGACCATCCCGGAGATCGGTCTGGTCGCCGCCATCGAGGTGATCAAGTCGTCGACCACCGTGGCGATCACCGCACCCGGTCAGGAGGTGCCGTACACCTTCCTGGTCGTCAACACCGGCGGCTTCACCCTCACCGGGGTGACCGTCAACGACACCGTGCTGCCGCCGTCGGAGCCGGCCGGGCTCGGGCCGATCACCTGCGGACCGCAGGACATCCCGAACGGCGAGGTGACGTTGTCACCGGGCGCCTCCATCCAGTGCCGGGCGACGTACACGGTGACGGCGGCGGACTTCGCCGGCTCGTCGCTGCGCAACGCCGCCACCGCCACCGGTACGCCTCCGTTCGGTCCGCCGCCGGTCTCACCGCCGTCCCCGCTGGACATCCCGATCCCGCACCCGGCGATCGCCATCACCAAGTCGGTCACGCCCACCGTGGTGTCCGCGGCCGGTGACGTGGTCACGTACCAGTTCGTGGTGCGCAACACCGGCAACACCCCGCTGAGCGCCGTGACGGTCGACGAGACCGACTTCTCCGGCACCGGAGCGCCCGGTGCGATCACCTGCGGCACCCCGCCGGTGGCCAACGGCGACGTCACCCTGCCGGCCGGGGGCAGCACCACCTGCACGTCGCGCTACACGGTCACCGCGGCCGACATCGAGGCCGGCCGGATCACCAACACGGCCGTGGCCGCCGGCACGCCGCCGACCATTCCCGGTCAGCAGCCACCGACACCGGTCCGCTCGGGGCCGGCCACCGCCGAGGTGACGGCCACCCGCGGCGCGGCGATCACCGTGGTGAAGTCGAGCAGCACCGACAAGATCAGCCGGCCGGGTCAGCAGGTGCCGTTCCAGTTCGTGGTGACCAACACCGGCCAGGTGGCGCTGACCGGCGTGACGGTCACCGACACCCTGACCGCGCCGGCCTCGCCGACCAACCTCGGCCCGATCACCTGCGGTCCGGAGCGGACACCGAACGGCGCCGTCACGCTGGCCGCCGGCGCCGCCGTGACCTGCACGGCCACGTACACGGTCAGCAAGGCCGACTACCACCACGGCTCGCTGCGCAACACCGCGACGGCCACCGGCATGCCGCCGGACGGCCCGGCGCCGGTCTCCCCCGAGTCCACCATCACCATCCCGGTGAAGGGCAAGCTCCCGGTGACCGGTGACTCCTTCCCGATCGGCGGGTGGATGAGTGCCGGCGTGCTGGCGGTGCTCCTCGGCGCCGCACTGCTGCTGGTCGTACGGCAGCGCAGGCTCCGCGCCTAGCGCGCGGGTGATCGCGAGGGTCGGACCGGAGGGGAACCGGTCCGGCCCTCGTGGTACGTCGGCACCCCCGGCGCACCACACGGACGCGCGCCGAGTCGGCGCGGCAGTCGCACGGTCAGCCAAGACCGCCGTGGGCAGCCCACAGCACGCTGGCGCGGCTGGCGGCCTGGTCGACGAGCGCGGCCAGCTCCGGTCTGTCCGGCAGCGGGAAGGACACGTACGTGCCGCGACCGCCGCCGGTGGGTCGGCCGTACGCCTTCGCGGCCAGCCGCCCGTCCGGGAGGAGTCGGACGTTCAGCGTCGTCAGCAGGAACTCCTCACCGCGCCGTACGTCGGTCCAGCGGAGCCCTTCCGGGATCGTGACGTTGATGGCCAGGGCGCTCACCTCGGGAACGTCGCTGCTCATGCGCCCATGCTCTCGCCCCGGTTGGCCGCCGGGCCCGGCGCTAGGACCCGGGCGAAGAACGCCAGGCTGTCGCGGACCACAGGCTCCAGCGGCACCCCGCCGAAGCAGTGGTCGGCGCCGGGCACCACCGACAACTCGACCTCGGCGCCCACCGCGCCCAGTGCGGTGGCAAGCTCCTCGCTCTGCCCGACCGGTACGACCACATCCTGGTCACCGTGGACCAGCAGCATGGGCGGGGCCTGCGCGGTGACGTAGGTGACCGGACTGGCCGCCCGGCCCAGCTCCGGGTGCTCGGTCAACGCCGCGCCGATCAGCAGGGACTCGGGTGAGTCCGCCGCGTCGTGGTCGATCGTCGCGGACGGGTGTGCCTGCGACTGCATGGTCAGCAGGTTCGACGGCGCGTACCAGCAGACCGCCGCCGCGACCCGGCTGTCGTCCTGGTTCTTCCCGGTCAGCGCGAGCATCGAGGCCAGGTGCCCACCGGCCGACTCGCCCCACACGCCGATCCGCTCACGGTCCACGCTCACCTGGTCGCCGTGCCGGCGGAGCCAGCGCACCGCCGCCTTGACGTCGTCGAGCTGGGCGGGAAACGGCGCCTCACCGCTGAGCCGGTACTGCGCGGAGGCAACCGCGAATCCCGCTTCGATGGCGGCGGTGAACGGGTCCACCTCCATCAGCCAGCCCGCCGGCTGCTTGGGCGAGCCGAACAGCCACGCGCCCCCGTGGATCCACACCAGGACCGGGACGGGACCGGAGGCCTCGACCGGCACGACAAGGTCCACTGTCAGCGGGCGGTAACCCGGCACCTCGTTGACGACGATGTCGCGGTGCTCGATCCGGTCTCTCCGGTGCTTGCGTGCCGCATCGGTCATCGCGCCATCCTCGCACCGGCGACCCCGGGCGTGTCGACCCGAGCGGGCCGGGCAGGTACCGGCCATCGACCTCGGGGTGTTCCGGACCCGAATCCCCGGAACCCGAGTTGATCACTGTTGCTTGTCGGGCGCGCTGGGGCGGGCCCGCACGTGCAGCCGCTCCCCCTGCGGCCCGTACAGACTGAGGGCCTCGGCGGTGCCGGGGCCGGGGTTGAGGACAAGGTGCGGGACCCGGGTGTCGAACTCGGCCACCTCTCCCGGAGTCAGCATCAGATCGTGCTCGCCGAGCAGCAGGCGCAACCGGCCGGACAGCACGTAGAGCCACTCGTACCCCTCATGGGTTTGCGGGGTCCGCTCCCCCGCGGACGGATCCGGCGGGAAGATCTGCTTGAACGCCTGCAAACCGCCCGGTCGGCGGGTCAGCGGCAGGAACGTGATGCCGTGGATGACGATCGGCTTGGGGTGTACGCGGGGGTCACCGGTGACCGGGGCGTCGACCAGTTCGTCCAGCGCCACCCGGTACGCGCGGGCCAGCGGGAGCAGTAGCTCCAGGGTGGGCCGGCGGTTGCCGGATTCCAGCCGGGACAGGGTGCTCACCGAGATGCCGGTGAGGTCGGCGAGCTGGGTCAGCGTGATCGCGCGTTGGTTGCGCAGGGCACGCAGCCGGGGGCCGACGGCCGCCAGCGCGGCGGTGTCCTCGTTTGCCATAACGGCAAGGATAGTTGCCACCTTGCCGGTGGCGACGCATGGTGGGCTCAGCCGACAGAGATCAGAGGAGATACCGGTGGACGAGACATATGACGTGGTGGTGGTGGGCGGCGGCGCCGCGGGGCTCAGCGGAGCCCTGGCGCTGAGCCGGGCCCGACGGTCGGTGCTGGTGATCGACTCCGGTGAGCCGCGCAACGCGCCGGCCGACCGGGTGCACAACTACCTGGGCCGGGAGGGCACGCCGCCGGGCGAGCTGCTGGCGGTCGGGCGGGCCGAGGTCGCCGAGTACGGCGGGCAGTTCCACACCGGCCGGGTGGAGGAGGTGACCCGCGACGACGACGGGTTCCGACTCGGCCTCGACGGCGGCGATTCGGTGCGCGCCCGCCGGCTGTTGGTGACCACCGGGCTGACCGACGAGCTGCCCGACGTGCCCGGTCTGGCCCAGCGCTGGGGGCGCGACGTGCTGCACTGCCCGTACTGCCACGGCTGGGAGGTCCGCGACCAGCGGATCGGCATCCTGGCGACCGGGCCGTTCGCCGTGCACCAGGCCGAGATGTGGCGACAGTGGAGCTCCGACGTGCTGCTCCTGCTGCACGACGTCCCCGCACCGGACGCGGAGGCCGCCGAGCGGCTCGCCGCCCGGGGCATCGCGGTGGTCCCGGGCCCGATCGCCGAGATCGAGGTGACCGGGGACGCGCTGAGCGGCGTACGGCTGGCCGACGGCCGGGTGGTGGCGCTCGACGCGGTGGTGGTCGCCACGCGGCTGACCCCCCGCTCCGGCCTGCTGGTGGGCCTGGGCCTGGCCCCGGAGGAGGTGACGATGGGCGAACACGTCATCGGCGCCCAGGTCCCGGCCGACCCCACCGGCGCGACGAGCGTCCCGGGTGTCTGGGTGGCGGGCAACGTGGCCGACATCCGCGGCCAGGTGATCACGTCCGCCGCGGCCGGTCTCACCGCCGGCGCGGCGATCAACGCCGACCTGACCGCCGAGGAAACCCAGGCAGCGGTCGCCGCGTACCGGCAGGTGGTGGCCACCGCGTTCGAGGAGCCGGCGTGGGAGGAGCGCTACCAGTCCCGGCCGTCGGTCTGGAGTGGTCGGCCGAACCCGCAGCTGGTCGCCGAGGTCGCGGACCTGCCCCCGGGGCGCGCGCTGGACGTGGGCAGCGGGGAGGGCGCCGACGCGCTGTGGCTGGCCGAACGTGGCTGGCAGGTCACGGCGGTGGACATCTCCACCACCGCGCTGGACCGGGCCGCCGCGCATGCCGAAACCGCCGGCGTCGGTGGTCGGATCGAGTTCACGCACGCCGACCTGCGTGACAAGCCGCCCGCCGAGGAGGCGTACGACCTGGTGTCCGCGCAGTTCATGCACCTGCCGCCGGTGCAGCGGCAGGAGTTGTTCGCCCGGTTGGCCGCGGCGGTGGCACCGGGCGGGGTTCTGCTGATCGTCGGGCACCACCCGTCGGATCTGTGGACGACGGCGCGCCGGATGCACATGCCGGACATGATGTTCACCGCGGAGGACGTGGCCGCCACCCTGGACCCGTCGCGCTACGAGGTGCTGACCGCCGAGGCCCGCCCCCGCGCCGCCACCAACCAGAACGGCGAACAGATCACGATCCACGACGCGGTCCTGGTAGCACGCCGCCGCTAAACCGCCGCCCGCCGCCGTCGACCATGGAGTTGTGGTGCCGGAAACATGGTAGTCCGCCACCTTTGTCACCCACCACAACTCCATGATCGACGCATGAGGGGGGCGTACGGGGGGCGGCCGGGCGTGGAGACGTGAGAGGTGGTGGGGCGGGACTTCGCATCAGCGCGGCTCGGCGGTAGCGTTGCGCCACACTGACGGCCCGCGGGGCAGGCGACCGCCGACCCTCACGCCCCCACTCGTACGGAGGATGGTGCATGTCCATTGGCGCTGAGCCGCGCGCAGGACGCGACGATGCGGCCTCGCGGCCACACTTCGAGCTCACCCTGCGTGGCTACGACAAACGCCAGGTGGACCGGCACCTGGAGCAGCTCGACGGTCAGATCGCGATGCTCAGTGGGGAGCATGGGCGTTCCGCCGTTCGGGTCCGTGAACTGACCGCCGAGGTGCAGCGACTGCGTACCGAACTGGCCGACCTTCAGGAGCAACCGGTGCAGGTGGACCGCGCGACGATCCACGATCTGGGCCCGATGGTCGCCGAGATCATGACGCTCGCCGACAAGCAGGCAGCCATGATCATCGAGTCGGCCACCGACCGGGCGAACGAGCTGCGCAGCGAGTCGGAGCGCATCCTCGCCGACACCCGGGAGCGGGCCGCGCAGTCACGCCAGGACCTGGCGGAGGAGTTGGCGACCCGGCGTACCGAGCAGGAGCAGGCGCACGAGGAGCGGCGCACCCTGGCCGAGGCCGAGTTGACCGCGATCCGCGAGCACGCGGAGCAGTTGCGCGCCGACGGTGAGGCCGCGCACGAGCGCGCCCAGCACGAGGCGAAGCGGATCACCGAACAGAGCGCGCAGCAGCTCAACCAGACCCGGGTCGCCGCCGACGCGTTGATGAAGTCGGCCCGCACCCAGATCCAGCAGGAACTCCAGTCGGCCCGCGCGAAGAACCAGCAGGAGATGGCCCAGTGGCAGGCCAACGTGGAGCGCGAGGTCAACGAGCGACGGACCGCCGCCGAGCGGGACATCGCCGAGCAGCAGGCCGCCGCTGAGCAGGAGCTCGCCGAGCAGAGCAGCGCGACCGAGCAGCAGATCGCCGCCCTGCTGGCCGAAGCGCAGCAGCACGTGACCGAGCTGCGCAACCGCGCCGACGAGCAGGCCGCCAGCCACCAGCAGCAACTCACCGCCCTCCAGCAGGAGATCGAGGAGCGCCAGCAGGAGGCCAGCGCGCTGCACACCGAGCTGGACACCGGCCGCCAGCAGCTCGCCGAGATCCGCGAGGAGGGCGAGACGCTGGAGAACGAGCTGTCGAGGATGCAGCAGCGGCTCAGCGAGGTCCGCCGTGATCTCACCGCCGAGAGCGCCCGGCTGGAAGAAGCCCGACGAGCGGGGGACTCCGCCGAGCGGCACGCCAAGGACGTACGCGCCCGGGTGCAGCGGGAGGCGAAGCGGGTGGCCGACCTGGCCGCCGCCGCGGTCATGGCCGCGGCTGCCGGCGGCACGGAGACCGCCGAGTACCCGATGGTGGGTTCCCGTTCCAGTTTCGATCGACCCAGCGCCGAGCGTTCCCCCACCGACCGGGCCGCTGAGGTGCGGGCCGAGGGCGACCGGCCTGGCGACGAGTCCGCCGCCGATCGGTCCGGCGGCGACCACTCCGACGCCGAGCGCTCCCACCGACCGGCCAACCTGGACGAGCAGGTGGCCGCGCCCGCCGACCGGCCGGCTCCCGCGGACGCGCCCGCCGACCAGTCGGCTCCCGCCGACGCGCCCGCCGACGAGGCCGAGCGGATCTTCACCCGGCCCGACGCCCCGACGCCCGTGCCGTTCCTGGCCTTCGGGCAGCCGGTCAGCGAGAACGGCGCCGCCCGGCACTGACCTCGGTAGCGGTCGACCCGGACGCACGCGCCCCGCACTACCCGGGACGACCTCGACGGCGCTCGACCCCGGGGATTCTCGGCCGAACCGGGCCGGCGTCTTCCGCGGAGCTGGCAGGCTGGGCTGGCCGCCGCGCACCAGCGGCGGCCGCCGGCCTGCCCGGCGACCGAGAGGAGCACCCGGTGACCGACCGACCGGAGGAGTTCGACCTGCTCGTGGTGGGCGGCGGCAAGGCCGGAAAGACGTTGAGCATGGACGTCGCACGGTCCGGGCAGCGGGTCGCCATGGTCGAACGCGGCATGATCGGCGGCAGCTGCATCAACGTCGCCTGCATCCCGACGAAGGCGCTGGTGACCAGCGCGCGGGCGGCCCGCCTGCTGCGGGACGCGTCCGCGCTCGGCCTGGTCGTCGAGGGTGGCCGGGTCGACGTGGACCTGCTGCGCGCGCACAAGCAGGACGTCGTCGAGGGGATGGTGGCCGCCAACCGGCAGCAGTTCCTCGACTCCGGCCTGCACCTGGTGATCGGTGAGGCCCGGTTCGTCGGCCCCCGCACCGTACGGGTGTCGCTCGCCGACGGCGGTGAGCGACTGTTGCGCGGCGACGACGTGGTCATCAACACGGGTACGCGTCCGCACCTGCCGTCGGTGCCCGGGCTGGCCGAGGCCGGGGTGCTGACCAGCGACAGCCTCCTGCACCTGCACCTGGACCGACTGCCGGGCCGGCTGGTGGTGCTCGGCGGCGGCACCGTCGGGGTGGAGTTCGCGCAGATGTTCGCGTCGTTCGGCAGCGCGGTGACGCTGATCGAGGGCGGCCCGCGACTGCTCACCCGCGAGGATCCCGACGTGAGTGACGCGGTGATGCGCGTCTTCGTCGACGACGGCATCGACGTACGGGTGGGCGTCGCGGTGGCCCGGGTCGACCGCGACGACGACGACACGGTCCGGGTGACGCTGGACGACGGCAGCCTGGTGATCGGGGACGACGTGCTGGTGGCGGCCGGTCGAGCGCCGGTCACCGATGGGCTCGGCCTGGACGCCGCCGGGGTGCGCCTCAGCGAACGGGGCTTCGTGCAGGTCGACGAGTACCTGCGCACCAGCGCCGAGCGGACCTGGGCCGCCGGAGACGTCGCCGGCAGTCCGCAGTTCACGCACGTTTCGCTGGACGACTACCGGATCATCAGGGCGAACCTCGCGGGTGGACAGCGCAGCACCGCCGACCGGTTGATCCCGTACACGGTCTTCACCACCCCGGAGCTGGCCCGGGTCGGGCTCACCGAGACCGAGGCGCGCCGCGCCGGGTACGACGTCCAGGTCGCCCACCTGCCGGTCGCCGCGATCCCCCGGGCCCGCACCCTGCGCCAGACCAAGGGCATGTGGAAGGCGGTCATCGACGCCAGCACCGACCGGATCCTCGGCGCGGCACTGCTCGGCGCCGAGGCCGCTGAGGTGATCACCTCGGTGCAGTTGGCGATGCTCGCCGGGATGCCGTGGACCGACCTGCGCGACGCCGTCATCACCCACCCGACCATGACCGAGGGTCTCAACCTGCTCTTCGCCTCGTTGCAGCCCAGCCCGGTCCGCTGACCGTCCACGCGCCAGCGCCAGCTACGGCTACGGCTACGGCTACGGCTGGGCGGCGATCTCGTCGCGTACCCGTTGTTGGAAGGCGCGGGCCTGTGCGCCGGTGGGCGGCGGCCCGCCGTGCCGGGCGGCGATGGCCTGGCCGATCACCTCGGCCCGGTCACCGGCGTCGACCAGTCGTTGACCGGCCGCCGCCTTCGCCAGCCAGACGCCGTCGCGGTGTCGCACCAGCGACCGGCACGCGCCGAGCACCGCGTCCTCCGTGCCGGGCGCGGGTTGGTCTCCCGGCGGTGTCGGCAGGGCCAGCCACCAGGACAGCGCCTCGATGAGCAGTCGGCGCAGATCGGTCGGCGTGAGGTCGGCGAAGACGTCCCCCGCTGGCGGCCCGAGCAGCGGCAGCCCGCTCTGGTGCAGGATGCTGCGGTCCAGTCCGTACCAGAAGCGGCCGTCGGCGGCCGGCCGGTCGGCGGGGTCGAGGGTGCACCGGAACGGCATGCCGGGCCCGGTGTTGATCTCGACCTCGAAACCGGGTTCCGGGGTGCCCGAGGCGGCTACGGCCCGGTCGTAGGCGACCAGCTCCAGCCCGCGCGCCGGGCAGGGCAGCGCCTCGTGCCGCAGCCGCGCCACCAACGACCGCTTGGCGGTCCCGGTGAGCGGGCCGGCGCTGACCACCGCCACGTCCACGTCGCTGCGGCCGGCCTGGTACGCCCCGAGCCCCACCGAGCCGGCCGCGTACGCGCCGACCAGGTCGGCCCCGAGGACGTCACGGGCGGCGGTCACCAGGTCCTCGAGGTAACGCTGAAGATCGGAGTCCACGGGCCATCATGACGCACGGGTCGGAGCCCGGCGGGGACTACCCCGCGTAGAGCAGCAGCAGACCGGCGACGGTGTACGCGACCATGAGGGCCAGCAGTGGCAGTTGGCCGGCCACGGCCCGGGCCCGGGGGAACAGGTACAGGGCGCGGTCGTGGGCCAGCAGCGTGCCGAGCAGGTGCCCGAGGATGATGACGGTGATCTGGAGGGTGGCCACCCCGGAGGGCGTGACCAGCCCGGTGTGCGGTTCCCAGCCGGCGGTGCCGAGCCAGTTGGCGCCGGTGCCCAGCGGGTCGGAGAGCAGCGCGACGGTGCGCTGACCTTCCAGGATCAGCAGCGAGTAGTAGTGCGCCACCACGTAGCCCACCGTGATGGGCACGATCGAGTGGGCGATCTCGCCGGGCACGCGTCGGGCGTCGGCCGGGTCGGCGCGACCGATGCGCGCGGCGGCTCCGGTGGCGGCGAGATAGGCCACCGCGACGGCGGCGATGACCAGGGTCAGCCCGGCGCTGCCGGTGACGGCCGGGTGCAGGCCGTTCTCCTGACTGAACCGCAGCCAACCGGGTGCGTTGGAGAGGCTGTCGTACATGGTGGAGCCGAGCAGCACGACCACCACGGCGACGAGCCCGGGGCGGGGCCGCAGACCGGCGATCCCGTCGAGCGGGTTGCGCCACACCAGCACGCCGTCGGCGGCCCGGCCGATCGGGGCGAGCTGACCGATCAGGTCGCTGTACGTCTCGAACGGGTCGGCGTGCGCGAACCAGCGGGCACCGAACACCACCGCGCCGGCCAGCATGACCAGCGCGTACGCGGCGAGCCAGGCGGTGATCACCGGCAGGGTGGCGCGGTCGGGTGCGACCAGTTCCAGCCAGAGGAAGCCGAACAGGGTTGCGGCGGCCGGCCACCACCCCACGCCGGCCGGCAGCTCACGGACCCCCCGGTCCGGGTCGCGCCTCGCGGCCAGCGCCGCCAGCAGGTGCACCGTACGCAGCGGGTTGACCGCTCGCCAGACCGGGCCGAACAGCAGCGACAGCGGTGCCAGCCCGACCCAGAGCAGCACGTAGAGCGCGCCGGCGGTCGGGTTGTCCGGGGTGTCCGGCCCGCCGAGCAGACCCAGGCAGAACCAGGCGGCCGCGAGCAGGCCGAGCACCCGCAGCGCCCACCGGAAGGTGGACGCGTCGACGAGTCGGGCGAGCCGTCGCGGCACCGGTCGGCCTCCGGTCGCGCCGCGGTCGAGCCGAGGCTCGCGCCAGAGCAGACCCAGGGCGAGGAAGGTGACGACGAGGGTCAGCGCGGCGGCGACGACGAGCTGCGGCAGCGTGATCGGCAGATCCTGTCGACCACCGACGCCGTGTGCCAGCAGCGTGGGAGCGGCGGTCATGCCGCTCAGCGGACGACGAGCTGGAACAGCACCAGCTCGGTCTCGTGTGTCTCCACCTCGAACAGCCCGGTCCTGTCGGCCCGGAACTCCACCGACCCGGGAGTGCCGGCCGGCAGTCGAGCGCCCAGGTCGTAGCCGTGCACGTGCAGTTCGTCGGACACGTCGGAGGTGACCGTGATCCGGACCAGCTCGCCCCTGTCCACGGTGATCCGTCCGGTCGGTGGATCGATCCGCCGTTTCGCGATCGTCACGGTGATCACCCGGTCCACGGCCGGGGTGCTGGCGGCGGTGCTGGGGGTGGCGCTGACCACCGGGGTCGGCGCGGTGGCGGCGCTCGGTGGCGCGGTGGACGTCGGTGCCGCCGAGGGGGTGGCGACGGAGGGGTCGTCGTCCTGGCCGCACCCGGCGAGGAGCAGGGCGGCGAGGGCGGCGGCGAGGGCCGCGCAGGTGCGGCCGGTGGGGGTACGGACGAACACGGGCGGGCTCCGAACGACGCGAGGGGGACGGGTGTCGGTTGATCGTCGGGGATGAGAACTGTACGTCTTGTTCGGCGGCGGGGATATGACCATGATGAACCAATGCGATCGAGGCTCGTCACTATGTGTCACATTCTGAGCCGCACCCTGGCGACCCTGGCGGCGACGGTGGCGGTATCGCTGTTGCTGCCGGTCGCGCCGGCGTCCGCGCACGGCCAGTTGGCGACCAGCACCCCGTTGACCGGCACCGTCGTGCGCGAGCCGCTGACGCAGCTGGGGTTGTACTTCACCGAGAAGCCGGCCTCGAACGCCCACTTCACCGTGACCGGGCCGGACGGGTCGCGAGTGGACAACGGCTGGTCGTACGGCGAGCCGAAGCGCCTGGACAAGCCGGTCCAGGAGTACTTCATGGTCAACGGTGTGTTCGAGCCGCGGCTCTACCACACCGGCTTCCCGGCCATGGTCACCGTCGCCCACTGGCCGGCGAAGGGTCGCTACACCGCCAGCTACCTCTCCGTCGCCTCGGACGGTGAGGCGGTGCGGGGCACCGTCACCTTCGACTACCAGGGGTCGAGCACGCCGGCACCGGCCGGTTGGGTGGTGCCCACGGCGGGGCCGGACGCGACACTACTCGCCCAGGCCGAGGGCGGGGGGTCGGCGAGCCCGGGGGCCACCGGCGGCCCGGCGGACGCCACCGGGGCCGCGGCGAGCGATCCGGCTGGCGCAGCCGAGGATCAGCGGGACGGCGGCTTCCCGGCCTGGCTGGTCCCGGCCCTGATCGTCGTCGTGGTCTCCGCAATCGTGCTGGTGGCGGCACGCCGTCGACCGGCCACACCGGGAGGCACCACGCCGAGCCGTCGGCCCGCCGGCGCAGCGGGCCGGGGCACTGCCGCCACCCGCAGGCCCACCAACCCGACTCGGAAGACCGGCAACCGAACCGGTGGTCGGGAGCGGCGCGGACAGCGATAGCCGCCGAGACAGCCGGGCATTCCTCGCGTACCGTCTCGAACTTTCGTACAGACGTGAGGAACTTTTGATGCATCGAGGCGAAGCCATGGACAGCCCAATCGAAACGCCTTAATGTCTCGATCCATCCACCCGGTGTTTCCGCAACGTCACTCGTCGGCGTCGAGGACGTTACGGACCCGGGCCGACGGCCATCCTCACCGCTGCTGCGCGCCGGCCGTCGGACACTCCACCGCCTCCTGGAGGAACGATGGGCTCACGCCTGCTACGCCGACTGCACAAACCCGCCCTGGGTGCGCTGGCACTCGTCCTCACCGCCGGCCTCTGGGCCGCTCCGGCCACCGCCGCCCCCGCGCAGGAACCGGGTGTCACGCTGCGCGTCTTCGACGTGCAGGTGCCGCTCTCCACGCTCTGCACGCTCAAGCCCGCGCAGACCCCGAACGTGGACAAGCTGATGTCCACCATCAACTGGACCTCGGCGGCCGACTTCGGTTTCGAGGACAACTTCGTCTCGCAGGTGCTCGGCAACATCACCACCACCCAGGCCGGCAGCTACACGTTCCGGCTCAGCAGCGACGACGGCTCCAAGCTGGCGATCAACAACACGGTGGTGATCGACCACGACGGGTTGCACGGCGCGACCCCGCCCAAGGAGGGCACCGTCACCCTCGCCGCCGGCCTGCACCCGCTGCGCATCGACCACTTCGAGCGCGGGGGCGGGCAGCAGATCACCCTGGAGTGGAAGACTCCCGGCTCGTCGTCCTTCGTGGTCGTACCGAACTCGGCGCTGAGCACCGACGCCGGCGTGGTCCGGGTGACCGCACCGGGCCGCAAGGAGTGCGAGGGCATCGCCGACACCCCCGGCGACGGCCTGCCGCTGACCGGGGTGCACCCGGGCTACACGCTGACCAACCTGCGGCCCAGCGGCTTCCAACCGAAGATCACCGGGATGGACTGGCTGGCCGACGGTCGGCTGGTCGTCTCCACCTGGGGCGGCAGCGACCAGTCCGGCACGTCCCAGGACGGTGAGGTCTGGATCCTCGGCAACACCGGCGGCGCGACCACTCCGGGCGCAGTGACCACCAAGAAGATCGCCGGTGGGCTGAAGGAGCCGATGGGGCTGAAGATCGTCGACGGGGTCGTCTACGTCACGGAGAAGCAGCGGCTGACCAGGCTGGTCAACACCGGCGGCGACGAGGTGGTCGAGCGGCTGGAGACCGTCGCCACCTGGCCGTACGGGGGCAACTTCCACGAGTTCGCGTTCGGCCTGCTCTACCAGGACGGGTTCTTCTACCTGAACCTGTCGGTGTCGATCAACTCCGGTGGCGCCACCACCAACCCGCAGCCCGCCGCCAACCGGGGCAGCACCCTGAAGATCAGCAAGGACACCGGCGCGGTCAGCTACGTCGCCGGCGGCCTGCGCACCCCGCACGGCATCGGCTGGGGCCCGGAGGGCGGCATCTTCGTCACCGACAACCAGGGCGGCTGGCTGCCCTCGTCGAAGCTGGTGCACGTCAAGCAGGGCCGGTTCTTCAACCACTACACGAACCCGGCCGGCCCGTTCGACGGCAACCCGGTCACCCAGCCGGTGCTCTGGATGCCACAGAACGAGATCGCCAACTCACCCAGCACCCCGCTGTACCTGACCACCGGCCGCTACGCCGGTCAGTTCGTCATCGGCGACGTGACCTACGGCGGCCTCCAACGGGCCTCCGTGGAGAAGGTCAACGGCGAGTACCAGGGCGCCCTGTTCCGACTCACCCAGGGCCTGGAGGCGGGCGTCTCCGAGGTCAACATCGGCCCGGACGGCGCGATCTACGTCGGCGGGCTCGGCGCGGGCGGCAACTGGGGCCAGACCGGCAAGCTGTCGTACGGCCTGCAGAAGCTCACCCCGAACACCGCCACCACGTTCGAGATGCTCGCCATGCGCGCCACCACGACCGGCTTCGAGGTCGAGTACACCCAGCCGGTGTCGACGGCGACCGCCGCCGACCTGGCCGCGCGTTACAAGCTCAAGCAGTGGCGGTACGTGGCGACCTCGAACTACGGCGGTCCGAAGATCGACGAGGAGACGCTGACCGTCACCGCGGCCACCCTCTCGGCGGATGGCAAGAAGGTCAGCCTCACCGTGCCCGGTCGCAAGGCCGGCAGGGTGGTGCACCTGCGGTCACCGCGCCCGTTCACCGCCACCAGCGGCCAGTCACTGTGGAGCACCGAGGCGTGGTACACGCTCAACTCGATCCCGGGCAGTCCCCCGCCGCCGGTCGGCGGGACGATCACCGGCGTCGGCGGCAAGTGCCTGGACGTCGACAACGCGGGCACCGCCGACGGCACGAAGATCCAGCTCTGGACCTGCAACGGCACCACCGCGCAGTCGTGGACGAGGGCCGGCGACACCTACCAGGTGCTGGGAAAGTGCCTGGACGTCGACAACGCCGGCACCGCCAACGGCACGAAGGTGCAGCTCTGGACCTGCAACGGCACCGCCGCGCAGGTCTGGCAGCCGCAGTCCGACGGGTCGATCCGCAACCCGCAGTCCGGCAAGGTCCTGGAGGCGGCCGGCGGTAGCAGCGCCGACCGCACCCAGATCCAGCTCGGCACGTACGCGGGCGGCGCCCACCAGAAGTGGGTGGTCAGTGCCGGGGTAACCGGCTGACGTCGGGCGAGGGGCGTGGTCCGACCTCCCGGTCGGGCCGCGCCCCGAGCCAGTCCCGTCGGGAAGGGACCGTGGCGCCTTCGGTCGGTCAGGGACCGTGCGGCAGCGGCTGCGCCAGCGCGCGGAGGTCCGAGGGGAGCTGGGCCAGGGCGTCCTCGAACTCCCGGTGCCCGATCACCCGGTGCATCGTCTGGAGGACCGCCCGGGTGCCCCGCTCGGCGGCCGGACGGTCGATCCCGGCGCGGTCGGCGACCCGGCGGAGGAACTCGTCGTAGCCGAACGCCTCCGGCGCCTCGGCCGCCTTGACCAGCAACGGGCTCAGCTCGTCGGCCAGGTGGGGGGCCAACGCTCCAGCCTCACCGCCGCTGAGCCGCTCGGTGAGGGTCCGCAGAACGGCCTCGGTCAGTGGGCGCGCCTGCTCCGGCGGAACGCCCGCCCGTGCCGCGACCTTCTCGACGAACCCCAGCTCGGCCATTCCCCCGCCCTTCGTTTCGGAGATGCGTGGCTACCCGGGCCGGTCGACGGCAAACCCGGCGGCCGGAGCGGGACGGGTCTGATGGTTGCTCCGCGAGGCACCGTCACCGTCTCGTACGGTGAGGTCGGACCGGGAACCCGACGGCTGCCCGACGGCGGCCCGTGCCGCAGGAGGAGCAGATGGCCGTCGACCTACCCGACGTGATCGACCGGTACTTCCGGGCCGTCAACGACCGGGATCTGGACGCCTTCGTCGCCTGCTTCGCGGACACCGCGAGCGTCGCCGACGAGGACCGGCTGTACGACGGACGGGCCTCGATCCGCGCGTGGCGGCAGAAGACGATGGATGCCTACTCCTACACCGTCGAGCCGGTACGTGTCACCGAGCAGGCGGGCGACTCCTACCTGGCCCTCACCCGGGTCTCCGGCGACTTCCCCGGCAGCCCGATCGAGCTGCGGTACCGGTTCACCCTGCGCGACGACCTGATCGGCGCCCTGGACATCCGCCCGTAGCAGTTCCGGACCTACCCGGCGGGAGGGACGCCGTGCCACGGGTCTGGCTCATCACCGGTACGTCCCGAGGTCTCGGTCGCGCGCTCGCCGAGGCCGTGCTGGCCGACGGCGACCACCTGGTCGCCACCGCCCGCGACCCGGCTCAGCTCGGCGCCGACGCAGTGGCCGGCGCTTCGGCGGCTGCCGAGGCGCTCGCCGCGTCCGACGCGCGGTGGCGGGAGCTGAGCGAGTCGATCGCCTTCGACGCGACACCCTGACCGCGCCGAATGCCGCACCGACGATGCGTGCGCGGGCGGTCCGCACGTGATCAACCGCCGAACGGACGAGACGGCCCAGGGGTCAGCGGATGACATGATGTGGCGACAACGGCTGTCGCTATTCGAAGGGTTGCTGGTGTCCGATGGCGCACGTCGAGGCGAACACGTCCACCGCACCCGGGCGTGCCGTGGTGACGCTGACCGGCGACCCGCGGCCGGGGGGCTGATGCCGGCCGAGCGACGCGACACCGTGGTCGAGCAGACCGTCCCCGCCCCGGCGGACACCATGACGTACCAGGTGGCGACCGACGTCCGGGCGCTGCGCGCGTTCGTCAGCGCCGGTGCGCTGGCCCGGGGCCTGCCACCGCATCGGGTGGAGTTGCTGACACTGGCCATCAGCGAGCTGGCCAGCAACACCTTGCAGCACACCACCGGCGGCGGCAGGGTCCTGCTCTGGGCCGAGTCCGGTCAGCTGTTCTGCGACGTCGTCGACCGGGGGCCGGCGCGGGAGTTCGGCCAGGGGATGCCGTCCACCGACTCGATCCGGGGCCGGGGGCTGGCGATCGTGGAGCAGGTCTGCGACGAGGTCGCCGTGCTGACCGGGCCCGGGGAGACCGTCGTACGGATTCGCCTGAGCCTGTGAGTCAGGCGGCGATCCACGCCCACTCGGACCGCGTTGGCTGCCACAATGCGGTCAGCCCGGGGCGGACGGTGACCCGGGTCGAACCCGACCGGGAGGACGGCACGATGCCGGACAGCGCACGCGAGGCAGAGCTGCTCGATGCCGAGCGCACCCTTCAGGCCGCCCAGCGGGCCGGCGACGTCGACGCTCTCGATCAGCTGCTGGTCGACCAGCTCATCGCCATCGGCCCGGACGGCCGTACGTACAGCAAGCAGGACGACCTGGCCGCGTACCGGGACCGCCGCTCGGTGGTGCAGGAGCTGGTCGAGGAGGAGCTGGACCTGCTCGTCGTGGAAAAGACCGGGGTGACGTTCTTCCTGGGCCGGGTGACCGGGGTGGCGGAGGGGGCGCCGTTCGCGGCTCGCCTGCGCTACACCCGGACCTGGGTCCACGACGACCCGCACGGCTGGCGGGTTCTCGCCGCGCACATCAGCCCGGCCTGACTCAGCCCACGTCCTCATCCTCGTCATCGAGCAGACCCTGCTCGTCGAGGAACGCGAACCACCGGTCGTCCGCCGGGGTCAGGTCGGCGTACCCCGGCCCGAGCAGGTAGTAGTCCACGAAGGATCCGAGGTCCGGGGCCAGCTCCTCGAAATCGTCGGACATGAACCACTCGGCGCCGTTGGGTGGGAAGTACCAGATCGCTCCGGTGCCGAGGTCCATGAAGATCGGCTCGTCACTGCGGGTGCCCACCACCAGCCAGCCCGCCCGGTCCTCGGGGATGGTGGAGAAGTCCGGCGCGTAGTCGAGGTGGTACTGGATGCCCGCGAGGGTCGACGTGGACGCCAGCTCGAGCCGACCCGCCCGCAGCCCGTCGACCACCAGCAGGAGATCACGCAGGTCGGCCGGGAGACTCGCCGGGACGACGTCGATGGCGGCGCCCTCGCCGAACTCGGCGTACGCCAGGCTGGCCGGCTGGTCGGCCAGGTCGGCCCGCAGCTCCTCGATGAGCTGCCGCAGCTCGGGGTTCACTGCACCACCTCTGTTCGGATGAGGTCCTGTCCGGCAAAGCTCCCGGCTGCCCGGAGACCTGCGAGCCGATGTGCGGATTGGTTCTACCACGCGGCGGCTTCCCGGGGCGTCACCTCGCCGAATCCGCCCACGTCGGCGCACACCATGCCCGTCCGGGCCGCTGGCGTCGAGCCCTTTCCTCAGTTGACGATCGCGTCGACCGGGCCGACGCGCAGGGTGCCGTCGTTGAGGGGGGTGCAGCGGATGCCACCGGTGGTGCGCAGCGCCTTCCACGTCCCCGGGCCGACGGTGACGTCCATCCAGGCGCAGGGCCGGGCCGCCCGGTTGACGCGCAGGCTGACCGGGCCGTCGCCGGAGTCCAGCACCAGCACCCTGCCGATCAGCTCGTCCACGGCGATCCCGGCGGTGAGGATGTTGCGCCGCACCTCCGCCAGGCCGATGCCGACCGGCAGCGACTCCTGGGCGATGACTGTGACGCTGGCGTCGCGGTGCGCCTGTTGGCCGAAGTACCGGTCGCCGACGATGCCGAGGTCGGCCCGGATCCGGACCGCCTCGACCAGCTCACCGGGCGGGGCCGGGGCCGGGCCGTCGGCGGGCCGGCCCAGGAAGCGGTGCACGGGCGAGGCCAGCAACTCGACGATCTCCGGCATGGCAGGAATTGTACGAAGCGGACCGGACTCTCCGGGGCAGGTCCACGGATGACCCGGTGGGACGGCGGCACGTTCGCCGCCGTCCCCACCGTCACGGTTCAGGCCGGCGTGCCGGTCACCGTCAGGTTCCGTACCCGGCCCACGTTGTCGAACGAGCCGAAACCCACCCGCCCGGAGCCGAACGTGGTGTCCTTCGCGGTCATCAGCGGGTCCTTGTGACCGTCGACGTAGACCGCGATCTCGCCGGTCGTCGGCAGGTGCACCACCCGGACGCGGTGCCAGTCGGCATCGGTGATCGCCGGGTTGGCGCCTCGGGACCGGCCGTTCCACTGGTGGTCGATGCGCTCCCGGTCGGCATTGTCGACCTTGAAGATGCCGTTGTGCGGGTAGATGGTGTTGTCGGTGGAGAGGTGGGCGTAGTAGAACTCGGTGTCCGAGCGCCAACCGAAGACGATGATCACGTCGCGGTTGCTGACCTCCACCGGCGTGTCGAGGCGTACGCGGGCGTCGACCTGCACCGACGACCAGGCCGGGCCGGCGGTCAGCACGGCGTACTCGAAGGGCCGGCGCGGCCCCGGCCGGCTCTCCCCGGCCTCGGCGAGGATGACCTCGTCGCGGGTGAACTGCCACTTCGCCGGGGTCACCGGCGCCCAGTTGGACGCCCCGGCGGTGCGGCGCAGGGTGGTGTCGCCGACGTCGCCGTCGGCGAACTCCCTCGTGCCGGTGACCTTCCAGATCTTTCCGTTGGCCTTCGCGACGAGGTAGAGCTCACCGGCGGCGTCGGTGCCGAAGCGCAGGTCCACCCGGTTGGGGTCGCCGGGCGCGCCGGGCCCGGAGAGGTCCCGCATCCGGACCGGGCCGCCCGCCGCGTCGAAGAGCGCGAGTTGGTGGATCGGGGCCAGGCCCTGGCCGCGGCGCATCTCGTTGGCCTCCGTGTAGAGCACCCGGCCGTCGACCAGGTCGCCGAAGACGTACTTGCCGCGCAGCGCCGGCAGCGTGCGCCCCCGGTAGACGAACCCGCCGGCCACCGCGACACCGACGTCGTCGGTGCAGTTCCAGCCCGGGGCGGGGTCGTGGTCGTACGCGGCGACGGGGTACGTGTAGCCGTACCGGTCGTCGTCGGCGGGCAGCGGGAGCAGCCGGTCGCAGGGGCTCGTGGCGGCCTTGTCGAAGACGAAGGAGCCCTCGCGCTCGCTCCAACCGAAGTTGTCGCCGGCGCGGACCTCGTAGATCGCCTCGACGGCGTGCTCACCGATGTGCCCGAGGTACATCCGGCCGGTGGCCCGGTCCCAGCTGAACCGGTGCGGGTCACGGAAACCGAGGGCGTAGATCTCGCCGAGCGCGCCGGCCTGCCCGACGAACGGGTTCCCGGGCGGGATGCCGTAACGCCCGTTGGCAGAGTTGGTGCCCCGAGGGTCGATCCGCAGCAGCTTGCCGTGCGGCAGGGCCAGGTTCTGCGGGTCGGTGTTGCGGGCGCCCTGGCCGCCGTCGCCCACCGCGAGGTACAGCAGGCCGTAGTCGCGGTCGTGACGCTTGGCCGTGGGGTTGAAGTTGATTTCCTGGATGCCGTGCACCTGGCCGCCGAAGCCGATGCGCAGCACCTCCCGGTGCGTACCGGCGAAGGTGGCGGCGCTCGGATCGGTCGCCGTCCACTCGGTGATGACACCGTGGAAGAGCGAGTTGGGCTGAGCGTAATCCGGTGTGGTGGTCGTCGTGGACGCCAGCTCGGTGTGGATGGTGTAGAACCGGCCGTTGACGCCGAACTCCGGGTGGAAGGCGACGTAGCCGAAGCCCTGGCCCAGCCCGCGACCGGAGAAGAACCGCGGCGCGAACGTCGCCGCCACGTCCAGGTAGACGTGCGGCACGCCGCCCTCGACCAGGTAGAGGCTGCCGTTCAGGTCGGGCACCGCCCGCCGGCCGGAGCCGTCGGGCAGCTCCATCACGGTGTTGATCCGGGCGGTCCGCATGAGGCGGGGATCGGTCGGGGCGGGCGTGGGGTACGACTGCGGGAAGCTGGCGTACTCGCTGAGGACCAGCCCGATCCGGGACTGGACCGGCATCTCGGGGATCGGGTCGTCGACGGCGTCGGCGGCCCGGGCGGGCGACGCGAGCAGAGTGGACAGGACCAGCACGAGGGCGGTGAGGCCGGCCGTCAGCGCGGGTCGGCGGGCACCTCGGGCGCGGCGGTGGAGGACGAGCACGCGTGTCTCCTTCTCGGTGGGACGGTGCCGAGGGTGGTCAGCGGGCCAGGTGGCGGTACTGCCTCCGCACGTCGCTCGCGGAGACCACGCTGTCGAGGAACATCAGGCCGTCCATGCGGCAGTCGCACGGGTTGCGCTCCAGGGTGTCCTGGGGGAAGCTCCCGCCGATCTTGACGCCGCGCGGGTCGGAGGCGGTGGTGAGGTGTGGGCCCGGCCCGGACACCAACCAGGGGTCGTCGGTGCGGGTGTAGAAGCCGTCCACCGGCTCGCCGTTGCGGTAGAGGGCGAGGCCGCCGGTGTCGAAGTCGAAGGTGGCGGCGAGGTGCACCCACTCCCCCACCGGCAACAGCTCGCGCCAGTCGGGGTTGGCGGCGAAGGTCTGCGAGTTGCCGCCGTCGAGTCGCCGCCCGAGCGCGACCAGGCGCAGCTCCCCGTCGACGTCGATCAGCTCCAGCAGGGCCCGGACGCCGTGGCCGTCGGAGTCGCCGGTCAGCACCCCGGCCAGCCCGATCGCGTTGTACCGGTCCGTCGGGTCAGCGGTGGTGGAGTTGGGCAGCGGGCTGTCCATGTTCAGCTTGAACCAGCCCATCACGGTGGTGCCCGCGGTGGCACCGAAGGCGCGCAGCGTCCGCACCCCGCTGGCCGACCAGGTGCCCGCCTTCCAGTCGTCGTTGCCGGCCACCGCCGGGTCGACCTGCCGGGTCTGCACCGCGTTGCGGCTGCCCCGGTAGGCGCGGTCCGGCACCCGCATGGCGGCACCGCCGTTGATCAACTCGATCTCGGTGCCGGAGCGCCCCTGGTCGCGTTCCAGCGCGGGGTCGCCGGGCACCGGGTGGTCGAAGTCGTACGCGGCGACCAGGTGTGCGCGCAGGGCCGGGTGGACGTCGTGCGAGATGCTCCGATCCGCCTGCGCCGGTGGCGTCCCCACGCTGGTCAGTGCGCCGATCGCCAGGAGGGAGATGGCCGCTCGGCGGGCCCTGGACATGGCTGTCACCTCGTTTCGCGGCATTCCTGATGCCGGTCACGTAAGCGCTTACGTAAGCGCTTACGTACCCTAGGCTTCGATGAATGCCACTCGCAATAGATCGGGTGACATAGATGTTTCCGGAGGGTTGCGGATGCCCAGGGCCAACCAGCGGCCGCGCCTCGTGGACGTCGCCGAGCACGCCGCCGTCTCGCTGGCGACCGCGTCCCGAGCCCTCGCCGGTCGCGAGGGAGTCAGCGCCGAGGTGGCCGACCGGATCCGGCAGATCGCGGCCGAGCTGGGATACGTCGCCAACCCGTACGCCCGTACCCTCGCCGGTGGAGCCAGTTCCACAGTCGGGTTGATCGTCCACCAGGTCGACGACCCGTACTTCGCCGAGATCGCCGCCGGCGTCATCCAGCTCGCCGCCGAACAGGGTCTGCTGGTGCAGATCTGCCAGTCCGGCCGCGACCCCGGCTACGAGCTGCAACAGCTGCGGCACCTGATCGCCCAGCGGGTCGGCATCGTCCTGATCGGCGGTTCCGGCTACGACGACCCTCGCATGGAGGCCGCCGCCCGCGCCGAGCTGGCCGCGTTCCAGAACCACGGCGGACGGGCCGCCGCCATCGGACGGCACGCGCTCGGCATCGACGCCGTCCTGCCGGACAACGAGGCCGGCGGTCACGCCCTCGCCCAGCACCTGATGGATCTCGGCCACCGGCGGATCGCTGTCGCCGCGGGCAGCGCCGGGCTCACCACGGTCGCCGATCGGCTGGCCGGCGTGTCGTCGGCCCTGCGGCAACGCGGGCGGTCCTCGGCCGACCTCGCCGTCGTGCACAGCGACTTCACCCGCGGTGGCGGGCGCGCCGCCGCCGAGCAGATCCTCAACGAGCACCCGGACACGACGGCGATCATCGCGCTCAACGACGCGATGGCCATGGGTGTGCTGTCGACGCTGCGCACCCGCCGGGTGCCGGTGCCCGCGCGGATGTCCGTCGTCGGCTTCGACGACGTCTCCGTGGCGGCCGACCTAGCCCCCAGCCTCACCACCATCCGTCTGCCGATGACCGAGATGGGCCGCACGGCGCTCACCCTCGCCCTCAAGCCCCGCTCGACCCGCATTCGCCGCCGTCCCACGGGGCACCTGCTGGTCGTCCGCGACTCGACCGGGCCCGCGCCGGCGACCTGACGGTCGACGACGCTGCCCGCGGGTCACACGGCCCATCGGCTCAGACCGCGAGGGCCGCCCGGACGTCCCTTTCCGCCGTGACGCCACCGTCCCCCTGCGAGGTCACCCGGCCGGATTCCAGCACCTGGTAGCGGCTCGCCACCCGCAGCGCGAAGCCCAGATGCTGCTCCACGAGCAGCACGCTGAACCCGGACTGCCGGGTCAGCTCGACGATCCGTTCCTGGATCTCCGCGACCACCGACGGCTGGATGCCCTCGGTCGGCTCGTCGAGCATCAGCAGTCTCGGCCGGGTGATCAGCGCACGGGCGATGGCCAGTTGCTGGCGCTGACCGCCGGAGAGCAGCCCGGCCCGGCGTCGCAGCAGCGTGCGCAGCGCCGGAAAGAGATCCAGCACCTCCGCGGTGGCCACCGCGCCGTCGCTCCGACCGTCGGCGACCAGGCGCAGGTTCTCCGCGGCGGTCAGGTGCGGGAAGCACTGCTGCCCCTGCGGGACGTACGCCATCCCCCGCGCCACCCGCTCGTGCGGCCCGAGACGGGTGACGTCCTCGCCGTCCAGCTCGACGGTGCCGGCGCTCGGGCGCAGCAGGCCGGCCGCGACCCGCAGCAGGGTGCTCTTGCCGGCACCGTTGTGCCCGAGGACCGCGGCGACCCCGTCGGGCGGGACGGCGAGGTCGACCCCGTGCAGCACCCGAGAGCGCCCGTACCCGGCGTGCACCCCGCGCAGCGTCAGCATCATGCCTCCAGACCGGTGGGGGCCGACCCGGCGTCGACCGGGTGGCCCAGGTAGACCTCCTGCACGCGCGGGTCCGCCTGGACCTGCGCCACGGTGCCCTCGCTGAGCACCCGGCCGGCGTGCAGCACGGTGACGCTGCGCGCGAACCGGCGCAGGAAGTCCATGTCGTGCTCGATCACGACGACCGTGCGGTCCCGGCTCACCGTCTCCAGCAGGGCCCCGGTGGCGTCGCGTTCCTCGTGGCTCATGCCGGCGACCGGCTCGTCGAGCAGCAGCAGCCGCGCGTCCTGCACCAGCAGCATCCCGATCTCCAGCCACTGCTTCTGCCCGTGCGCGAGCGTCCCGGCGAGGTGCTCGGCCCGTTCGGCCAGACCGATGGTCTCCAGTGCCGCGGCCACCTCGTCGGGGACGCCCCGACGGCGGCGGGCCAGGGTCGCCCAGCCACGTCGGGCACCGGCCGCGATGTCGAGGTTCTGCAGCACCGACAGCTCCTCGAAGACCGAGGACGTCTGGAACGTCCGCCCGATGCCCAGTCGGCTGATCCGGTGCACCGGGCGGCCCAGCAGCTCGTCGGCACCGAAGCGGACCGAGCCGGTGGCCCGGACCAGGCCGGTGATCGCGTCGACCAGGGTGGTCTTGCCGGCGCCGTTGGGCCCGATCAGGAACCGGATGTCGCCGGCGGGCACCTCCAGCGAGACGCCGTCGACGGCGGTGAACCCGTCGAAGCTGACCCGCACGTCACGGACGGACAACCCGTCCAGTCGGTCGCCGCTCATGCCGCCGGCACCTCCGTCCGCCGCGCGGCACGTCTCCGGGCCAGCGGTGACCACCCGCGCCGGGCCGGTGCCGCGCTGCCGTCGCGGCGGCGGGCCAGCGCCCACAGCGATGCCAGGCCGCCGGGAAGGAACGCCACCACGACCACGAAGAGCAACCCCTGAAGGTACGTCCAGGTGCCCGGGAACCGCTCCGAGAGGGCGGTACGGGCCCAGGCCACCGCCACCGCGCCGAGCACCGGACCGAGCAGGGTCGCCCGACCGCCCACCGCGACCCCGATGACGAACTCGATCGACGGGACGATGCCGATCAGCGCGGGCGAGATGATGCCCACCGCGGGCACGAACAGCGCCCCGGCCAGGCCGGCCATCCCGGCCGCGACCACGTACGCGACCAGCTTGACCGAGGCCGGGTCGTAGCCGAGGAAGCGGACCCGTTCCTCGCCGTCGCGGACCGCCACCAGCAGCTCGCCGTAACGGCTGTGGATCAGCTGACGGGCCAGCGCGAGCAACGCCAGCAGGGTCCCGGCGATGATGAAGTAGACCATCCGCTGGTTGACCGGGTCGTCCAGGTCGTACCCGAAGAAGCCCTTGATGTCGGTGAGCCCGTTGGTGCCGCCCGTGGTGCCCTGCTGCCCGATCAGCAGGATCACCATCGCCGCGGCGAGGGCCTGGCTGAGGATCGCGAAGTACGCGCCCCGCACGCGGCGGCGGAACACCAGCGAGCCGAGCCCGAAGGCGACCGCCATCGGCAGCAGCACCGTCGCGGGCAGCGCGAACCACGGGCTGGCGAACGGCCTCCACCACAGCGGCAGCTCGTCGAGCTGCCCGTACAGCTGCATGAAGTCCGGCATCCCGGCCGGGCCCGCGTCGGCGAGCTTGAGGTGCATGGCCATGGCGTAGCCGCCGAGGCCGAAGAAGACGCCCTGGCCGAGGGTGAGCATGCCGCCCCGCCCCCAGGCGATCCCGATGCCGACGGCGACCATGGCGACGCAGAGGTACTTGGCGAGCAGGGAGAGCCGGAAGTCCGACAGCACCAGGGGCGCGACGGCGAACAGCAACGCCGCACCGAACGCGAAGCCGGCCGCCGTCCGCAGTCGCGGTCGGCCCCCGGGCCGGCTCGGCGGTACGGCGCTGACGGGTGCCGGGTCGACGGCGGTGCTGGGCGGCGCGGGGGTGACGGCGGTCATGCGAGGCTCCTGGTCCGCAGGGTGAACATGCCCTGTGGCCGCCACTGGAGGAACGCGACGATCGCCACGAACACGATCACCTTGGCGACGCTGAGGGTGGTGAGGTACTCCCCGGTGGCCTGGAGCACGCCGAGGGCGAAGGCGACGATCACGCTGCCCTTGAGCTGGCCGATCCCGCCGACCACGACGACCAGGAAGGCGTCGATGATCAGGTTGGTGCCCATGGTCGGGCCGATCGGGCCGAGCAGGGTGAGCGCCACCCCGGCGAGCCCGGCCAGGCCGGAGCCGACGAAGAAGGTCGTCCGGTCGACCCGGGAGGTGGCGATGCCGGACACCGCGGCGAGGTCGCGGTTCTGCACCACCGCGCGGATGCGACGTCCGAGCGGGGTGAGCCGCAGCGCGAGGGTGAGCGCCGCGACGGCGGCCAGGGCCAGGCCCAGGATGAACAGCCGGTTGTTGGCGATGGTCAGCCCGCCGGGCAGCGCCACGTTGCCGGTCAGCAGCTCCGGCGCGCGGGTCTGCACGTTCGGGCTGCCGAAGACGTCGCGGGCCAGTTGTTGCAGCATCAGCGACACACCCCAGGTGACCAGCAGGGTGTCCAGTGGCCGGGCGTACAGCCGGCGGATGAGCAGCACCTCCAGCAGCGCGCCCATCGTGCCGGCGACCACGAACGCCACCGGCAGTGCGACGACCAGCGACAAGCCGGCCCCGGTGATGCTCTGTTGCAGGACGTACGTGGTGTACGCCCCGGCCATGATGAACTCACCGTGCGCCATGTTGATCACGTTCATCTGACCGAAGGTCAGCGCGAGGCCGAGCGCGATGAGCAGCAGCACCGCGCCGATGCTGATGCCGGTGAAGAGTTGACCGAAGAGGACTGTCACGGTGGGTACTCCGTACTGCTGGTCGGGTGGCCCGGGCGGGGCGCGTCGCCGCGCAGCCCGCCCGGGCCGGCGTCGTCAGCTCAGGCCACTCGCCCACGGATAGGTCTTGAGGAACGGGTCCGGCTGCACCGGTTTGCCGGAGTTCCACACCTCGGTGATCAGACCGTCCGCGCCGATCTTGCCGATCCGGGCGGTCTTGGCGATGTGCTGGGTCTTCCCGTCCACCGTGACCATGCCCTCCGGCGCGTCGAAGGTGATCCCGTCCGAGGCGGAGCGGACCTTCTCCACGTCGAAGACGCCGGCCTTCTCGACCATCGCCTTCCAGAGGTACACCCCGACGTACGCGGCCTCCATCGGGTCGCTGGTCGGCTTGTCCGCGCCGAACTTCGCCTTGTACGCGGCCACGAACTTCGAGTTCGCCGCCCCCGGGGTGGTCTGGTAGTAGTTCCAGGCGGTCAGCTGCCCCTCCAGGTACTGGGTGCCGATGCCCTTGACCTCCTCCTCGGCGATCGAGACGGACACCACCGGCATCGCGGCGGCGGTCAGACCGGCCGACTTGTACTCCTTGAAGAAGGCCACGTTGCTGTCGCCGTTGAGAGTGTTGAAGACGGCGTCGGCGCCGGCCGACTTGACCTTGTTGACGATGGTGCCGAACTCGGTGGAACCGAGTGGCGCGTAATCCTCACCGAGGACGGTCATCCCGTTGGCGGCCGCGTACGCCTTGATGATTTTGTTGGCGGTTCGCGGAAAGACGTAGTCGCTGCCGACCAGATAGACCGACTTCGCACCCTGCGCCTTCAGGTAGTCGAGCCCGGGAACGATCTGCTGGTTGGTCGTCGCACCGGTGTAGAAGATGTAGGGCGACTGTTCGAGCCCTTCGTACTGCACCGGGTAGAACAGCAACGCCTTGTTCTTCTCGAACACCGGCTTGACCGCCTTGCGACTGGCCGACGTCCAGCAGCCGAAGACGGCGGCAACCCGGTCCTCGGAGATGAGCTTCTCGGCCTTCTCCGCGAAGGTGGGCCAGTCCGAGGCCCCGTCCTCGCCGACCGGCTGGATCTTCTTGCCGAGGACGCCGCCGGCCGCGTTGATCTCCTCGACGGCGAGCATGATCGAGTCGCGGACGGTGACCTCGCTGATCGCCATGGTGCCGGAGAGCGAGTTGAGCAGCCCCACCTTGACGGTGTCGCCGGAGACGTCGGCGGTGACGCCGGTCGCGCCGCCCTCATCGGTGGTCTTGCTGCCGCACGCGGTCATCGCGGCCGCGGCGACCAGGGTCATGGCGCCCGCCAGGATGCGGCGGCCCCGGAATAGTGACATCTATTCTCCCTGCGGTGCACTCAAGTGGCGAAAGGACGGTCGGTGCGGTCCGGTGGAGCTGACGTGGGCGATGCCGAGGTCGACGGGTGGACGCCGCCCGGGGCACCGGATCGGATATGGGCACCGAAAGCGTCGACCGGCATGATTGCGCGCGTGTTTCCCAGCCCTTAATTGACTGTTTCCGCGCGATGGGGCCCGCGCACACCAAAAACGGCCGGCACCGTTGGGGAGGAAACGGTGCCGGCCGCTCGGAAAAACGCAGAATAGGTGTCGCCACAATGGTCGACGGGCAATTCCGTCGACGGTGGGGACACAGTGGTGAGATCCGGCCGCAGGGCCAGATACTTCACGCAGGAAGCATCTTAGGACGGCATCGGGTGGCGCTGTCAAGGGTCCGGGTGGGCCGGGCGGCGGCGCCAGGGCTCAGAGCTGGGCGAGCACGCTGAAGTCGAGCCCGTCGGCCTCGGCCAGGTAGATGCGCTGGCGTACGTGCCGTTGGCGTAGCCGCAACCGCCCGCGTGGCCCGTGGTAGGCCACCGTGTCAGCGGCCGTCTCGATAGCCCGTACGTCGAGGGTGCGGGCCTGGCCGATCAACGCCGCCAGCAACATCACGCCCTCGTAGCAGGACTCCCCCAGGCTGCCCAGCGGCGGCGCCTCCACCCCGAAGCGACGGGCGAACTCGCCGTGGAAGTCGAGGTTCTCCTGGGTGACCAGCCCGGCGAAGAAGCCCGCCGTGCTGTACAACCGCCGGGTCGCGCCGGCACCACTGGCCAGCAGCATGTTCTCGTCCATCAGGGTGCTCAGCCGCAGGCACCGCTGGTCCAGGCCGGATCGGGCGAACGCCCGGTTGAACCGCACCGCGTCGGCACCGACCAGCAGCATCAGCACCCCGTCGGCGTCACTGTGCTCGATGCGGCGCAACACCTCGGTGAAGTCGTGCGCGTCCAACGGCAGGAAGTGCCGGCCCACCACCTGCCCGCCGCCGCGCAGCGCGTACCGCTGGGCCGCCCGCGCGGTACGACGCGGCCACACGTAGTCGTTGCCGACCACGAACCAGCGACGCACCCCCTGCTCTCCCGCGAGCAGCCGCATCGCGGGCCACAGTTGGGCATCCGGCGTCTCGCTGGTCAGGAAGACCCCCTCGGTACGTTCACCACCCTCGTAGAGTGCGGTGTAGACGTACGGCACCCGGTGCGCGACGCGGGGCGCCAGCGCCTGGCGCACCGAGGAGATGTGCCACCCCGTCACCCCCTGCACCGCCCCCACCGACACCAACGCCTCGACCTCGGCGGCCACCTCGGCCGGCGGTGCGCCGCCGTCGACCGGCACCAGCCGCACCTCCCGGCCCAGCACACCGCCAGATCGGTTGATCTCCTCGACCGCGAGCTGCGCGCACAGCTCGCAGGTGGGACCGAACATGCCGGCCGGCCCGCGCATCGGGTAGACCAGCGCGATGCTGACCACGGCACGGTCGACGGTCAGCCACGGCGGTGCCGGCGCGGACATGAGCACATGATTGCCCGGCCCACGACCGAAGGCCAGGACTCACCACGGACCGGGACGACTCGCTACCATGACAGGGCCACCGGACCAGGGAGTTCCATGTCAGACGTGCCCGGGGCGCCAGCCGACCTGCTGCGCTCGCTCACCCGCGCCGAACGGCTGCTCTCTCGCCGGCTGGGCGCCGTCCTCGCCGAGGACGCGCTGAGCATCGAGGCATGGCGGGTGCTCTGCCTGCTCGCCGACGGCCAGGGCCACCCGATGAGCGAGGTGTCGGCCGAGGCGTCGCTGCCTCCCGGCACCCTCACCAAGCTGGTCGACCAGCTCGTCGACCGTAATCTCGTCTTCCGCCGCACCGACCCGATGGACCGTCGGCGGATCCGCGCCTATCTCACGGCCCGCGGCCGTCGCGAGCACGACCGCCTCGACCAGCGGGTCCGGGCCAACCTCGCCGAGCTGGGCGTGCCACAGTCCGGCGAGCTGACCGGTCAGCTCGCCGACCTGATCAGTCGTCTCGACCCGGCCCGCCGCCCCGCCGAGGCGATCGCCCCACGCCGGTGACGAGGCTCAGTCCACCCTGGTGAGCAGCGGCTTGCCCTTCTCGACGACGTACGTGGCCAGTTCGACGGCGACGCCGTCGCCGACGTTGCGAGCCTGGTGGTGGACCCCGTAGGGCACGGTCAGCGCATCACCGACGGTGCACACCACCGGCGACTGACCGTCGAGCGTGTACTCCAGAGACCCCTGGAGCACGCAGATGATCTCCTCGCCCGGGTGGAAGTGCTTGAACGGCGGCGAGTCCGGGGTGAACTCCACCCGACTCTGCACGACCTCCCGCCCGGGGATGCTGAGATCGTGCTTCTGCAGGTCGACACGCCACAGCCCCGGCGCTGCCTCCACAGCCGTCGGACTGATGCCCTCGGGCCGATCTCTTCCACTCATCACGGCCTCCTGTGAGCCGGCGGTCGGCTTGGCCTTCCGAGGATATGGGGCCGCAGACCCGTCCCGGGGCGGGATGGGCGAACACGAAGGCGCACGGCGCCGCGGGGTCGAGTGGTGCGGGCGCCTCGCGTCACCCGGTGAGGTGGGCACGCAGGGTGTGCGCGTCGGGCGCGGTGGCGGTCCACAGTGTCGCCGGGCCCCCGGCCAGCGGCAGTCGGGCGACTGTCCCGTCGACCGTCGCCGGTTCGGCGGGCCGCGACGGGTCGACCACCAGCAACGAGCCGGTGGCCGATGCGCCGCCGAGCACCGCGGGGCCGGCCCAGCCGGGCGCGCGCGGCCCCACCGCCAGGGACTGGCGCAGCAGCGGCCGACCACCGTAGTCGACCTGCGTGTGCACGACGGCACCACCGGGTGCCTCGCCGTACCGGCCGCAGATCAGCTCGTCGCGCCAGCGCAGGCTCGCCCCGGCGGCCACCGCGACGCGGGACTCGGCGAGGTGCGCGCAGCCGGCCGCCGCGACCAGCTGTTCGGGGAGCCAGTGCAGCGTGGCCCCGGCGTGCACCACCGCGGACACCGCCATCCGGGACACCGCACCGGGCCGGCCCGGCAGGGCGATCGACGCGGCCACGGTGTGCACGCGGACCGCGGCGCCCGGTCCCACCTCGATCTCCAACCGCAGGTCGTCACCGGCGAGCGGGCCGGCCGCCCCGCCGACGAGGTGCACCGTGGCGACACCACCGTCGGTCGGGGTCTGGCGCAGCAGGAGCGGCGTCTCTCCGTGCAGCTCGACCAGGACCGTGCCACCCCGGCCGTCGGCCCGGGCGACCAGCCGGGCGAGCGCCCGCATCAGGCCGGTCCGACCGGTACGGCGAGCGGGTGCAGGGCGGCGTGGTGGGCCAGCTCGTGCCGGATCCAGTCGGCGACCCGGCTCGCCGTCGGGTCTCCCACGATGGACAGGAAGAGGGTCGGAAGGTCACCGCGCCGGGCCCGCGCGTCACGGTCCATCACGGCGAGGTCCGCGCCCACCATCGACGCCAGGTCGGTCTTGTTGATCACGAGGAGGTCGGCGGCGGTGACCCCCGGCCCGCCCTTGCGGGGCACCTTGTCCCCGCCCGCCACGTCGACCACGAAGATCTGCCGGTCGACCAGCCCTCGGCTGAAGGTGGCGGTCAGGTTGTCTCCCCCGCTCTCCACGAGGACCAGGTCCAACGGGCCGACCGCCTCGGCCAGCTCGTCGACGGCGTCCAGGTTGGCGCCGATGTCGTCGCGGATCGCGGTGTGCGGGCAGCAGCCGGTCTCCACCGCGCGGATCCGGGCCGGGTCCAGCACGCCGGCCCGCCGCAGGAAGTCGGCGTCCTCGGTGGTGTAGATGTCGTTGGTGACGACGCCGAGCCGCAACTCGTCGGCGAAGGCCCGGCAGAGCGCGGCCACCAGGGCCGTCTTGCCGGACCCGACCGGGCCACCGATGCCGACCCGCAGGGCACGACCGGCACGGGCCAGCGGTGGGTGCGGGTCGACCCCCGGCTCGGGATGGGTGTGCGGGACGGTCTCGTCGTGCGGCGGGGCGGTCGGTGGCGGCGTGGTCGGGTCGACGGGCGTAGCGCTCGGCACAACAGTCTCAGGACGCAAAGAGACGCACCTCCCAGGTGGCATGGATTTCGGCATGGATGTCGGCGAGTGGAGCGGCGGCGGCCGGCAGCCGCTCCGGTGGGTCGTCGGCGGCCCGGGCCGCTTCGGCAGCCGTGCCGTCGCAGGCGTCGGCGAGGCCGACCAGCAGGGCCTGGACCTGGTACGGGTCGAGGCCGAGCAGGCGTACGCCGGCACTGGCCGCCCCGGTCACCGTCCCGTAGGCGGCGACCGTTGCGGTGTCGAGACGGGACAGCCCCGCCGCGGCGCAGAGCAGCCCGAGCACCAGCGGCTGGTGTGCGCCGCCGGGCGACGCGGGCAGATCGCCGAACGGGGCGTCCGGCCAGATGGCCCGCCCGGCCCGCAGCAGCGCCCGGCCCTGCCGGCGGGAGACGGTCCGCAACGTCGGCGCCGCGGTACGCGCGTCCAGCTCCACGTCGAGCTGGGCCAGCGTGCGCGACCGCGCCGCGGACCGGGCCAGCGCGTCCGGCCGTCGGGCCGACCCGGCGGATTCGGCCACGCCCGCGGACCCGGCTGCCTCGTCCGCGTCGGTGATCCCGGGCACCGCGGCCCGGTGTGCGGCCGCTGCGAACGCCGCACCGACCAGCCCGGCGGTGGCAAGCCGCCCGGCCAGGAACGCCTCCAACGAGGCCAGGTCGGTGACCCGGCCGGCGGCGACGGCCGCCTCCAGCCCTCCGGAGTGCGCGTGCGCCCCGGCCGGGAAGCGCCCGTCGGCCACCAGCAACAGCAGGCTCGGCGTGGCCATCAGAACAGGAAGTACCGCTGGGCCATCGGCAGCCGGGTCACCGGGTCCGGCTCGACCACCACACCGTCGATCCGCACCGTGAAGGTGTCCGGGTCCACCTCGATGCGCGGCATCGCGTTGTTCTCCGGCAGGTCGGCCTTTCCCCGTGACCGCACGTCGCCCACCGGCACCACCCGGCGGCGCACGTCCAGCCGAAGCCCGGCGTCCAGGGCCGCCGGCGCCACGAACGCCAGGCTGGTGGCGGCCGCCGCGGCACCGTACGCCCCGAACATCGGCCGCGGCAGCATCGGCTGCGGCGTCGGGATCGAGGCGTTCGCGTCACCCATCTGGGCGTACGCGATCATGCCGCCCTTGAGCACCAGGTGCGGTCGTACGCCGAAGAACGCCGGGTCCCAGAGGACCAGGTCGGCGAGCTTGCCCGGTTCGACCGAGCCGACCTCGTGCTCCAAGCCGTTGGCCATCGCCGCGCAGATGGTGTATTTCGCCACGTACCTTCGGGCCCGGTGGTTGTCGGCGGCGTTGTCGCCCGGCAGCGCGCCGACCCGCTCCTTCATCACGTGGGCGCTCTGCCAGGTCCGCAGGATCACCTCGCCGACCCGGCCCATCGCCTGCGCGTCGGAGCCGATGATGGAGATCGCGCCGAGGTCGTGCAGCAGGTCCTCGGCGGCCATCGTGGACGGCCGGATCCGGCTCTCGGCGAAGGCCAGGTCCTCCGGCACGGACGGGTTGAGGTGGTGGCAGACCATCAACATGTCCAGGTGCTCAGCGAGGGTGTTGGCGGTGTACGGCCGGGTCGGGTTGGTCGACGACGGCAGCACGTTCGGCTCGCTGGCCACCGTGATGATGTCCGGTGCGTGCCCGCCGCCGGCGCCCTCCGTGTGGTACGAGTGGATCGCCCGCCCACCGATCGCGCGCAGGGTGTCGGCGACGAAGCCGGCCTCGTTGAGCGTGTCGGTGTGGATCGACACCTGGACTCCGGACGCGTCGGCCACCCGCAGGCAGGCGTCGATCGCCGCCGGCGTGGTGCCCCAGTCCTCGTGCAGCTTGAAACCGCCCGCACCGGCCCGCAACTGTTCCCAGAGCGCCTCGCTGGAGACGGTGTTGCCCTTGCCGAGCAGCAGCACGTTGACCGGCATGGTGTCCAGCGCCTCGTGCATCCGGGCCAGGTGCCAGGCGTTCGGGGTGACGGTGGTCGCCCGGGTCCCCTCGGCCGGCCCGGTGCCACCGCCGACCAACGTGGTGACACCGCTGGCCAGGGCCTCCGTGACGATCTGCGGGCAGATGAAGTGCACGTGGGTGTCGACCGCGCCAGCGGTGAGGATCCGCCCGTTGCCGGCGATCACCTCGGTGGACGGGCCGATGACCAGGTCGGGGTGGACACCGGGCATGGTGTCCGGGTTGCCGGCCCGGCCGAGCGCCACGATGCGCCCGTCGCGCAGCCCCACGTCGGCCTTGACCACTCCCCAGTGGTCGAGCACCACCGCGCCGGTGATGACGGTGTCCAGTGCCCCCTCGGCGCGGGTGGCCCGGGACTGTCCCATCGACTCGCGGATCACCTTCCCGCCGCCGAAGACCGCCTCGTCACCACCGACGCAGTGATCAGTCTCCACCTCGATGAGCAGGTTGGTGTCGGCCAGCCGGATCCGGTCACCGGTCGTCGGCCCGTACAGGTCGATGTAGCGGTCCCGCCGCACGGCGCTCACTCCGGTGACCCGTCGGCCGCCGGCCGGTCCAGCGGGCCCGCGCACGCGCCGCGCAGCCCCGGCACGACGCGCGCGCCGCCGAACGGGACGAGGTCGACACTGCGGTTGATGGCCGGCTCGAACCGGACCGAGGTGCCCGCCGGCACGGCGAGCCGTTGCCCCCAGGCCGCGTCCCGGTCGAACGACAGGGCCGGGTTGGCTTCGGCGAAGTGGTAGTGCGAGCCCACCTGCACCGGCCGGTCGGCGGTGTTGACCACGAGCAGGGTGGTCACCGGACGACCCACGTTGATCTCGACCGGGCCGGCCGCCGGCAGGATCTCCCCCGGGATCACGGGATCGGGTGGTGCACCGTCACGAGCTTGGTGCCGTCCGGGAACGTCGCCTCCACCTGCACCTCCCTCAGCAGCTCGGGGATGCCGTCCTGGACGTCGTCGCGGCCGAGCACGCCCCGGCCGGCCGACATCAGGTCGACCACGGAGCGGCCGTCGCGGGCCCCTTCGAGCAGGAACGCGGTGATCACCGCGACGGCTTCGGGGTAGTTGAGGCGCAGGCCGCGCTCGCGGCGGGCGCGGGCGACATCGGCCGCGACGTGGACGAGCAGGCGGTCCTGCTCGTGCGGGCTGAGAAACACGGGCTTCTCCCGGTGGGGTGGGCGTGCCCGGCTCGCCGTCGGCCCGCAAAGGGCCACGCCGGGCAGCAGATCACCCGGGGGTACGAGCTGGAGTCACACGACCGCCGAGTGTCCCGCCGACGGGGCGATCCGGGACTCCACCATCCCGGCCCGCGCGACGGGCAACCGGCGGTGTCGGGTCGGATGCGGACCGCACCGCCCACCGCTGAGCCGACCGTAGAGGATCACCACCGGCCGGGGCAACAGCCGATCCGGGATCGCGCCGGCCCACTTCTGGGTGCCGGTGCTCATTCCCCTCGCCGACAACCCGGGGAATGATCACCGGATGACGGCGACGAGGGGTACGCGCGCACTGCTCGGTGTTCTGTTTCTGACGGCGGCCACGGTCGGGGCGTGGCTGCTCTGGCTGGGCTGGGACACCGACTACACGGTCGACGCGCAGACCGGCGCGAGCAGCGGCCCGTACGAGCCGTGGCAGGTGATCGGCTGTGTGCTGACGCTGGTCCTGCTGGCCGCGCTCGCCGGGACGCGGCTCAGCCCGTGGCTGGTGGCGCCGGTGATGACCGTGGCGTTCACGGCGGTCTGGTCGTGGCGGGCCGCCGGGACCGACGACAGCGGGCTGTGGGTGGTCGGGGCGATTCTGGTGCTGGTCGGGATGGCGGCCGGCAGCACTGTGGTGAGCCTCGCAGGGCGGCGGGTCGGCCAGCGGTTCGCCGGCTGACCTGCCGCGGGCCTGTTTCGTGAGGGCGATGCCTACTCCCACCAGCGGATCAGTTTCACCCCCTTGGCCAGCTCCACCCGGAAGCCGGTGGTGATCTCACCGCTGTCGCCCGGCGCGAGCGACAGTCACCAGGCCAGTTCTCCCATGGGTGCGTCACTCTCTGTGCCTTCCACGGCAATCGCAGGCGGTACGCGGTACGCGGTGGGTGTACCTTGGCCAGTTGCCAGATGCGGCCCGGCCAGTTCGCCGGCAGATTGGCGGCACGAGGGGGCAGGCCGATGGTCGATGACGACGTAGCGCAATTGGCTGAGATCTGGGGACCTCCAACCTGTTCCGCTCCGGTCCACGCTGATCGCCTGGCTCAGTTCGCAGGTGTCGTGCCTGAGCTACTGCTGGCCTGTTGGCGTACGTACGGATTCGCCGGCTTTGGCAGCGGGTCGTTCTGGTTGTGCGATCCCGATGTGTGGCAGCCGGCGATCGACGCGTGGACCAACGGCCTTGCCCTACCGGAAGAGGAACGATGGGTTGCCGTGAGCCGTAGTGCGTTCGGCGATGTGCAGGTGTGGGGGCAGCAGACAGGCTCACGGTTGACGATCACCGCGCAGTACGGGTGGGTAGTCCACACGGATCGGGCGGGCCGCGCGATGTCGGACGATCGCCGCGATGACCGGCTCTACGCGCTGTTGATGTGCCAGGACCGCAGCAGCGTTGACCTTCGCGGCGCCGACCGGAAGCCGTTGTTCGATCGGATACTCGCACTGCGTGGTCCGGTGGGCCCCGACACCATCTATGGCTTTGTCCCAGCCTTGGGTCTCGGCGGGGCGCTGCGTCCCGACCAGGCCGAGATCTTCGACGGACCCGTCCATCTGGAGCTGCTCGCCGAGCTCTCCGAGCGCCGCATCATGGACAAGGAAGACCTCCTGCACATGTGGATCGGTCAGTGACCGGCCCAGGCGCCGCCGACAGCCGGACGGCAGCTGGGCACCACCGAACACGGCCGCGCCTTCGCGTGTGCCCGTCAACCAGCCGACCGGGCCGGCGTTGATGGTGTGGCGGCCGGTGCGGGCCACCGATACGGGCCTGAAGGGACGTGCCGCACGCCTCCTGACCAGTGACCCGACCGACGATGCCGGATGGCCTGCCGACCTGCCGGCAGGTGTGACGGACGTGGTCATCGTCGAGGACACGCCCAGCGCTACAGCCACTCTGACGGTGCAGACCAGCGGGGACGCCGCGCCGACGAGCACCCGGGTCAGGTTTGACCAGCTCGCGGTGTGCGATGCGGTCGTAGAAGGGTGACTGCGGCCCCTTCTCATCTGCGCGCCACGGCCAGCCTTGGTCGACTCAATCGCCGGTTGGCCGGAGGCAGCCGGTCAGCGGGATCCGGCGGGCTGCGGCGCCGGCACTCCGGCGAACGGGACGTCGACGTGGTCGGCGGTCCCGGGCTGGCCGTCGGGGTGCTGCCACAGCCCTCGGTCGCGCAGGATCGGCAGCACACCCTCACCGAACCAGTACGCCTCCTCCAGGTGCGGATAGCCGGAGAGGATGAACTCGTCGATGCCGAGCGCGTGGTACTCGGCGATCCGGTCGGCGATCTCGCGGTGGCTGCCGACCAGCGCGGTGCCGGCCCCGCCACGGACCAGCCCGACGCCGGCCCACAGGTTGGGCGAGACCTCCAGGCTGTCGCGGGAGCCGCCGTGCAGGTCGAGCATCCGGCGCTGCCCCTCGGACTCACTGCGCCGTAGCCCGTCCTGCACCGCCCGGATGTCGGCCTCGGCGACGCCGTTGAGCAGGCGGCGGGCCTGCGCCCACGCCTCGTCGGCGGTGTCCCGGGCGATGACGTGCAGCCGGATGCCGAACCGCAGCTCGCGCCCGGCGTCGGCGGCCAGCGCGCGGACCCGGTCCAGTTTGTCGGCGACCTGGGCCGGCGGCTCGCCCCAGGTGAGGTAGACGTCGCTGTGCCGCACGGCCACCGGCAGGGCGGCGGCGGACGAGCCACCGAAGTAGACCGGCGGCACCGGGTCGGGCAGCCGGTGCAGCCGCGCCTGCTCGACGCGCAGGTGGGCGCCGGTGTGGTCGACGGTCTCACCCCGCCACAGCGCGTGCACGACGTGCAGGAACTCGTCGGCCCGCGCGTACCGGGAGTCCTTGTCCAGGAAGTCGCCGTACGCCCGCTGCTCCTGCGACTCGCCGCCCGTGACGACGTTGAGCAGCAGTCGGCCCCGGGACAGCCGCTGGAAGGTGGAGGCCATCTGGGCGGCCAGCGTCGGGGCCAGCAGCCCGGGTCGGAACGCGACCAGGAACCTGAGTCGCTCGGTCACCTCGGTGAGCATCGCGGTGCTCAGCCAGGCGTCCTCGCACCAGGCACCCGTCGGGGTGAGGGCGCCGACGAAGCCCAGTTGCTCGGCGGTGCGGGCGATCTGCCCGAGGTACGCCACGCTGGCCGGGCGGGCACCTCCGGCAGCACCGGTCGGTACGCCGTGGCCGCCCCCGACGATGTCCCGGCTGTCGCCGTTGGTGGGCAGGAACCAGTGGAAGGTGAGGGTCATCGCGGCTCTTTCCTCGGGTGCGCGGCGGGTGCGGGGACTGGTGCACGCGCCGCCGGCGGGCACCTCCTGAGGGGTGGGACGATCCCGCCGGCAGCCTACCCATAAAACCTATCGGGTTAGTAGGCTACCTGCCACGGCGCCGACGCCTGTCGATGCGCCCCAATCCGCATGTTCGACCCGAGGAGCCGCCATGCCCACCCCGTCGACGAGCCGTCCACCGCATCGCCGCCTCCTGACGGCCGCCCTCACCACCGTGGCGCTGCTCGCCACGGCAGCGGTGAGCGCGTGCGGCGGGTCCGCCGATGCCGACGGCACCGCCAGCAAACTCCGGATCGGCTACCAGCGCTTCGGCGGGCTGAGTCTGGTCAAGGCGCGCGGTGCGGCGCCGGACGTGGAGTGGTCGCTGTTCGAGAGCGGTCCGGCGCTCACCGAGGCGCTCAAGGCCGGCTCCATCGACATCGGACAGGTCGGCGAGGCGCCACCCGTCTTCGCCGCGGCCGGGAAGATCCCGTTCTCCATCATCGGCACCTCGGCGCCGATCCCGCAGGGTGAGGCCGTGCTCGTCAAGGCCGATCGAGGCTTCCGCAGCTTCGCCGACCTCAAGGGCAGAACCGTGGCCCTCAACAAGGGGTCGAACGTGCACTGGCTGCTGGTCCAGCTACTCAAGGCGAACAACATGACCCTGAAGGACATCCAGGTCAAGTACCTCAAGCCCGCGGAGGGACGGCCCGCGTTCGACGGCGGTCAGGTCGACGCCTGGGTGATCTGGGACCCGTACTTCGCGCTGGCCGAGCAACCGGGTGTCCAGGTGCTCGCCGACGCGACCGGACTGGCGAGCAACCGCGAGTACGTCCTCGCCGCCCCGGACGCCGTCACGAAGCGACCGGACGAGATCCGGGCCTTCCTCCAGCGCTACCGCGAGGTGACCGACTGGGGCATCGCCCATCCCGAGGAGCGGGCCAGCACGCTCGCCCCAGAGCTGAAGATTCCGCAGGACGTCACCAGCCGGGCCCTGGCCCGCAGCGCCAGACCCCTCGCCCCCGTCACCCCGGCCATCGGCGACGAACTTCAGGCCATCACCGACAGCTTCATCGCCCTGGACCTCATCCCGGGGCCGGTCGACATCCGGACCCGGGTGGACAGCCGGTTCAGTGAGGTGTTCCAGTGAGCCGTACGACGCTGGTCGAGGCGCCCGCGGAGATCGCGGCGGTGCCGGCGGTCACGCCCCGCCGTGTTCGCCCGGCCCGACGGTGGTGGCGGCTGGCCAGCCCGGTGGCGCTGGTCCTGGGCTGGGAGCTGGCCTCGCGGACCGGCCTGCTGGCACCCGAGAAACTGCCCGCGCCGAGCGACGTCCTGGCCACCGGCTGGCGGCTGAGCCAGGACGGGACGCTCGGCATCCACCTGCTGGACTCCCTCACCCGAGCCGGGGCCGGGCTGTTGATCGGCGGCGTCCTCGCCCTCGCCCTGGGCACCCTGGCAGGGCTGCTGCGGCTCGGCGACGACCTGGTCGACCCACCGGTGCAGATGGCCCGGATGCTCCCGCACCTGGGCCTGGTCCCGCTGCTGATCATCTGGGTCGGCATCGGTGAGTCACTCAAGATCAGCCTGGTGGCTCTGGGCGCGTTCTTCCCGATCTACTTCAACACCTACGCCGGCATCCGGGACATCGACGAGCGGCTGGTGGAGGCGGCCCGCACCTGCGGCCTGGGTCAGGCCGCCCGACTGCGGCACGTGGTGTTGCCGGGCGCGCTGCCGGCCCTGTTCCTCGGCCTGCGGCTGGCGATCGGGGCGGCCTGGCTCAGCCTCGTCGTCGGCGAGCAGGTCAACGCCCAGACCGGGATCGGCTTCCTGATGATGGAGGCACGGGAGTTCAGCCAGACCGACGTGGTGGTGCTGGGGCTGCTCGTCTACGCGCTGCTCGGGCTGATATCCGACCTTGCGCTGCGCGTCCTGGAGAGGAGGATGTTGACATGGCGTCGCGGACTGCGGGCCACCTGAACGACCCGGCACCGGTGCTGACCGCCCACGCGGTGCGACGGTCCTTCGGGCCGACGGTCGTGCTGGCCGGGGTCGACCTGGCCATCGCACGTGGCGAGGTGGTGGCCCTGCTGGGCGGCAGCGGTTCCGGCAAGAGCACGCTCCTGCGGGTTCTCGCCGGGCTCGACGGTGAGGCCAGCGGCACGAGCGTCGTGCACGGCACCGCCGCCGTGGTCTTCCAGGAACACCGGCTGCTGCCCTGGAAACGAGTGGCGGACAACGTCGGGCTCGGGCTGTCCGGGCCGGACTCCACCGACCGGATCCGGCGGGCGCTGGCCGAGGTCGGGCTCGCCGATCGGCACCGCGCCTGGCCAGCGGAGCTGTCCGGCGGGCAGGCGCAACGGGTGGCCGTCGCGCGGGCACTGGTGCGCGAGCCGGACGTGTTGCTGCTCGACGAGCCGTTCGGCGCCCTGGACGCGCTCACCCGCCTGCGGATGCAGATCCTGCTGCGCCGGCTGCGCGCCGAGCACGGCTTCGCGGCCCTGCTGGTCACCCACGACGTGGAAGAGGCGCTGTTGCTCGCCGACCGGATCCTGCTGCTCGACGAGGGCCGCATCGCCGCGGAGCTGCCCGTCGACCTGGCCCCCACCCGTACGCCGGACGACCCGGCCTTCGGCGCGCTGCGCCGCCACCTGCTCGACCGACTCGGCGTTCCCACCACCTGACGAGCGGAGATGCGATGACCCGCTGGACCCCCGACCCCACGTTCTACCCGTCGCCCCGCGAGGCGGTGACCGCACCGGCGGAGAAGCTCGCCTACGTGGCCGCCTTCGACCGTACGGCCAGCCGCCCGGACGCCATCGTGGTGTTGGACACCGACCCGGACTCCCCCGACTACGGCCGGGTGGTGGGCTGGACCGACCTACCCCACGTCGGCGACGAGCTGCACCACTTCGGTTGGAACGCGTGCAGCAGCGCGCTCTGTCCGACCGCCCCGCACCCGCACGTCGAGCGGCGCTACCTGATCGTGCCCGGCCTGCGGTCCTCGCGGATCCACGTGATCGACACCCAGCCGGACCCGCGTCAGCCGCGGGTCATCAAGGTGATCGGCCCGGAGGAGCTGGCGAAACGCGCCGGCTACTCGCGCCCGCACACGGTGCACTGTGGGCCGGACGGGATCTACCTCTCCGCGCTCGGGGGCGCCGACGGCGCGGAGGGCCCCGGGGGCATCGCCATCCTCGACCACACCACGTTCGAGGTCCGCGGGGCGTGGGAGGCCGACCGGGGCCCGCAGTTCCTGGCGTACGACCTGTGGTGGCACCTCACCCAGGACGTGCTGGTCACCAGCGAGTGGGGCACGCCGTCGATGATCGAGGACGGGATCATCGGCGAGTTGCTGCTGGGTCGACGCTACGGTCACGCCATCCACTTCTGGGACCTGGCGAAACGTCGGCACGTCCAGCGGGTCGACCTGGGCGATCAATATCAGATGCCGCTGGAGCTGCGCCCGGCGCACGACCCGTCGGCGTCGTACGGGTTCGTCGGGGTGGTGATCAGCGTCGAGGACCTGTCCGCCTCGGTCTGGCTGTGGCACCGCGACGGCGACGCCTGGGCGGTCACCAAGGTGATCGACATCCCGGCCGAGCCGGCCGACCCGGCGGATCTGCCCGACCTGCTCAAGCCGTTCGGGGCGGTGCCACCACTGGTGACCGACATCGACCTGTCCGTCGACGACCGATTCCTGTACGTCTCCTGCTGGGGCACCGGAGAGCTGCGCCAGTACGACGTCAGCGACCCACTGCACCCCGTGCTGACCGGCTCCGTGCATCTCGGTGGGATCGTGCGTCGCACGGCGCACCCGTCCGCCCCGGACGAGGCCCTGGCCGGCGGCCCGCAGATGGTGGAGGTGAGCCGGGACGGGCGGCGGGTCTACGTCAGCAACTCGCTCTACGGCGCGTGGGACGACCAGTTCTACCCCGACGGGGTGGGTGCCTGGCTGGCCAAGCTCGACGTGGACGTCGAGGCCGGCGGGCTCACCCCCGACGAGCGGTTCTTCCCGCACGGGGAGGAGTTCCGGGGCCTGCGGGTGCACCAGACCCGGTTGCAGGGCGGCGATGCGTCCTCCGACTCGTACTGCTTTCCGTGACCGTCTCCACCCTGGCGACGCTTGCCGCGCTCGGCGCGTTCCATGGTCTGAACCCGGCGATGGGTTGGCTGTTCGCGGTGGCCCGGGGCCTGCAGGAGCGCAGCCGGTCGGCGCTGCTGCGCGCCCTGTCGCCGATCGCGGCCGGCCACCTCGCCTCGGTGGGGATCGTCGCGGCACTGGTCACCGCGACGCGTTCGGTGACGGCGAGCACCGCCCTCGCGGTGGTCGGCGGCGTGCTGCTGGTGGCGTTCGGGTTGTGGCGGCTGCTCTCCGAGCGGCACTTCCGCTGGGCGGGGATGCGGCTGTCCGCGGCGCAGCTCGCCGGCTGGTCGTTCCTCATGTCGTCGGCCCACGGCGCGGGTCTGATGCTGTTGCCGGTGCTGGTGGCCGAGCCGGTGCCCGCGGGTCACTCCGGGCACCTGTCCAGCGCGCCGGCGGGTGCGCTGCCCGGGCTCGCCGCCGCCGGCGTGCACACCGTGGCGATGCTCGGCACCGCCCTGGTCATCGCCATGCTGGTCTACCAGGTGCTCGGGGTCGGGGTGCTGCGTCGGGCGTGGTTCAACGTCGATCGGCTCTGGGCCGGGGTGCTGGTGGCCGCCGGGTTGGTCACGCTGCTGCGGGCGTAGATCGCCCATCGTGGACGGACGTGATCTGTGGTCTCATGACGGCATGATCACTCCGACTCCCCTCATGCGTCTGGTGGCTGGTGTGTGGGGGTTCAAGACCCTCGCGGCCGGCGTCGAACTCGGTCTGTTCACCCGGCTCGCCGGGGGTCGGACGATGACCGTCGAGCAGGCCGCCGCCGAATTCGGGCTGCCCAACCGGCCCGCGGACCTGCTGCTGGCCGCCAGTGCGTCACTCGGCCTGTTGGAGAAGGCCGGCGACGGTTACCGCAATTCCGAGTTGGCCGAGCAGTTCCTCGTCGAGGGCCGCCCGTACTACTTCGGGGCGCAGGTCCGCTACTCGGACCTACGCACCTACCTGCCCTGGCACCGCATCGGCGAGGCCCTGCGCACGGATCGGCCGTTGACCTGGGACCCGGAGGCCCAGCAGTCGATGTTCGACACCGAGGACCCGGAGATGCTGGCCCAGTTCTGGGACGCGATGTTCTCCACGTCCAGCTTCACCGCCGCCGCGCTGGCCGACGCGTACGACTTCTCCGCCCACCGCCGACTGCTCGACGTCGGCGGTGGGGCCGGGGCGTTCCCCATCGAGTTCTGCCGCCGGCTGCCCGAGCTGCGGGCCACCGTCCTGGACCTGCCGCACGTCTGCGTACGGGCACAGGAGCGGATCGCCGAGGCCGGCCTGACCGGGCGGATCGACGCGGTGAGCGGCGACTTCCTCGCCGACCCGGCGCTGCCGGACGGGCACGACGTCATCCTGCTCAGCATGATCCTGCACGACTGGGACGAGCCGACGAACCGGGCGCTGCTGGCCCGGTGCCACGCGGCGCTGCCGCCCGGCGGGGCGATCGTCGTCTGCGAGCTGCTGCTCAACGACGAGCGGACCGGGCCGCCGGAGGCCGCGCTGATGGGGATGAACATGCTGGTCGAGACCGAGGGCGGCCGCAACTACTCGGGTGCCGAGTATGCCGCCTGGCTCACCGACGCCGGTTTCGTGGACGTGCGTACCGTGCCGTTCGACGCCCCGGGCGCCAACGGCGCGGTGGTGGCCCGGCGGGCCTGACCGACGACGACACCCGGCCCCGGTGCGAACCGTGGGCCGGGTGTCGCGGCGCCTCACGGCGCGGGCGTCCGATCGGCTACCGGGACGGGTCAGGCGCGAGCCTTCGCCGGCTGCTTCATGAAGTCCATGATCGCCTTGTTGACCTCGTCGGCGTGGGTCCACGGGATGCCGTGCGGCGCGCCCTTGAGCGTGATGAGGTTGGCGGTCGGCATCATCGGCCCGAGCCGCTGACCGGTGACCGGGTAGGGCAGCACGTTGTCCTTGTCACCCTGCACGATCAGGATCGGCACGTCGATCTTCGGCAGGTCGGGGCGGAAGTCCTCCTGCCAGGCGTCCACGCTGTCGTGGGTCGCCCTGGCCGAGGCCATCGCGCCGATCTGCCAGTGCCCCCGGTACGCGTCCTCACTGACCAGCTTGCCCTTGTTCTCGCTGTAGTTGAAGAACGCGTCGCAGAACTGGGTCAGGTAGGCGTAGCGGTCCTTGATGATGGCCTGCTGGAATCCCTTGAAGAGGCTCGTGTCGACACCCTCCGGGTTGTCCTTCGCCTTGGCCAGCATGGGCTGCAGCGGGCTGAGCAGAACACCGCGGCTCACTCGCTGGGAGCCGTAGTTGCCCAGGTAGCGAACGACCTCGCCGGTGCCCATCGAGTGACCGACCAGGGTCACGTCGTTCAGGTTCAGCTCGGTCATCAGCACGTCCAGGTCCGCCGCGAACGTGTTGTAGTCGTACCCGAACGTCGGCTGGGCCGAGTTGCCGTAACCGCGTCGATCGTAGGTGATCGTCCGGTATCCGGCGTTGAGCAGCGCGTTGGTCGCCTTCTCGAAGGTCGCCCCGTTGAACGGGAAGCCTGCGATCAGCACGACCGGCTTACCGGAACCGTGATCCTCGTAGTACAGGTCGATGGGCGCGGAGTTTTCCGTCCCCACGGTGATGAAAGGCATGTTTGTCTCCTGCTCCGGTCTCGGGCTCTCGGACGCCCCGCGCTTTCCCGTCGGGTCGCCGGATATGCCGGCCGTCGACAGCACAGCCCGACCACTCAGCCATCGACAGTTATCGACACCTTCGGTAGGGTCGGCGGTAGGAGAGTTTCGCGCACCCGGTCTACAACGGGTGGGCCGCATCGTTCGACTTCGGCCCCAACGACTGGGGCTACCTGCGCGCCGAGTGCATCGGCGGGTACGACTCGTGGTGAGCGGCCGGCGCACCCGAGCGACAGCCGGCCTGCTGACCGCAGTCGTCGCCGCGACAGCGTGAGCCGCCGAGATCGACTCGGTTTTCAGAAAGTCGGGGTGTCCCATCGACGTCGACACCGCGACTTCCTGAAACGCGGGTTGATCATCGTCGCGGTCTCGATGAGTGGGAGGATTTTTCCGGATGCTGGACGCCGCCCCAGCCAGACGGTGAGCGGCTACCCGAGGTCCGACGACGCGGGCGCGGGCGCGGCCGCCGACAGGGGCGATGCGTTCCCGCCCTGGCCGCGTGTCCGGCGAGGCCCGAGCGGGCGGCCGCCGCTCCCCCGGCGGCCGCCCTGCTCGCCCGGTCAGCTCTGGTAGACCTCCAGCGCCGCCAGTTGCCCCGCCGGCCAGCCGGTGTTGCCGGTGACCGTGATGCGCAGGTAACGCGTCTGCGCGGCGGTGAAGGTGATGCTCACCTGGTTGCCGGTGGCGGGGTTGAAGGTGCGTCCCGCCGAGCCGGCCAGCGTGCCGAAGCTGCCGCCGTCGGTGCTGCCCTGAACGGCCAGGGTCTGCGTCCGGCTGGCCCACGCCGACGAAGGGGGCAGCTTGAGCACCACCCGCCCGACCGTGCGCGCGGCGCCCAGGTCGACCTGCACCCACTGCGGGAACGCACTGTTGGCGCTCTCCCAGTAGCTGTTCGCGTCACCGTCGACCACGTTGCCGGAGGCGTAACTCTGGACGTGACTGCTCTCCAACGTGGGTCGACCCCGGGCGAGGTCCGAGTTGGCGGCGGCGTCCGTGGTGGCGGTGACCGCGTTGGAGGCCGCCGAGGTGTTGCCGGCGGCGTCGCGGGCGGTCACCGTGAAGGTGTACGCGGTGGCCGGGTTGAGCCCGCTCACCGTTGCCGTGGTGCCCGTGACGGTGGCGACCACCGCGCCGCCCTGACGTACCTGGTAACCGGTCACCCCGGTGTCGTCGGTGGACGCCGTCCACGTCAGCGACACACTGGTCGACGTCTTGCCGGTGACCGTGAGGCCGCTCGGGGTGGTCGGTGGGTTGTCCGGGACGGTGGTGCCCGCGTACACCTCGACCTGGGCGAGTTGGGCGGCCTGCCAGCCGGTGTTGCCGCTGATGCTGAGGCGGACGTAGCGGGCCGTGGTGGTCGTCAGCGTGCGGGTGACGGTGTTGCCGGTCGCCGGGTCGAAGGTGAACGCGGAGGCCCCGGCGATGGTGGCGAAGGAGCCACCGTCGACGCTGCCCTGCACGGTGATGGTCTGGGTACGCGCGCCCCAGCCGGTGGGCAGCCGCAGCACCAGCTTGTTGACCTGGTGGCTGGCGCCGAGGTCGACCTGCCACCAGTGCGGGAAGGCGCCGCCGCTGCTCTCCCAGTAGCTGCCGACGTTCGAGTCCACCGCGTTCGACGCCGGGAACCCGCCGCCCTGGCTGCTCGCCGAGGTGGGCCGGCCGGCGGCCAGGTTCCCGCCGGTCGGTGGCGGCGGGGTGCCGATCATCGGTGGTGTGGGACGGACCGCGGTGAGCGCCAGCTGCCCCTTGAGCATCCGGCCGCCGTCGGCCGTGATCCGCAGGTAGTAGTCGGAGGAGCAGGCGACGCCGTCCTCGTCCAGCGCCCGGATGTTCGCCCCGGCCGGGGTGGTGGCCTGGGTCTCGGAGGTCTTGGCGATCTGGTTGCCCTCGTTGTACTCGTCGAACATGGACACGTAGAGGCCCTGGGAGCCGAGCCGGACCATGTTGTAGATGTGCCGCCAGTAGAAGTCGCCGTGCTTGCGGTGGCCCCCGGCGAGGTCGCCGGGCATCACGCAGGGCAAATAGTCGATGCCGCGCGCCGCGCAGTCGGCCATGTCGCCGACGTTGACGTTGTTGTAGTACGAGTCCAGCTCCTCCACCGTCCTGGCCCGGTAGACCATCCACGGCGAGATCGCGTGGAACGCGTGGTAGACGTCGAGGAAGCCGGGGCGGGAGTCCTCGATGCCCTGCCGCCACCAGGTGGGCACGCCACCGATGACGTAGCAGCCCTGCGCCTTGAACCAGTTGATGACCTCCAGGCAGGGCCCGGGGGTGAAGGGTCGGCTGGGCTCGCTGAAGCCGAACCCCCAGATGCAGACGACCGGTTTGCCGTTCTGCCGGGCGTACGCGGAGGACGCGGTGTACGCGGCCATCTTCGTCGTCCAGTCGGTCTTGATGTCCGCCTGGAAGGTCAACCAGTCGGTGACGTCGTACATGATGTAGAACTTGCGGTTGTGGCGCTCGGCGGCGGAGCGGACCTTCTGCGTCATCGCGTCGCGGGTGGGGCCCTCGTCGCCCATCGGGTTGAACCGTTGCAGCGCGGCGGTGTCGCAGCCGTTCTCCTGCATCCAGCGGAAGTGGGTGTCCACTGTCTGCTGGTCGTAGGAGGAGAAGAGGGTGGCCGGCTGGCCGTTGCCGAGATTGGGGTACGCGGTGGGATAGGTGCGCGTGTACTCGCGCATGTCCGGCCAGGACACGATGGTGGTGTTGGCGGGCGAGGGCGGCTGGAAACGGTCACGGCTCCAGTGCCACCAACCGCCGATCGGCGCCGAGTCACCGGGGGCGCTGAACCAGCCCTGGTAGCCGACCGTCACCTTGCCGACCACGTCCCCGGGGGGACTGGCGGCGGAGGCGGGGCTAGCCAGGGTGGTGAGCAGCTCGGTGCTGGAGGCGGCGGCGAGGGCGGACCCCGCCATCACCGATGTGACGAACCTACGGCGGGAGACCGCCATGACGACCACTCCTTCGGGACGGAAGGCATTGACGGCCATCGTGGCAGCAGTGGATGCCGACCCGCAAGAGTTAGACTGATCGATGAAAATCCCGATCAGATGACGGGAATTACCCGCTGAGCCATCAGTGGGTCAGGGCCTGGTCCAGGGCGCGCACCGGGGACAGGATCTGGCTGCCGGCCTGGCGACGGCGGGCGTCGCGCACCGTCATCCGTACACCCTCGGTGAAGCCGACCTTCGGGTGCCAACCGAGCAGCTCGCGCGCCTTTCTGGTGTCCAGCGCCATGTTGCGGACCTCCCCCGGCCAGGGCAACGGCTCGTAGCGGGCCGCGTTGCCGACGCCGGACGCCTCGCGGACGGTGTCGTACACCTCGTTGATGCTCGTCTGCCGACCCGAGGCGATGTTGACCATTCCGACCCCGTTGTTGTGGCTGGCGACGGCCACCGCCTCGGCGACGTCACTGACGTGGATGAAGTCCCGTGTCTGCGTGCCGTCGTCGTAGATCACGACCTGGCGGCCACCGAGCAGGGCGTCGGCCATCAGGGACACGACCCCGCAGTCGCCGCCCTCCTGCCGGGGCCCGTAGACGTTGCCGAAGACCATCGACGTGTACGACAGGCCGTGCTGGCGTCCGTACCAGTCGAGATAGTGCACGCCGGCGGCCTTGCTGATGCCGTACGGGCTCACCGGTGCGATCGGGTGGTCCTCGCGGACCGGCAGGTCGTGGGCGGGGACGCTGCCGAAGATGGCGCTGCTGGCCGCGTTGACCACCAGCCGTACGCCGCTGCGGGCGCACGCGTCCAACACGTTGACGGTGCCGAAGACGTTCACGTCGGCGTCGTAGAGCGGTGATCGGCGACCCGCGGGAACGCTCGGTTGCGCGGCGAGGTGCACCACGACGTCCGGCTGCCACTGGTGGATGACCTCGACACCTTCCGGCGTCCGCACGTCACCGGAGACGACGTCCGCCTCGGTCAGCCCGCCATAGGCGGCATCGGCCAGATTCTCCAGCCGGCCGGTGGAGAAGTTGTCGAGCACCCGGACCTGACTGCCCATCAGCATCAGTCGGGCGACCACGTGGCTGCCGATGAAGCCGGCGCCTCCCGTGACCAGGACACGCCGGGGGGTGAGGTCGGTCGACGGGTCGACACCGACGGCGGTAGCTGGCAGATCCATGCGGAACTCCTTGGAACGACAGGGCTGTCGGCCCGCTCCGGAAACCAGGACGGCCGGGCACGACAGTAACCCACCAAACAACCATCAAAAGGACTTTTGCCCCAACCGCGGGGGCAGGTATGCGTGCTTCATGGTTAGAAGTCCTATTTTTGCGCATCCGGCACTATTGGGGCTTTTGTCGCTAGTAATTTACTCCCGGGGTGCTGGTCGGCATGCCCGGCAGGCACCGGACGGAGGAGGAGGTCGGCGTGTTGAGGAAGACCCCAGGTCCCGTCGCGGCAGACACATCCCCGGTACTGGGCATCGACGGGGCGGCCACGTACGACGTCACCACCCCCCGATCACCGTCGGCGTCCGGCCTGGGCATTCCGACCCGACTCGAGGAACTCCTCGACCGCGCTGAGCGGGCCACCCGATCGGACCAGAACGGGCGGCGGACCCGCGTCGTGGTGCTCGAGCCCAACGACACCGTCACGCCACCCGACCGCCTCGACGAGGAGTTCGACGTGGCCGCCCGACTCCCGGTGCCGGCCTGCGCCGAGGATCTCGTACGGCTCCTGGTCCGCGTCCGCCCCCGGCTCCTGCTGCTCAAGCACTCACTGGACAGCATCGACGAGCGCATCATGACCAGCTGCATGAGCGTCGGCGTCGAGATCATGGTGCTGGCCCGGCCGGTCTACGGCCTGCTGCGGGCACCCGCCATGGCTCGTTTCGGTGGGCTGCCGTGGATCCGGCTGGGATCAGGCGCGGGCCGACCCCGCCGCGAGTGGCCGAAGCGGTTCTTCGACCTCAGCGTGATCCTGCTCAGCGCCGTCGTGGTGGTCCCGCTGATCGTCGCGATCATCGCCGTCGTGTCGTTCACCGGCCCGCCGTTCTATCTCCAGCAACGCGTCGGAGCGGGTGGCCGGCTGTTCCGGGTGGTCAAGTTCCGGACCATGCGGGTCGGCGCCGAGCAGGCCACCGGCCCGGTCCTGGCCCAGCGGGACGACGTCCGGATCACGCGGGTCGGACGCTGGCTGCGACGGTCCCGTCTGGACGAGCTCCCCCAGCTGTGGAACGTGGTGCGCGGCGACATGAGCCTGGTCGGGCCCCGCCCCGAACGCCCGGAGTTCATCGCCGGCTTCGAACGGCTGCCCCACTACGACCTGCGGCACCTGATCCGACCGGGGCTGACCGGCATCGCACAGCTCACCGGCGGGTACGCGGCAACCGTCGAGGACAAGCTCCGGTGCGACCTGCTCTACCTCAACTGCCGCTCGGTGCGCGTCGACCTGGCCCTGCTCCTGCTGACCGTCGTCGAGCTGTTCCGGGGGTTCCCCCGTGGCTAGCGCCGCCACCGCGGTCGGGACCCGGGTCACCCGCAACACCGCCAGTATGCTGGCCGCGCGGGTGATCATGGCGCTGTCCGGGCTGGTCTCGGTGCCGGTCATCTACCAGCACCTCGGGCCGCAGGAGTTCGGGATCTGGGTGGTGCTGGCCGGTCTGCTGGCAATGGCCGCGCTGATCGACCTCGGACTCGGCTCCGCGCTCGTGCGCGAGGTGGCCCGGGCCGAGAGCGCGGCCGACCGCGAGCTGGTGCGACGACTGCTCGGGCTGGGGCTGGGCTGGGCCGTGCTGCTGGGCCTGCTCACCCTGGGGGCGATCGGCGCCTGCTGGCCGTGGCTCGCCGGGCTGCTGCGCCTCGGGAACCTGGCCGACGAGGCGTGGCACGCCACCCTCTGGTTGGTCGTCGGCCTGGTGGCCGGTGCCGTGGAGCTGCCGTGGCGGGCCGTGCTCGAAGGCGGTCAGCGCTACGGGTCACTCGCGGCGATCACCGCCGGCACCGCGATCCTCGCGGCCGCGCTGGCCATCCTGGTCGTACGCCTCGGTGGCGGCCTGGTGGCGTTGGCCGCCTCGGCCGCCGCGACCGGCGCTCTGCGCACCCTCCTGCTGGCCTCGGCCACCCACCGCCAGTGCCCGGACCTGTCCCCCCGCTGGGGGCGGATCGACCTGGGCGACGTACGCCGGATCGGTGGCTACGGCATGCGGGTGCAGGTTTCCAGCGGCGCCGGCATGGTCAACGTGGAACTCGACCGCCTCGTCCTCGGTGGCGTCTTCGGCCCCGCCGTCGCCGGCGGCTTCGACCTGGGCAGTCGCCTGCTCAACCTGCTCCGCCTACCGCCGGGTTTCGCCCTCATCGTGCTGTTCCCCGCCGCCGTCGCCCGCACGGTCACCCGGGGTGCCGGCTGGTTGGACCGGTTCTACCTGGTCACCACCCGTTATCTCGCGCTGTTTCTCGCCCCGGCCACCGCGGCCCTCATGGTGAGCGCCGATCCGCTGGTCCGGCTGTGGCTGGGGCACCAGGTCTCCTGGGCCGCGGCGAACATCGTGATCCTCGCGCCCGCGTACGCCCTCAACCTGATCACGGGGGCGGCGACGATCGTCGCCCGCGCCGAGGGTCGACCCGGGTTGGAGACGCGGTACGTGCTGCTCTCCGTCGTCCTCAACCTCGCCCTCACGGTGCCGCTGCTGCTGCTGTGCGGGCCACTGGGCGTACCGCTGTCGACCGCGCTGGCGGTGGTGCTCAGCACCGGGTACTTCCTGGCGTACTTCCACGCGGCCACGGCCCGGCCGCTGGCGCCGCTGGTGCGGGCGGTCTGGCCGCCGGTCGCCGCGGCGGTCGCGGCCGGGGTGGTCACCGCGGCGGCCAGCCAGTTCCTGCCGGACGGGCCGGGACGACTCGACGCCGCCCTCGCCGTGTCCACCCGGGTGGGTCTGACCCTGCTCGTCGCCGCCGCGTTGCTGGCCGCCAGCGGGCACGTGGGCGCGAGCGACCGGATGCGGCTGCACCGGCTGCTGCGCGCCCCCGCAGCCCTACTGTCGCCGACGACAGGCGGCCCGCGATGAGCGTCGACCACCGCACCGCTCGGTGCCTGGTGTGTGGGCCACGGCAGGAGCACCGGCCCCGACTCGGCGGACTGCTGCGCCGCTGCGAGGCCTGCGGGTTCAGCTGGACCGCGCAGGAGCAGGCCGGGGTGGACGGGCTCTACGACGAGGACTACTTCGCGGCCGGCGGCTACGACGACTACTTCCGGGCCGAGCCCCGCCGGTTCGAGGCGAACAGACGGCTGCGCTGGCTGCTGTCCACCGTCCGCCCCGGGGTCCTGCTCGAAGCTGGTCCCGCGGGCGGCTACTTCCTGGAAGCCGCCCAGCAGGCCGGCATCACCGCCAGCGGCATCGAGGTCAGCCACGCCGCCGCCCGCTTCGCCCGCGACCACCTGCACGTGCCCGTACGCCAGGGGCACTTCGAGGACATCGCACCCACCCTCACCGCCGACGTCGTCTGCGCCTTCCACGTCCTCGAACACGTCGAAGACCCCCGCGCCTTCCTGCACGCCGCCCACGACGCCCTCACCCCCGGCGGCTGGCTCGCCCTCGAAGTGCCCAACATCGCCTCCGCCGCCGCCCAGCGCCTCGGCACCGCCTGGCCGGGTCTGCAACCGCGCTACCACCGTTGGCACTTCACCCCGGACACGCTGGTCCGGCTGGTGACCGACGCCGGCTTCGAGGTGGTCCAGCAGGACACCACGGTCTTTCGCTACTACATGCCGCTGCGCTACCGGCTGCGGCACGCACGACACCTCCTACCCGCCGACCTGATCGGGCTCCGCTCACCGCGGCTGACCCATCCACGCCTCGGCGATCTGCTCCGGGTGATCGCCCGGACGCCACGAACCAGACGGAGTACCTGATGAAACTGGATGGGATCGAGCTGGTCCGTTGCCAGCTCTGCGGCCGCGCCGGCGGGCACTCGCCGACCCTCGGCGACCTGCTGTGGAGCTGCCCCGACTGCGGCTTCGTCTGGACCGCCGGCAGCGCCCCGGCGCCGGAGGAGCTGTACGACGAGGCGTACTACACGACGGACGGGTACCAGGACTACTTCACCTCCGCCGACCAACGCCGGTTCGAGGCGGGCCGGCGGCTGCGCTGGCTGCGGTCCACCGTCCGCCCCGGCGTCCTTCTCGAGGCCGGCTGCGCCGGTGGCTACTTCCTGGAGGCGGCCCACCGCGCCGGCATCAGCGCCAGCGGCATCGAGGTCAGCCACGCGGCGGCAGGTTTCGCCCGCGACCACCTGCACATGCCCGTACGCCAGGGCTACTTCGAGGACATCGCACCCACCCTCACCGCCGACGTCGTCTGCGCCTTCCACGTCCTCGAACACGTCGAAGACCCCCGCGCCTTCCTGCACGCCGCCCACGACGCCCTCACCCCCGGCGGCTGGCTCGCCCTCGAAGTACCCAACATCGCCTCCGCCGCCGCCCAGCGCCTCGGCACCGCGTGGCCCGCGATCGCCCCGGCGTACCACCGCTGGCACTTCACCCCGGACACGCTGAGCAAGATGCTGGTGGAGTCCGGGTTCCGCGTGATCGCCCACGACACGGTGTTCTCGCGGTTCTACTGGCGTCCCTGGGGGCGGCTGCGCAACGCGAGGGATCTGCTGGTCGCCGACGTGGCGGCCAGCGGCTCGCCCCGCGTGACGCATCCGCAGCTCGGCGATCTGCTGCGGGTCTTCGCCCGGCGCGACGACCGGGCGGTGGCGTGATGAGTACACCCCACCTGTCGGTGCTGCTGGTCAGCTGGAACACCCGAGAGCAGACCCGGCAGTGCCTGGAGTCGCTGGCCGCGACCGCCGACGCCGACCTGGACTACGAGGTGGTGGCGGTCGACAACGGCTCGTCCGACGGTTCGGCGGACCTGCTGGCCGGCCAACCCCGGGTGCGCCTGATCCGCAACAACCACAACACCGGGTTCGCCGCCGCGGTGAACCAGGCGTACCGCCGGGCGACCGGGGAGCTGATCCTGCTGCTCAACAGCGACGTCCGGTTCCACCCGGGCGCGCTGTCCCGGATGATCGACTACCTGCGGGAGCGGCCGGACGTGGCGGGGGTCAGCCCGCTGTACCTCAACCCGGACGGCACGTTCCAGCAGCACTACGTCCAACAGCCGAGTTTCGTCGCGACCATCGCGCTGGTCACCGCGCTGCGCCGACTGCCCGGGTTCCGGCAGGCGCTGCACCGCTTCCAGATGCGCGGTGAGGATTTCAGCCGTCCGCGGCAACTCGCCTCGGGCAGTTGCATGCTGCTGCGCCGTGGGGTGCTCGGGCAGCAGACCATCTTCGACGAGACCTTCCCCGTCTACTGGAACGACGCTGTCCTCGCCCGCCAGCTCGACCAGGCCGGGCACGAGCTGTGGATGCTCCCGGACGCGGTGGTGACGCACAGCCGGGGCGCCTCGTGCCGGCTGCTCGGGCCGACCATCCGCTTCCGACACCTCCTGGGCAGCCTGGTCGGCTATCTGCGGATGACCCAGCCTCGGCACCGGATGATGGCGTTCCGGGCCGCCCTGCTCGCCGACCACCTGGTCAAGCGGCTCTTCGGCCGACCCGTACAACTGGGCCTGACCGACCTGCTGGCCGCGCTGCGCGGCGACGTCGGCCCGCTGCCCGACGGCGACACCCGCGACTGGGTGGTGCTGTTCAGCCGCTCCCGCTGGTCCGTCGACGGCCATTCCTCGGTGCTGGGGCAGTTGGCGGGTGGGCAGCGGTTGCTCTTCGTCGATCCGCCGGCACGGCGTCCCCGCTGGCGGTGCGAGGTGACCCCGATCGGCTCGGCGGCCTGGCACGCGGCGCCACCGACCGCGCTGCCCCTGGGCGACTCGGTGCCCCTGATCAACTGGATCAACCGTCGGGTCGCCGCCAGTGCGCTGCGGGGCTGGCTCGACCGCCAGGCCGGCGCCCGCCTGCTGCGACTCGACGACGAGCGCGCCCGCCCGGTGCTCGGCCGGCTGGGCGAGGACGAGCTGCTGCCGACCGGAGCGCCCCGGCCGATGGAACGGACGGGCCGTGGCTGAGCACGCGACCCTGCCACCGGCGGCCCGACCGGCACCCACGGTCGTCACCCCCACCGACGACCGGGACTGGGTGGTCGTCTTCAGCGGCACCCCGTGGGCGAACGGCGCCCACCGGCAGCACGCGCTGGCCCGTCAGATGACTGTGGACCACCGGGTGCTCTTCGTCGACCCGGCCGGGCACCTCCCCCGGTGGCGCGTCCGCGTCCGGCAGGTCGCCGACGGCCTGTGGCAGTGCGCCGGGCCGGCGCTGCTTCCGCTCGGCCGCCACCTGCCGCTGGTCAACCGGGCCAACCGCTGGTTCGCCGCGCGCCTGCTCCGCCGGTGGTTCCGGCAGCGCGCCGATTCGGTACGACTGCTGTGGCTGGACGAGGACCTGGCCGCGCCGGTCGCCGCCCGGCTGGACGCGGCCGCCGTGGTGTACGACGCCACCGACCTGGACTGGACGTTCACCCGACGCTGGAACCGTCGGCACCTCCGCCGCGCGCTGCGCTCGGCCGTGGGCGCCGCCGACCTCGTGCTCGCCTCGTCCAGCGCGCTGCCGGAACGGATGCCCGCCTTCGATCCGGCGCCGGTCGTGCTGCCCAACGGATGCGACCCGGAGCACTTCTCGCCGGACGGCCCGGTCGCGCCCTGGCTGACCGGGCTGCGCCGGCCCCTGATCGCTTACAGCGGAGCGGTCGACACCCGTGCCTTCGACGCGGACCTGGTCGCCGAGGTCGCCCGGGCGCACCCGGAGTGGACCTTCCTGCTCATCGGCCCGTCGACCCGCGCCGGCCGCGCTCCGCTGACCCAGTTGTCCAATGTGGAGCTTGTCGACGCCGTCGGATTCGCGGACGTTCCGGCCATCCTGCGGGCCTGCGACGTCACGATCATCCCCTACCGGGTCGGCGGCCTGGTCGACTACGTGCACCCGAAGAAGTGCTACGAGTACCTCGCCCTCGGCAAGCCCGTCGTCGCGACGCCGCTGCCGGCGCTGCGGGCGTTGGCCGACACCATCGCCCTCGCCGGCGACGCGCCGAGCTTCGCCGCCGCCATCGGCGACGCGCTGGGTGCCGGTTCACCGGAGCAGGCGGCCCGACGCCGGGCGCTCGCCACCCGCAACAGCTGGTCGGCCCGGGGCGTACAGCTGCGCTCACTGCTGGCGGGGTTGCCCCGATGAGAGTGCCGATCGTCGCACCCACCGTGCTGCTCGGTGGCGCCGGGCTGGGCGGTCTGGTGACCGTGGTGACCCTGCTGCCCGGGCCGATCGGCCTGGCCGCCGCCGTCGCGGTGCTGAGCTGGGGCGTGTTCCTGCTCTGGCCCTGGGCCGTGCTGCCGGTCGGAATCGTCGGCGGCGCCGTGGTCGGCGCCCTGCTCAGCGGCGGGGACGTGCGCGGGTTCATCGCGGTGAAGGTGCTGCTGCTGGCCACCGGCGGTGCCGCGCTGGCCCTACGCCACTGGCTGCGGGTGGAGGCGCCACCGCGACGCACCGCCGCCGACCTGGGCATGCTGGGCCTGATCGGCCTGACCGTCGTGGCGGCGATCTACGGTCTGGCCGTCGGCAACCTCCCGACGGAGGTGCTGGTCGCCGCGTACCAGGTGGCCACGATCCCGGTGTACTTCTTCGTCGCGACCCACACCCTCACCACGCCCCGTCGCGTCCTGGCCGCCGGTGTCCTGTACGTGGTGCTGGCGGCCGCCTTCACCGCCATCTCGGTCGCCGCGCCGGGGCGGCACGGCGGACTCATCACACTCATGGCGATCCCGGCGCTGATCTGGGTCGCCGGCCGGTTGAGGGGTTGGCGTCGCAACGGCGTCCTCCTGCTCGGCGGGTTCTTCGCCGTCGACGTGCTGCTCGCGTCGTACCGGGGAATCTGGCTCGCCGCCGCGCTGACCTTGCTGATCATGCTGGTCCGCGGTGGCCGCACCGTCCGGACCGGCCTGGCCGCCACCGCCGTCGCGGCGGTCGCGGTGGCGTCGGTCCTCGCCCTGCAACCGGGGGTACGCGAGAGAGCCGGCGAGATCACCAAGGGATTCCAGCAGTCGGCCGGCTACCGGGGTGTGGAGTCGTCGGTGGGCCTGAACGTCTTCGCCGACCAGCCGTTGGTCGGGGCCGGGCTCGGCCAGACCACGCCGGACATCTACCTGTCCGGCTTCACCTTCACCGACGTCGGGCCGGTCTACCACGCCTTCTACGTCACCGTGTTGGCCAACCTGGGGCTGGTCGGCCTTCTGCTGGTCCTCTGGCCGATCCTGCGCAGCATCCTCGTCGGACTGCGCGGTCGCGACGGGATCACGCTGCCGTTCGCGGCGCTGTCCTGCGGTTTCCTGGCCGCCGCCGTCTTCGCCGCGCCGACCGACGGGCACTGGGAGCTGGGCCTCCTGCCGGCGCTGACCCTCCTCACGGCCCAGCAGGACGGTGAGCGGCTCCGGCGACTCGCCGGAGCCCCGCTCCTGCGCCGGCAACTGCACCGGACGGGAGTCACGGCATGAGACAGCCCGCCGCCACCGCCGTCGTGGTCACCCACAACTCGGAGCGACAGATCGTCGCCGCCCTGACCGCGCTGCGGCAGGCCGAGCTGCCGGTGCGGTTGGTGGACAACGCCTCCACCGACGGCACGGTCGAGCTCGTCCGACGCCGCTTTCCGGAGGTGACGGTCCTCGCCAGCCCGACCAACACCGGGTTCGCCACTGCCGTGAACCGGGCCGCGGCCGGAGTCGACACCGATGTGGTGCTCCTGGTCAACCCGGACTGTGTGGTCACTCCCGGCACGGTGGCGGAGCTGGTCCGGGTCATCCGTGCCCGAGGATCGGTGGGCATCGTGGGACCACGGCTCATCGACGCGCACGGCCGGATCGCGATCAGCGCCCACCGGTTCGAATCCCTCGTCACGGTGCTGGCCAGCCGCTTCGGTGGGGCGCTGGTGCCGGTCGGGCTCCGGCGGCTGCTCAGCGGCCGGCAGCGCCGGGCCGCGTACGACGCCTGTGTGCGGGGTGCGCAGCCGGTGGCGGTGGACTGGCTCTCCGGTGCCTGCCTGGCGGTGCGGACCGACCTGTTCGTGGCGATCGGCGGGCTCGACGAGGGCTACTTCCTGTACTACGAGGACGAGGAGCTGTGCCTACAGGCCGCCCGCCGTGGCGCCGAGGTGCTGTACGTGCCCTCGGTGACCGCCGTGCACACCGGCGGCGCGAGCAGCTCCGACCCGGCCTGGATCTGGCCACACCTGTACCGCAGCATGCTGCGGTTCTTCGCCCGCCACCGAGCCGGCACCCTGCGCGCCGTACGCGGTGCCGTGCTCCTGCGCGCGCTGATCGGTATCGGTCTGGCCGGGGTGCGGTGGCCCGTACAACCCCGCGCCGGAAGGGCACGACTGCGGGCCTGGGCCCGCGTCGGCCGAATCGCGATCACCCGACCTGAGACGAGAGGAGGAGCGTGATGCACGTCCTGACCACGGTCGTCGGCAAGCGCACCGAGCACTGGACGGACCTGTTCGACGTGCTGTGCGAACAGCCGGACGTCACCCTGACCGTGCTCGCCGCGGACGTGTCCCCGACGACGCGACGCGAGCTGGCCCGGCTGGCTCGCAGACACCACCGGCTGCGGTACCACGTCGTCCCGCACCTGCTCGGCGAGTCGCTGACCGGGCACATGGCGTCGGTGCTGTTCCGGCTGCCCGGCCAGCACGACGTGACCACCGCCCGTCCCGACATCCTGCACGTCATCGGTGAGGCGGCGTACCTCACCACCTGGCAGGCGCTGCGGCTGCGTCAGCGCTGCTGGGCCGGGGTCCCCACCACGTTGTACGCCGCGCAGAACGTGGTCACGCGCTTTCCGGTGCCGTTTCCCCGGATCGAGCGGCAGTCCTACCTGTCCGTGAACCACGCCTTCCCGATCACTCCCGCCGCGCTTAACGTGCTGCGGGTCAAGGGCTACCGGGGCCCGGCGACGATCGTGCCGCTCGGCGTGGACACCCGGGTCTTCCGCCCACTGCCCACCGATTCGGCCACGCGCCCGTTCACGGTCGGGTTCGTCGGGCGGTTCGAACCGCACAAGGGCGTGGCCGACCTGCTGCGCGCCGCCGAGCTGGTCAACTGCGACGTGTCGCTGGTCGGGGACGGCAGCCTGAGCGGCGAGATCGAGCGGGCCGCCGCGCGGCGTCCCGGCCGGGTGCACCGGCACGGCTGGGCCGGGCACGCCGAGCTGCCCGCCCTGCTGAACCGGATGGACGCGCTGGCGATGCCGTCGGTCGAGGTGGTGCAACGCAACACCCTGCCGTGGATCGGCATTCCGCTGCGTGAGCAGTTCGGTCGGGTGCTGGTCGAGGCCATGGCCTGTGGCGTACCCGTCGTGGGCAGCGACGTCGGCGAGATCCCGTACGTGGTGGGCGACGCCGGTCTCGTCTTCCCCGCCGGCGACGTCCCCGCGCTGGCCGCCCGCCTCGCGCGACTGCGCGACGATCCCGCACTCGCCGGCAAGCTGGCGAACCGAGGGCTGCACCGAGCCGGCACGGAGTTCGGCTGGGACCGCATCGCCGAAACCCTCTGCACGACCTGGCGCGGACTGCGGTCCCCCACCCGCTCCCTTCGCACACCGCCCGCCGAGGCCGGGCAACCAACAAGAGAGGCGATCGCCTGATGAGCGCGTCGATAGATGTCAAGGGCCTGCTCGGTGTCTCCTGGCGCCGGGTGGGCGTACCGCTGATCGGCCTGTGCGCGGGCCTGGCCGCCGCCCAGGGAGTCACCCAGCTCCTCCCGGCACGCTACGAGGCCGAGGCGTCCGTGCTGGTCAGCGCCGAGCAGACCGAGGAGGACAAGCCGGCGGACCTAGCCCTCGCGCAGAACCTCACGCCGACCATCGCCCGGCTGGTCGGATCCCGGGAGGTCGCGATCGAGGCGGCACGCTCGCTGCAACTGCCCGAGCACGCGGTGCTCGGGCACGTCAGCGGAGAGTACGAACTCGGTCTCCAGATCATCACCGTGCACGCGAGCGCCGGCACCGGTACGCAGGCCGCCGCGATCGCGAACGCGGCCTCCCGTGCCGTCAGCCAGCAGTTGAGCCGATTGGACATGGGCGGCTCGACCAGCATCAACGCCCGGGTGCTCGACACCGCCAGCCCGCCGGTCACGCCCGCCTTCCCGAAGCCGATGTTGAACGGCGTGCTCGGGGCCCTGGCCGGTCTGCTGGCGGGGTGGGGCGCGACCCTTCTCCGTGACCGGTTCGACAGCCGGCTGCGCGACGTCGGGCAGATCGAGGCGCGCCTGGGCCTGCCGGTCCTCGGAGTGCTGCCGAAGCTGCCGCGCCGGTTCGCCCGCCACCACGCGGCCGCGCTGTACCGCCGCACCGACGTCGCCGACGCCGTACGCGCCACGATCTCGACGCTCAGCGTGCTCACCGCCCCGCTGCCACGTCGGAGGCTGCTGGTGACCAGCGCCCACGACGACGACGGCAAGGCGTTGGTGACCGCGCTGCTCGGTCTCGGCATGGCCGACGAGCACTGCCGCGCCACACTGGTGGACGGGGCGGTCCGGGACCCGGTGCTGTCCGGTCACTTCCCGGAGGCGCCGCACACCTGGCAGCAGGTGCTGACGCAGAAGTGCCCGCCGGTGCGTCTGGTCGACTTCCCCACCCTGACCGTGCTGCCCGCCGAGCCCCGCGAGGGCTCCGACACGCAGGCCCTGCACGATCTGGGCGGGCTGCTCAACACCCTGGGCGAGGACGAGGACTGCGTGCTCGTGCACGCTCCGCCGATCCTGGCGGGGCGGGAGATCTCGGCGTTCGCCCAGCACGCGGACGGCGTGCTGCTGGTCGTACGGGCTGGTCGGACCAACCTTGACGACAGCACCCGGGCGGCCCGACTCGTCCAGCGGCTCGGGCTTCCGCTGGCCGGTGTCGTGGTGATCGGCGCGGTGTCCCGGACGGACCACCGGCAGGGCGGCGAGCAGCCGGACCTGGTGCCGGACACGGTCCAGAACACCCTGGCGCTGCCGGCGGCAAGAGCGGGCGCCCAGGGCGCCGTCATCCGGGAACTGGTCAGCGCTCTCGTCGAGGACTCCTCCGGCAGCACGCCCGGGCGGCACCGCCGACAGACCCGGGACCCGGGCGAAGCGGCGGGCGCGACCGGACACGGCCGGACGGTCGAGGGCACCACTGTGGAGGGCACGACGGCACGGCACGCGCCGGTCAGGCACACAACGCCGGTGCAGAACGTGACGCCGTCGCAGAACGTGAAGCCGGTCGAGCGCGCAACGCCGGTTCAGAGCGCGACACCGGTCGAGCGCCCGACGCCGGCCGAGCGCACCCCGGCCGGCCCGACACCCGGTCCCGTCGACGCACCGGTCGAGTCGAGCCGGTTCGAGGATGCCATCACCCAGCCCAACCCGGTGGTGCGGGACGTCCCGGATCACCCCGGGCCGGTGGCGACGCCGAGCGTCCAGCCTGATCCCACCGAGGCCCCTCCGGTCTGGGGCGGCCCCGCCGTGGTGGGCGTCCGCGGGCGACCGCTGGCCCAGCCCGAGGCGACCCGGAGGCCGCCGACGGCCGAGGCAGCGGCCGAGGCGACGGCGACGGAGCAGTCCCCGGACGCATCGATGTCCAACCTCGCGGAGCGCTGGCCGGTCTACGGGCAGGCGCTTCTCGCTGCCGCACGGTCGAGCACGGAACGACCCTCCTCCGGGTCCATCGTCCTGCGCCGGGCGGTGGCCGTCGGCGATGCCGAGCGCCGGAGCTGACGACGGCTGGGACGACCGCCTCCGGCCCGCAGGGATCAGGCGGACCGCCCAGATGACTACCCGAGACACCGATAAGGAGATCTGCCGATGAGTGAGATGTTGGTGCCGACACAGGCGTCCGAGCCGATGCTGGACGACCCGCGCGCCCTCTACTGCGACCTGCTCAAGAAAGCGCTGACCAGGTACGTCTTCCGCGAGACGTGGATGCCCTACCAGCCGCGCCGGGGGTCCCTGCACGGCAAGCTCTACCAGCGTGGCCGGCACCTGCTGCAACGCAAGGGGCTGGAGCTGGTCCTCCAGTTCCCGTTCGACGAGGAGGCACGGGCCACCGGCCGGGACTGGCCGCCGGAGGCCGAGACCATGATCGGTCTGCGCCGGCTGGACAATCTGGAGCGGTGCATCGCGGACGTGCTGGACCGGGGCGTGCCCGGCGACCTGATCGAGACCGGCGTGTGGCGGGGCGGGGCGGTCATCTTCATGCGCGGGATGCTGCGCGCCTACGGTGACCGGGACCGGACGGTGTGGGTCGCGGACTCGTTCCGGGGTCTGCCGAAGCCGGCGCCCCACCGGATCGAGGACGTCGAGGACGGGCTCTGGCAGGTGCCCTTCCTGGCCGTGTCGCTGGAGCAGGTGAAGGCCAACTTCGACCGGTACGGGCTGCTCGACGACCAGGTCCGCTTCCTCAAGGGCTGGTTCGCCGACACCCTGCCGGACGCGCCCGTGGAGCAGATCTCGGTGATGCGTCTCGACGGAGACCTCTACGACTCGACGATGGTGGCGCTGCGCTCGCTCTACCCGAAGCTCTCGGTCGGCGGGTACGTGATCATCGACGACTACCACGCGGTACGCGGCTGCAAGCAGGCCGTCGACGACTTCCGCGCCGCGCACGGCATCGTGGACGAGCTGCACCAGGTCGACTGGACGTGCCGCTACTGGCGGCGGTCGCGCTAGGTCTGCCCCGGCGAGGTCGGCGGGTGGGAGGTTCGAGGACTTCCCACCCGCCGTTGTCGTGCGGTCAGGATGCCACGGCCGACGGTCTGAGGCTCGAGATCGTGCGCGCCTGCCGCACTGTGGCCTTTCAGCCCCGCGGTGCGACCCGGATACGGTTCCCGTCAGGATCGGCGGCGAGGAAGGTCAGCCCAAATCCCGCATCATGAGGCTCCCGCAGGATCGTGACCCCCTGGGACTGCCACTGCTTGAAGATCGCGTTGACCTCGTCGGGTCCACCGCCGCCGATGGCCAGGCACACCTCACTGGTACGCGGAACGTCCGGCGACAGACCCTCGAACTGGCCGGACCAGACAGCGAGGTCAGCGCCCGGCCCGAGGTCAAAGGTGATGTATCCCGGAGTCTCGAACGAGGGCCTCAGGTCAAGGAGCTCGCCGTAGAAACGAGCTGCGGCGGGAGCGTCGTTCACGTAGACGATGGACACGACGGATCTGGTCATGGTTGTTCCTTCTCACGGCTCGTAGGTGTGCATCCACCAGCCTGGCTGGAATATGCGCCGCATCGTGTCGCAATTTCCTGGAAAGCTCCGCGTGTGAACCCGGACCGTTTCTTCGCACTGATGCTGCTGCTCGAATCGAGGGATGGCGCGACCACCCAGGAACTTGCCTCGGCGCTCGGGGTTTCCCTCCGAACCATCACCCGGGACCTGAACTGGCTCCGTGACGCCGGTCTGCCGGTGACCGCCCACCGGGGCCGCCTCGGCGGCGTGACCATGCTGCCCGGGTCCGGGCTCGACCTCACACGACTCACGCCTGGCGAGCATGACCATCTTTCGCTCATCGGGCTGGATGAGAAGCAACGCGCGGACCTCAACGCATCGGCCGAGAGCCGACGCGCGCTCGCCAAGCTCGCCGCGAGACAGTCACGTCGAGTTCATGAGCTCCTGCCGCTCACCGACGTCGTGCACGTGGACAGCCGTCCCTGGCACCAGAGACGCGCTTCCGGCACGAGTCCGGCTTCACTGATCGGCGCGGTGCGGCGAGGTCGCCAGCTACGGATTGAGTACGACAGCCCCCGCGAGCCGTCCCCACGCGACCTGGTCGTGGATCCCTACGGGCTGCTCGCCAAGGCCGGCATCTGGTACCTCGTCGCCGACCGTGCCCGGGTGCCACGGATGTACCGACTCGAACGGATCACCACGTGGAAAGAAGTCGACCAGCCACGACGGCTCCGCGAGAACCACACCCTGGCCACCGTCGCCGCAGCGCTCACTGATCAGTGGGAGCACCACCACGCGCTAGAGGTCAGCGCCACCATCGACCGGACCCAGATCGAGCGAGCGCAACGGATCTTCGGCCTACGACTCGTCCGGGACGACGATGAGGAATCCGGGAACGGCCACAAGGTAACGATTCGCTTCCCGCATCTGGAGGACGTGCGAGCACTACTGCCGTTCGGGAACGCCGTCACTGTGCACGGCCCCACCGAAGCCAGGGCTCACCTCCGCGACCTCGCCACCAACCTTGCCCACCACTACGCGCCGGCACCAACGTCCTGAACAGCAACACCCAGCGCTGTCGGGCAAGGAGGGCTCGTCGCCGCAGGCGAGATCCGCGCCCGGCCGACGAGGACGAGTAGCCCTCGGGCTGACAGCGCCGTCCTAGTTCGCCGGTGGCGTCTGCGGGTTGGCCGCGAGCCACTGCGCCACGCGGTCGTCGCGCAGGGCCGTGAAGAGCGCCGGGGCCCGGACCTCGTCCAGCCGTACCGCGGACCCGGCGGGGGTCTGCAGGTTGGCGTCACTGAAGGGGACGGTGACGAACTGGACCGTCTCGGGCTTCACCTTGCGCAGCGCGAGGGTGAGGTCGGCCAGATTGAGGTCGCGGTCGACGATCAGCGACTCCGCTGCCGTGGTGAGCACCCGGTCGAGCCGGGTCGGGCTGGTGAGCAGACTCGTCGCGGTGACCCGCTCGGCGAGGGCACGCACCACGAGCTGCTGGTCGTGGATGCGCCCGAAGTCACCGCCGGGCACGCCGTGCCGCTGCCGCATCAGGTCGTCGGCCGCCTTGCCGTCCAGGTCGTGACAGCCGGCGAGCCAGGTGACGCCGGTGTCCGAGGACTTGACGGTGTACGGCAGGCACACGTTGATGCCCTCCACCGCGTCGACGAGCTTGCGGACGGCGGCGAAGTTCGCCACCAGCACTCCGTCCAGCGGCAGGCCGGTGAGTCTGGCGACCGTCTCGGCGGCCAGCGCGGCCCCACCGAACGCGAACGCGGCGTTGATCTTGTTCGGTCCGCCGGACCAGGTCTGCCCCGCGGCGGGCACGTGGACGTAGCTGTCCCGGGGGATGGAGACGACGGTGGCACCGTCGCGGGCGGCGTTGACGTGCACCAGCATGATGGTGTCCGACCGCTCCCCCGGATAGAGGGCCTGGTCCGGCTCGCCGTCGCGGGAGTCCGACCCGAGCAGCAGGAGGTTGAGCGGTCCCGACTTCCACCGGCGCTCGTCGCGGGGGCCGGTGCCCTGACCGAGGATGTCCTCGCGCTGCACCCGGCTCTCGTACCGGTGCTTCAGGCCGAAGCCGACCGTGACGACGCCCCCGCAGAGCACGCCGAACAACGCGATCAGGGCGACCATGGCCTTCTTCCAGCGCGCCACGGCCCGCCATCGCGACGTCGCGGGCGGGACCGTCCGGCGGGGGTTTCCGGGCACCATCTTGACCACCTCTGACCAACCTGTCGGGACGCCTGAACCTGTTGCGGGGCAAGGGAAGTCGGCGTGAGCGGCTGACACCCTTCCACCTAAGGAGTATTTAATCACTCTTTAGGGTTTCCATGCCGCTTTATCCTCTTTGCCCGATTCACCCGATGCCATTCTGGCCTCCGGGTTAGCGAGGGGGGTTTGGGCATGTACGGAGTACCCACCAAGGGGCCACACATCGGCGGCGGTCTCGCCGCCACCGGGGTCGCCATTCAGTCGTGGTTGCTGGTCGGCGTCGGGCTGGTCGTGCTGGGCCTGGCGTTGTGGTTCGTCGCGATGTTGGGCCGCGAGCGATGACGGCTTCCCCACGGGGGGCGTGGTTGCGCGCCAGTGCGGGGATCCTGTTCGGCATCGCCGTCGCCGCCGCCACCCTGTGGCGGTGGCACGACATCGCCAGCGGCGAGGCGTGGCTCAACGCCAGGCTGGTCGACGCGGTCGGGTTGGCCGACGCCAGGTCGATCGGCGCGGCCGTCATCTTCCCGCTGGACGAGCGCTGGGTCGGCTTCATGGTCTCCAGCGGCTGCTCGGTCGCCATGTTGCTCATCCCGCCGATCGTGCTGGCCTCGACGCTCGTCGGCTTCCGGCGCATCTCGGTGTCCCGCGGGCTGAACGCCCTGGCGATGGCCATCGTGCTGCTGGTCACGGTGAACCAGTTCCGGCTCGCCGCGGTGGTGGTCTCGATGCAGACCTGGGGCTTCCGGCTCGGCTACGAGCGCAGCCACGTGCTGATCGGCTCGGTGATCACGACCGCTGGCCTGATCGCTGTCGCGATCCTGTTCGTGGTCCTGGTCAGCCGCACCAAGCGGCTCCGTGGAGGGATCGCCGGTGTCCACTGAGACCCAGTCCCTCGCACTGCTCAACACGGCGGCGTTCCTGCTGTGTGTCAGCTTCTGCGCGTACGTGCTGAGCATCCTGGTGTTCCACCTCAAGAGCCGACGTAGTCGGGGCGGCAGCCCGGACGGCTTCGACTGGCACATCATCGTGCCGTGCCGCAACGAGGCCTCGGTCGTCGGCGGCACGGTCCGGCGACTGCTCAGCGACTTTCCCCAGGCAACCGTCTGGTGCGTCGACGACGCCTCCGACGACGGCACGCTCGCCGAACTGGCCGCCTTCGCCGACCAGCCTCGGGTGCACGTCATCGAGCGTCAGCTGCCGGACGCGCGGCAGGGCAAGGGCGCCGCTCTCAACGCCGCCTGGCGCCGCATCGAGCAGTGGTTGCCGGCCAACGCCGACCGCACCCGGGTGATCGTGGGCGTCCTGGACGCGGACAGCCGACTCGACCCGCAGGGTCCCGTCGCCCTCTCCGGGCGGCAGTACTTCGGCGGGGAGGAGGTCGGCGCCGTGCAGGTGGAGGTGCGGATGCTCCAGTGCGCACCCCGTCGGTACGCCCCGACGACCGAGGTCAGCGGCTGGGGACGGCTGCTGATCCGGTTGCAGGACATGGAGTTCCGCGCACCGATCGCCGCCATGCAGTCCCTACGCCGACGGACCGGCAGTGTCGCGATGGGCGGCAACGGCCAGTTCACCCGGCTGTCGCTGCTCAACGAGATCGCCGACGAGCACGGCACACCGTGGCACGGGGCCCTGCTGGAGGACTTCGAGCTGGGCCTGCACATCCTGCTGGCCGGTGGGCGCACCGAGTACTGCTCGGAGAGCTGGGTGGCCCAGGAGGCACTGACCCGGATCGGGCCGCTGGTGCGGCAACGCACCCGCTGGGCTCAGGGGTCGATGCAGTGCGGCCGCTACCTCGGCAGGGTGCTGCGGTCACCGCGGATCCGCAACTCCGCGACCCTGGAGATCGCCCACTTCCTGGCCGCACCGTGGACCCAACTGCTCGGTACGCCGGTCTATCTCGCCTGCCTCGTGGTGATGAGCTACTACATCGACAACACCACCGGTGGGTTGCAGGGCTGGTGGAGCAGTGGCGGCTGGGGCGTACCCCCGCTGGTGCTCGTCTTCGGTGTCGGGCCGTTCGCCCTGTGGGGCATCGTCTACCGCTCCCGGTGTGAGCCGCAGTTGTCGGTGACCAGAGCGTTGCTGCTCGGTGTCTGCCACTGGCTCTACAGCTACGCCCAGTCGTTGGCGGTCTGGCTGGCCTTCGCCCGCATGGTGACCGCCCGCACCGACTGGCAGAAGACCGCGCGTGCCGCGGATCCGCCCACACCACCGGCCCCGGTCCGGGCCGTGGGTCGAGTGGCCGTGCCGGCCCAGCCGCGCCGGGTGCAACCGCCGCGCAGATCTGGTCGCGCCGACGGACCCCGCTCGATCAGGCCGCCCCGGCACCTGACCCACCTCTCGCACCTCACCACCACCCCCACCACCACAGACCGCCCCACAATCGCCCACGTCAGAAAGTAGACATCTATGCCACGAGTTAGATCCGGTCTCGCCCGTACCGCCGCGGTGCTGGCCGGTGGCCTCGCCATGGTCGTCCTGGCGGCCTCTCCGGCCATGGCCGACACCTCCCAGTCCTCAGCCTCCGCACTACAGATCAGCCTGCTCGGTGGTGGCCTCGCGAGTTCCGGCACCGCGTCGGCCACGAACGACGGCACCACCGAGTCGATCTCCGGAAACCAGACTCCCCCTCTGGGCGTGCTCGGCGGGCAGACCGTCATCACCGCCGGGGTGTTGGTCCAGAACGTCCGGGCCTTCAACGACGGCACCTCGGCGGCCTGCGCCGGCGTGCTCGGCGTCGGCGGCACGGTGACCATCGGTCCCGGCGGGTCGTGCCTCGTCACGCCCGGCGCCGGGGTGTCGCTGGTCCTCGGGACCAGCGGCCTCGCCTCGATCGCCCTGGTGGCCGACGCCATCACCTCGCAGTGCACGGCCACCAGCAGCCCGTCGGCGACGGGTTCGACGAGCCTGGTGAACGCCCGGATCACGTCGACGCTGCTCGGCATCGAGACGACGCTGCTCAGCCTGCCGGTCAACCCGGCGCCCAACACCGGGCTGAACGTCCCGGGGCTGCTCAACCTGACCCTCAACGCACAGTCCAGCTCGGGTGTCGGTCAGTTGACCGTCACGGCGCTGAACCTGACGGCGCTCGGTGGAGCGCTGGCAGGGGTGACCATCGGCACGTCCAGCTGCGGTGCCAACGCGATCGCACCCCCCATTCCGGTGATCCCGCTGGCCGGGGCACCGATCGCGCTCGGTATCGGCGCACTCGTGGCCGGCACCACCGGCGGGTTCTCGCTCTGGCGGCGTCGCCGCGCGGCAGCCAGGAGCTGACCCGACATGTGTGCGAGCAGATCGACATCACGAGAGGTTTTGATCCTGGCCGGCACCAGGCCGGAAGGGGTCAAGACCGCGCCTCTGATCCGCCGTCTCCTCGATGACCCGAGGTTCACGGTGCGGGTGGCGGACACCGGTCAACAGCCGGGACGCGTCGCTGAGGCACTCGCCCCGTTCGGCCTCCACCCGGAGGTGAGCCTGCGCCCGCAACGGCACACCGGCTCGCTGGCGGAGTTGGCGGCGGCACTGATCACGGGGATCGACGATCTGGTCACACACCACCGTCCAGCGGCGGTCGTGGTGCAGGGGGACACCACGACCGCCCTGGCCGGCGGGACGGTCGCGTTCTGGCGGCGCGTTCCCGTCGTACACCTGGAGGCCGGGCTGCGGACGGGCGACCTGGATCGGCCGTTCCCGGAGGAGGCTAACCGGGCCATGCTCGCGCGCATCGCGGCGCTGCACCTGGCGCCGACCCCGGCGGCCAGGGCGAACCTCATCGGCGAGGGCATCCCCTCGGACGCGATCGTGGTGACCGGCAACACGGTCGTGGACGCGCTCCAGGATCTGGTCGAGCGAGGCACGGCCCAACCACCGACCTGGGTCGACCCGGGCCGGAAGCTGGTGGTGGCGACCGTGCACCGCCGGGAGAACTGGGGTCACGGGGTGGCCGCCACACTGGACGGTCTGAGCCGGTTGGCGCGACGCTGCCCCGAGGTTCAGATCGTGATGGTCGCCCATCCCAACCCGCAGGTCAGCGCAGCGGTCACCGCGGGGCTGACCGGCATCGCCAATGCCCGAGTCACTCCACCACTGCCCTACCCGCAGATGATCGGGCTGCTGCGGGTGGCCGACCTGATCGTCACCGACTCGGGTGGGCTTCAGGAGGAGGCCGCCACCCTGGGGGTCCCGTTACTGGTCACCAGGGACACCACGGAACGGCCGGAGGCCCTGACCGCGGGCCGCGGCGAGCTCGTCGGCACCGACCCGGAGCGGCTCGTGTCGGCCGGGCTTCGGTACCTCGCCGTCGGGCGCGGCGGCGCGGTCGGCTCGCCGTTCGGCGACGGGAAGGCCAGCGAACGCTCGGTCGCCGCCATGGCGGGGCTGTTGAGCCTGCCGGTCCCCCGCGTGGCGCAGCGTCGCCGGGTCGTCTCCCCCGCCGCCTGAAGGTTCGAGAATCGGGACAATCACCCATTACGGGGACAAACCTCCTTTACGCACTGATAATTGGCACATCGACCGGCGGCGTTCCGCTCTGTCGATCCCCACCATTCAGTGATCAGAGGAGTCGTCAGGTGCAGGCGTGGTTCAACGGGCAGCGATCCCCGACGCTGGAGGGCCGGTATTCGGCCCAGCACAACGCCTTCGGCGTGCTTCGCCTGGCGATGGCGTGCGGCGTGATCGTCGCGCACGCCGGGCCGCTGGGCTTCGGTCAGGCGAACGTCGGAGCGGCGACATTCGGCCGGCAGAGTGACCTCGGCACCATGTGCCTGTACGGATTCTTCCTGATCTCCGGATATCTCATCACCGAAAGCGCACTGCGCTCCACGCTGCGCCAGTACGTCCGCGCCCGGGTGCTGCGCGTCTTTCCGGGACTGTGGGCCTGCCTGCTCGTCACCGCGTTCGTCTTCGCCCCCCTGGCGGCGCTGTACGAGAACGGCAACCTCGACGGCTTCTGGGGGCACCCGGAGGGGCCCTTCGACTACGTCCTGACGAACCTCGTCGCCTCGATGGAGCAGTTCCCCATCTCCGGGCTGCTGGCCGACACCCCGTACGGGCAGATCGTCGGCGGACCCAGCGCGTTCGACGGGTCACTGTGGACCCTGCGGTACGACCTGGCCCTCTACGCCGTCGTCGGCATCCTCGTGGTGACCTCGGTCCTGCACAAGGCGCCTCGCGCGGTGCTGGTCCTGACCGCCGGCTCGTACGCGCTGATCCTGGCGGACTTCTTCACGGCACCGACCTGGAGCTCCCGGCCGCCGCAGCACGGCGCGATCGGACCGTTCCCGCTGATCGGCGCCTTCGCCGCCGACTGGACGTTGATGCTCGGCTTCCTGTTCCTGCTCGGTGCCGCCGCACGGCTCTACGCGCACCGGATCCCCGTGAACCGGGAGCTGGCCGTACTGGCCTCGGTGGTGCTGGTCGGATCACTGTGGCTGGGCGGGTTCTTCGCGGTCGGCCTGCCGGCGTTCGCTTACCTCGTGCTGTACGCGGCGGTCGCGCTGCCGAAGCGGCTGTCCACGATCAGCCGCCGGCACGACTACACGTACGGCATCTACATCTACGGCTTCCCGGTGCAGCAGCTGGTCGCCCTGTTCGGCGGCGCCCGGTTCGGGATCGTCGTCTACATCGTGCTGAGCCTGCTCGGCGCCCTGCTCTTCGCCATGCTGTCCTGGCACCTGGTGGAACGCCCGGCCCTCGGCCTCAAGACCGGCAGTGGGCGCGCCCGGCACCGCCAGACCAGCCGCGCCGCCAGCCCGCCCGCCCTGCCGATCCCCGCACCGGTGACCGCCGCGGCCACCATTCCGCGTCCCGACACGGCCGACACCGGACGGCGCAGGGCCGGCGCCCGGCACAGCCGGTCGACGAAGATCGAGCAGCCCGCGGTGACCGTGCCGAGTGGTGCGGGTCAAGCCTATGTCGACAGTCTGCCCTTCCTGGCCCGGCCCGAACGGGTCAGGACGGAAGCCCTGCCGGGCTCGACGAAGAAGCCGACCTCGCACGCGCGATCGGGGCGGGCACGCCACGCGCAGCCAGCCTCGAAGACACCCTCTCAGTGAGTGCGACCGGCGGGGCCGGAGCCGACCCGGCCCGGCCCCGCCGGTGCACCCACGACCGTCCGCAGGCCACGACGGTGACGCGTCGACTCAAGCCGAGAAGTTGCGGAACAGCAGCGACGCCAGGCCCAGTGCCAACGCCAGGTTGAAGACGGTGGCACTGGCGAACACCGCCACCGGCCGCCAACCGGCCTCCCGCAACGACGCGACCCGGACCTCCAGGCCGATGCTGACGAAGGCCAGGATCAGGAACCAGACGCGCAGGTCGTTGACGATGGCGATGGTCGCCTTGCCGTCCGCGCCCGCCGCGTCGAGGTACCACGTCGCGATGACCGAGGCGGCGATGAAGCCCAGGACGAACTTGGGAAACCGCGTCCACAGCTCGCCGAGGCCCGGTCGGGCCGCGCCGGGCCGCCGCTCCACCCGCAGGGTGAAGTACGCGGTGAGGGCGACCGCGACGACACCCATCAACGCGTTCTGGGTCACCTTGACGATGCTGGCGATCTGGAGCGCCTCCTCGCCGGCGAGCGCCCCCGCGGCAGTGACCGCGGCGGTGGTGTCGATGTTGCCGCCGATCCAGGCGCCGGCCACCGCGTCGGACAGCCCGAACACGTCGGCGAGCCAGGGCAGGATGAAGATCGACGGCAGCGCGAAGATGATGACCAGGCTCGCCGTGTAGGCCAACTGCTCCCGGCGCGCACGAACCGCGCCGGCCGCGGCGATAGCCGCGCTGACCCCGCAGATCGACACCGCCGACGCGAGCAACGCGCGCAGCTTGTCGTCGAGGCCGAATTTGCCGGCCAGCCACCAGGTGAACAGGAAGACCCCGCTGATCAGCAGGATCGCCTGGGCGATGGCCGGCCCGGCCGCGCTGGCGATCACGGCCAGGTTGATCGAGGCTCCGAGCAGCACGAGGCCGGTCTTGATGAAGAACTCGGTCCGGAAGGCCGCGGCGATGCGGTCCCGCCATCCGAGCAGCGTGACGGCGACGTTGCCCAGCAGACCCAGCAGGATGGCGTAGACCGGGTACTCGATCGCCGCGCCGACATCCTCGACCGCGCTGCCCTCGGCCCACCCCGGAACGTTCTGCTCCAGGTAGCGGGTGAGCGCGGCGAGGCCCACCACGATCACCAGGCCGAGCAGGGTCCAGGCCCAGAACCCGCCGCCACGCGCCGCGGTGGTGGTCGGGTCGGCGGGATCGCCGGTGGTCGGCGGCCCACTGCCCGGGACTGGCACGGCGGCGTCGGCGGGTGCCGCGCCGCCCCGGGTGGCGTCGACCGTCCGGGTCTCGTCACCGGTGCGGGTCGCGTCCGTGGTCATCAGGGCACCAGCCCGGCGGGGATGGCACCGAGCAGGACCAGTGCGAGCAGGGCCAGGCCGAGGATGGTCGCCACCCAGTCCTCGTTGAACGACAGCCGGGACTCCCCGGCCGTCGGTGGGGTGGGCGGTGACGGGTCGGTGGTCATGGCGTACCTCCAGGGGTGACCGGATCCGGGCGTGCCGGATCGGCGGAGAAGCGGGACACGGAAACGCGAGGGCCTCGACGACCGCGCGGAAGAGCGCCGGGGGCCGGAGCCCCGCGGACGGCGCACGATCCGGCCACGACGGCCGGATGAGAGACGGCGGCGGTCAGTCGATCGCTGGTGAGCCCGGACAGAGTTCCGAGGCGACGCGCATCAGGTCCACGACCCGACGCGAGGTGAGGAGCGGACCGACCGGCATTCACCTATTTTCCTACCGACACGATAGGAATTCAAGACCGATCGAGCGCGGATTGGATCCGTTGGCCCCGTTCCACAGCCGACGGGGCCGGGAGCCATACCGGCCCCGGCCCCGTCGGTACGCGCGAGATCCCTACGAGACCGGGTACTGCTTGAGGTAGACCGGTACGCCGACCTTGGTCATGTCGGCCGCCTCACCGACGCCGTTGACCACGTGGTCGATCGTGCCGGCACTGAGGTTGACGGTCATGATGTGGTGCAGCTTCACGCCCGGCCGGTTCGGCACCTCGAAGCCGTTCTCGGTGTGGATCGACGGGTTGTTCTGGTTGAACACGTACACCCCGCCGCCGTGCAGGGTGTGGTGACGCACCCGGTCACCGACCTTGTACCCGGCCCAACCCTCGACCGCGCCGTTCATCCAGTCGGCCTGGGTCGGCGGGTCGTACGGCAGCTCGTTCTGGTACAGGATCGTGGTGCCGTGCTCGCCGTTCCAGACCGTGTTGTAGCGCTGGAAGTGCTCCACGAACAGGCCGGTCGCGGTCACGTGGTCGCCATTGATGACAGCGCCGTAGCGACCGGTGTTGGTGCGCCAGCGGTCGGTGTCACCGTTGACGCCCTCGGTGAAGCCCTCGACGCCGTGGTCACCGCGCCAGACCCAGGTGTGGTCGATGAGCACGTTGTCGCTGTTGACCTCCAGCGCGGTGTTCGTCCGGCCGATGTGCGGGCCACCGACCCGGAAGTACACGTCCGACAGCGTAGTCGGGTTGTGCGGGCTGCTGGCGTTGTGGCCGTGCTGGCGCCCGACCCGCAGCAGGACCGGCGACTCGACCAGACCGGCGTCGATCGTGACACCGGCGACGATCACGCCGGGGACACCGGCGACGTCGAGCGGGATGGCGCCGTTCACCGCGGTGAGCGTCGCGTGGCCGATCCCGAGCACCACCGTGCCCGGACGCCGGACCTCGATGCTGCGGGCGATGTCGTACGTGCCGGGGGTGAGCAGCAGGTGCTTGCCGCGCGCGAGCTGGGCGTTGATGACGCGTACCGGGTCGGACGGCTTGGCGACGAAGAAGTCGCCGATGCCGATCGTCCGCCCCGGCGTCATGCCGTCGGCCCAGGAGACACCCCGGGTGTCACGCTGCGCGGCGGGCACCCGTACGTGGTAGCGGCCCTTGCCGTCGACGAAGAGGTACGGCTTCTCCCGGCTCAGCGGGGTGGTCTCCAGGGTGGTGTACGGCGGGTCGGGGAACGTGGCGTCGTCCGGTGCGCCCTCGACGCCCGCGAAGACCTGGTTCCACACCGCGTTGGACCAGCTGCCGACCTCGCTGTTACGGGTCAGCCACTGCTGCTGCGAGCCGTTGGTGGTGGCCGGCAGCCGCGAGTCGGCGATGAATCCGCCGCTGGCGAACTGCGGGCCGGCCGTGCAGTAGTCCATCAGCGACAGACCGCCGCCGCCGATGTTCAGTCGGCGCATCGACACCGCCTGGGACACCGCCCAGAAGTTCGCCGTCGACCGGCAGCCGTCCTGACCGGCGGCGTTGACGGTGAGCGACAGGTTGGACAGGGTGCGCCAGAAGTTGACCAGCGCGAGGCAGTTGCCGGTGCCACCGTCGGCCAGGCAGCGGTTGTAGACCTCGAGTTTGCCGTTGACGGTGACGTCGGTGGGCGAGGCGCCCAGACCGGAGACCTCGGTGTAGTAGCCGACCTTGGCCTGCAACGGCTGCTCGGCCGTGCCGTACGTGCCCGGCTTGAACAGGTAGGCGTGCCGCTCGGTGCCCATCTCGTTGTCGACCTGCCGGGCGTGGGCCGCGTCCAGGGTCTGCTGGATCTCGGCGACCGGCATACCCGGGTCGAAGATCGTCACGTTGGGGCCGAAGTCCGGTGCGCCGGACGGCGGACGGCCGGCGCTGGCGGCGGTGCTGGTCACCACGACGGCGGTGGCCACCACCAGAGCGAGGAGAAGGGTACGACCGGAGGTCCGGCGAACCCGTCGGGGCGGGACTGTCATGTGGTTCGTCCTCTCCGCTGGCCGGACCTCGTACCTCCGGCACAGCTGGGGCGGTGAGAGCGCTCTCTGACCCCTCCGGCCGGGGTGGGGCCGGGACGCAGGGGTTGACATGTTTCTACCCGCTAAATCGACCGCACGCCATCAGCCGCCCACCGCGAATGTCGACGCGGACCGTGCCGGCGGTACGTCGGCGGTACGTCGGCGGTACGAAAAGGGAACGCGGCGCTGGTCTGCTCGGGTCATGCGAGTACGCAGGACACCTGGACCACTCCGGCCCCGACGGCGGGCACTCGTCGCGGTCACCGCCGTCGTCGCCGTCGCGCTGCCGCTGGCCGCGACGTCGATCGCGGGAGCCTGGCCCGGCTCGACCTCGGCCGGCCCGGTGTCGACCCGCACGGCCCCGGCCGACCCGGCCCCCGCCGGACCCGTCACGGCGGAGGAACGACAGCTCCTGAGCCGCGCCGAGTCGCTTCTCACCCGAGACTGCATGACCCGCGCGGGATTCCAGATGTGGCTGGACGCGTCGCCGCCGGCCGACGAGCTGCGCTCCTTTCCGTACATCGTCGACGACCTCGCGTGGGCGCGCCGGCACGGTTTCGGCTCGGACCTGGTGGAGGCGGTGGACGCCCGCCGGCTCGCCGACCCCAACCAGCGCTACGTCAGTGGCCTCTCCCCCGAGCGCAGGGAAGCACTGCTGGCCGCGCTCAACGGTCCTCGGCCGGAGGGCCTGGAGGCGCGGCTCCCCTCCGGTGGGGTGATGCGCCGCAGCGCCGAGGGGTGCACGTCCGAGGCGCAGCGTCAGCTCTACGGCGACCTGGCGCAGTGGTACCGGGCGAACAAGGTGGTCGCCGACCTGAGCTACCTGCGGCAGCGCCGGGTCCTCGCCGACCCCGCCTGGACGGCCGCGCTGCGGCCGTGGGCGCGGTGCCTGCGGCAGCAGGGGTACGCCGCCGACAGCCCGCAACGACTGCGGGAGAGCGTCGGCGACCGCGGCCGGGAAGCCGAGATCGCCGCCGCGGTCGCCGAGGCACGGTGCGCCCAGGACGGGCTCGCCGCGACGGCACGGGAGCTGGACGCCCGCCACGGCGACGAGCTGGCGGCGGCTCACCACCAGGACGTGGCGACCAGGAACCGGCTGGAGCACGGGGCGATCCCTCGGGCCCGGGCCGTGGTCGCCAGCGAGCAGGAATGAACGCCGAGGCGATGGTCGCCCGGCGAGAAGGAGGACGAGATGAGACGTATCCACCTGGTCATGGCGGGGGCCGCGATGCTCGCGATGCTGCTGTCCGGCGCACCGGCGGCCGCATCCCCCGCGCAACCCGACTCGGTCGGGTCGGCCAGTCAGGCCGCACCGGTCGACCGGGACGGCCGGGCCGAGCGGGTCGACCTACCCCGGAGAACCCCGGCGGACGGCGCGCGGACGGCCGCGGAGGGCAACGGCTACTTCTACGCCTACGAGCACGCCTACTGGGGTGGTGGCTGGTGCGCGTGGGCGGGCAACGCGAAGAACTGGATCAACCCGGGCGGCGCCGGCACCAGCGGCCAGTGGGGCTGCGGCGGTAACTACGGCTTCGACAACATCGCCACGTCGGTGTGGAACAACGGGGTCCGCCACAACTACGACGCGGTACGGATGCACGTCGGGACGTTCCACAGCGGTGGCAGCATGTGCCTGTCCCGCGGCGACTCCTGGGCCGACTTCACCCTCGGCTGGCAGGTCTTCAACGACGGCACCGCCGCCGACAACCAGATCAGTTCGCACTACTGGGGCGTCTCCTGCGTATGACGCCCAGCCGGGCGGGGGCCATCGAGCCCCCGCCCGGCACCACCACGCTCAGCAGGGGACATCACCGGACAGCAGCGCACGGTGCAGGTCACGCAGCTCCCGACCCGGCTCGATGGCGAGCTGCGCCGACAGCTCCGCCCGCCAGTCCCGGTAGACCCCCAGGCCGTCGGCGGTACGGCCACTGTGGTGCAGGGCCAGCATCAACTGACCACGCAGTCGCTCCCGGTACGGGTGCCGGCGTACCAGCGTGACCAGTTCCCCGACCACCTGCGGGTGGTGGCACAAGGCCAACCGCGCGGCCACCCGCTGCTCGACGGCGGCAAGCCGTGCCTCCTCCAGTTGCGGCGCCTCGGCGTCGGTCAGCTCGTCGGTGCCGTCGGCCAGCGCCGGCCCGCGCCACCACCCCAGACCCGCGGTCAGCGCGTCCGACGCCTCGGCCGCCCGCCCCGCACGGAGCAGCAGGTCGGCTCGCCGCACCTCGTCGAGGAACCGGTCGAGGTCGAGCTCACCCGGTGCCACGCGCAGCGCGTACCCGTCCCGCCAGGACCGGATGCGGTCGGCCCCGAGCGACGCGCGCAGCCCGCTGATCCGCTTGCGCAGCTGGGTACGCGCCGTCGCGGGCGGTCGCTCGGCCCACAGCAGGCGTACCAGCCGATCCACCGACACCATCCGGCCGCGCGCGAGCAGCAGCGCGGCCAGTACCGAACGCTGCTGCGGGCCGGCCAGGCGCACCGGCCGACCCGCCCGGACGGCCTCGATCGGCCCCAGGATGCGAAAGTCCATCTGCGTCACCTGTTCCTCCTCGTCGCCGAGCACACGGTCGCAGCGGGCGTCGTCGAAGCGCTGTCATCGCGCTGTCACGGCCCTTCCCGTGGGCGAACACCGTGCGTCACGGTCACACCGTCGTGTCGGACCGTCGTGTTACCGTCGCTCTCGGTCGGTGCCGTGCGGCGTCTGGTCGTCCCGACCCTGGGGGCTTCGTGGAGTGGGACTTCGCCGTGCTCGGCACGCTTCGCGTCACCCGGCACGACCGCGTGATCCCCGTCCCGGCCAACCGGCAGCGGGCGTTGCTGGCGACGCTGCTGCTCAACCGGGGTGAGACGGTCAGCGTCCCCGCCCTCGTCGACCGGGTCTGGGGCTCCCGGGCACCCGCCCACGCAAAGGCGGCGCTGCACTCACTGGTCCGGCGGCTGCGCAGCACCCTCACCATCGAGGACCACCCGGGCGAGCTGATTGCGACGCGGGCCAGCGGCTACGTCCTCGACCTGCCCCCGGCCGCCCTCGACCTCGCCCGCTTCGACACGCTCGTGGCGGCCGGCCTGCCCGCCGACCCACACCGCCGCGCCGACCTGCTGCGCGACGCCCTGGCGCTGTGGCGCGGTGACCCGTTGGCAGACGTCGACTCCGAGGTGCTGCACCGCGAGGATGTGCCGGCCCTGACCGAGCGGTGGGCGCGCGCCACCGAGGTCTTCTTCGACACCGAGCTGACCCTCGGCCGGCACACCGAGATCGTCGCGGAGCTGCGACAGGCGACCCGGCGCAGCCCGTTGCGCGAGGGGCTGTGGGCACAGCTGATGCTCGCGCTGTATCGCAGCGGGCGGCAGGCCGAAGCCCTCGACGCCTTCCATCGGCTCGCCGCGATCCTCGCCGACGAGTTGGGCGTCGACCCGGGGCCGGCGGTGCTGAAGCTGCGCGACGGCGTGCTCCGCGCGGACCCCGCGCTGAGCTGGCGACCACCCGCGGCGACGCCCACCGTCACTCCCGCCGCACCACCGATGTTCCAACTGCCGGCCGACACCGGCGGGCTGCACGGTCGCGCCGCGACGGTCGCGGCCATCCGGCGGTCCATCGGCACGGCCGTCAGCGAGGGACGCCTGCCGCTGGTGTCCGTCTCGGGTGCCCCGGGCGTCGGCAAGACCGCCCTCGCCGTCCACCTCGGACACCAGCTCGCCGACGAGTTTCCCGACGGCCAGTGGTACGTCCGTCTGCGCGGCCAGCAGCAGACCCACGCTCGCCCGCTCGACGTCCTCGCCGAGTTGCTCACCTACTCGGGCGTGCGTGGTGCGGCCCAACCCGCCACGGCCGACGCGCGCGCCACCGCGCTGCGGGCGGCTCTCGCCGGCCGCCGCGTCCTCATCGTCCTGGACGACGCCGCCTCGGCGGAGCAGGTCGAGCCGCTGCTGCCCGGTGCCGGTGGCTGCGCGGTGATCGTGACCAGCCGCAGCACGCTCGGCGCGCTGGTGGCGCTGCACGGTGGCCGTGCCATCGGTCTTGACCCGCTCAGTCCGCAGGACGCGGTCGACCTGCTCACCGCGGTGTTCCAGGATCACGGTTTCTCCGTCGCGCCGGACGTCGTGCGCGACCTGGCCGGGCTCTGCGGCAACCTCCCGCTGGCACTGCGCATCGTGGCGGCCAACCTGGCCACGGCCGGCCCGACCGACGCGCACGCGTACGTGCGGCGACTGCGCGACGGCGACCGACTCGGCGGCCTGTCGGTGCCCGGTGATCCGCGAGTGACGCTGCGCGCCGCGATCGCGCCGTCCTACCAGCGGCTCGGCGCAGCGGAGCGGCGGGCGCTGCGGCTGCTCGGGTCGACGCCCACCGACTGCTTCACCATCGAGGACCTCGCGGCCCTCACGGACGTCGACTGGCCCGTCGCGGACGCGCTGCTGCGCACCCTGACCAGCAGCCACCTGGTCCGCCCCGCCCGGGGCGGCCGGTTCGCCACCCACGACCTGATCCGCCTGTACGCCGCCGAGCAGTCCCACCTCGAGGACACCGCCGACCAGCGCGCCGAAGCCCTCAGCCGGCTGTTCCACGGTTACCTGGCCACCGCCGACGCGCTGGCGCGGCGCAGCTATCCCCGGATGGCGTTCCTCCCGCAACCCGCCGGGCCGGTCCGGCGCACGGCCGCGGCGGCACTACCGGAGCAACCGGGCTGGTTCCGCGCCGAGTACGCCAATCTGCTGGCCGCGATCCGGCACCTGGCGCAGCACGGCCCGCGGGAGATCGCCTGGCACCTCGCCGACCGGATGCGCGGCTATCTCCAGGAGACCGGGGCACACGGCGAGTGGCGGTCGGTCGCCGAGCTGGGTCTGGCCCAGGCCCACCTTGAGGGCGACGACCAGGGGGTCGCCGCGATGCAGGCGAGCCTGGCGACGCTGAGCGCCAGCCGGGCCGACTACGCCGACGCGCGGCGGCGGTTCACCACGGCACTGACCATCCAGCTCCGTCTGGGCAACCGGGTCGGGCAGGCGTCCATCCTCAACAACCTCGGCATCGTGCACCGGGAGGAGGGCCGGCTGACCGAGGCCGGCGAGTGCTACGCGCAGGCCCTACGGCTCTACCGCGAGCTGGGCAACCGCTACGCCGAGTGGAGCTGCCTGGGCAACGTCGGTGTCGTCCAGCTGGAGTTGGACCAACTGCCCGACGCGGTCCGGGCGCAGCAGGCCGCGCTGGACGGTTACACGTCCCTGGCCGTCGCCGAGCAGCCGCTCAACGACATCGCCAACGTGCTGCACAACCTGGCCGTCGGCCTGCGCGCCCTCGGTCAACCCAGCCTGGCGGTGCTGCACCTCACCCGGGCCCTGGTGATCCGCCGGCAGGTGGGCAACCGCTACGGCGCCGCCACGGACCTGGATCAGCTCGCCGCCGCGTACGTCGACCTCGGCTACCACGCCAAGGCGCAGGACCTCGCCGAGGAGTGCCTGAGCATCGCCCGTGCGATCGGTCGACGCCGCGTCGAGGCGGAGGCGCTGGCCACCCTGGGCGCCGTCGCGCTCGGCCTGCACGGCCCGGCGGCGGCACTCGATCTGCTGCACCGGGCGCTGCGGCTGGCCCGCGAGATCGGTTACCGCCGGGCCGAGGTCAACGCCCATCTCGGCCTGGCCGCCGCGTACCGGGTGGCCGACCGGCACCGGGAGGCGGCGAGCCACGCCCAGATGGGCGAACAGCTCGCCCACGCGGCCCAACACCACCTGCTGGCCCGGCAGGCCCGGGCGTTGCGCGGGCCGGGCGAGCCCGAGACGCTGCTGCGGGCGGCCTGCTGAGCGCCGCCACGGCCGGGCCCGACGTCGCCGGCCGACCTCCGGTCACCGTCACGCGGTTAGGATGACCGCCGTGCAGTTCGGGGTGCTGGGGCCGCTCGCCGTGACCACGGACGCCGGCGAGCCGGTGGTGGTGCCCGGCACGAAGGTACGCGCGCTGCTGGCCGACCTGCTGGCCAACCGAAACCAGGTGGTCTCGGCGGACCGGCTCATCGACGACCTGTGGGGCGAGGACAGCCCCGCCAACCCCGCCGGCGCCCTCCAGGTGCGGGTGTCCCAGTTGCGCAAGGCGCTCAACGACGCCGAGCCGGGCGCCCGCGAGCTGGTCGAGTCGCGGCCACCGGGCTACCTGCTGCGGGTTGACGCCGTCGACGTGGCGCGGTTCGACGAGCTGGCCCGGTGCACCGACGTCGAGCGGTTGACCGATGCCCTCGCGTTGTGGCGCGGCGAGGCGTACGCCGACGTGGCCGACGCCGAGTTCGTCCGCGCGGAGGCGACCCGCCTCGCCGAGCAGCGCCTCGCCGTCCACGAGCGGTTGGCCGAGGCCCGGCTGGCCCGGGGTGAACACGACCTGGTCGCCGCCGACCTCGCCGAATTGGTCACCCGGCATCCGCTGCACGAAGGCCTGCGGGCGGTGCAGCTGCGCGCGCTGTACGCCGCCGGCCGGCAGTCCGAGGCGTTGGACAGCTACGCCGACCTGCGGGACCGACTCGCCGAGGAGCTGGGCCTCGACCCCGGCCCCGAGGTGGTCGCCCTGCACCGCAGGATCCTCGAACAGGACGCCGCCCTCAGCGCGCCGCCGAAGGCCGCGGTCACCCGCACCAGCCTGCCCGCCCCGCTCGACGAGCTGGTCGGGCGCGCCGAGGCGCTGGCCGAGCTGGGCGAGCTGCTGCCCCGGCACCGACTGGTCACGCTGGTCGGGCCGGGTGGCGTCGGCAAGACCAGACTGGCCGTCGAGACGGCCCGCACGCAGTCCTTTCCCGACGGGGTCCAACTGGTCGAGCTGGCTCCGCTGCCCGCCGGTGACGCGCTCGTCGCCGAGCAGGTGCTCGCCGCTCTGGGCAGCCACGAGGCGGCCGGCACGAGCCTGTCCCCCGCCGACCGGCTGGTGACGACTCTGCGGCACCGACACCTGCTGCTCGTGCTGGACAACTGCGAACATGTCATCGACCCGGTCGCCGAGCTGGTCGCCCGGCTGCTGCGCGAGGTGCCCGGGCTGCGGGTGCTGGCCACCAGCAGGGAACCGCTCGGGCTGACCGGCGAGCTGCTCTGGGAGGTACCCCCACTGCCCGTGCCGGACGACGGTGACCTGGACACGGTCCGGCGCTCGGCGGCGGCCCGGCTGTTCGTCGCCCGCGCCGCCGCGCAGCAGCGCGGGTTCCGCCTCGACGGGCAGAGCGCCGCCGCGGTCGCCCAGCTCTGCCGCCGCCTCGACGGCCTGCCGCTGGCGCTGGAGCTGGCCGCGACCCGGGTCCGCGCGCTGGGCGTGCGCGGCGTGGTGGAACGGCTCGACGACCGTTTCCGGCTGCTCACCACCCAGCAGCGGGACATGCCGCCCCGGCAGCGGACGCTGACCGCGGTGATCGGTTGGAGCTGGGACCTCCTCGGCGAGACCGAGCGGGTGGTGCTGGCCCGGCTGGCGGTGTTCCGGGACGGTTGCACCCCGGAGGCCGCCGAGTACGTCTGCGGGACCGACCTGGACACCCTCGCCCGGCTGGTGGACCGGTCCCTGGTGGTGCTCGACGACTCCGGCGCCCACCCGCGCTACCGGCTGCTCGAATCGGTCGCCGCGTTCGGCCTGGCCCGGCTGACCGACGTCGACGCGGTACGCACCCGGCACGCCACCTATTACACAGAGCTGGCCGAGCGCGCCGACCCGGAGCTGCGCGGGGCCGACCAGCAGCGGTGGCTGGCGCTGCTGGACGCCGAGACGGCGAACCTGCGATCCGCGCTGGTGCACGGCGGCGGGTTGCGCCTGGCGGTCGCGCTGAGCTGGTACTGGCACCTGCGCGGCCGGCTCACCGAGGCGCGGCGGGCCCTGGCCGTGCCGGGCGACCCGGAGCAGGAGACCCGTGCGGCCCCCTGGCGGGTCGGCTTCGCCCTGTCGCAGGGCGAGGCGGTCGCACCGGACGACGTACGCGCCGCGGTGGTCGCCGACCCGGACGGCCACGCCGCGTGGTTCGCGGCCAACGCGGTGATCGAGCACGGCGACCTGGCCCTGGCCTCGGAGCTGCTGCCCACCGCCGCCCTCGACAGCTGGACCGAGGCCGCGGTGCTCAGCTCCCTGGCCCACCTCGCGCACGCCAACGGTGACCAGGCCACCCTGGAACGCACCGCGACCCGCAGCGCCGCGCTCTTCGCCGACCTCGGCGACCGGTGGGGTCGACTCCGGGCGACCGAGTGGGTGGGTGGCCTGGCCGACATGCGCGGCGAGCACGAGCGCGCCGCCGCGCTGCACCGCGAGGGGCTGCGCTGGGCCGAGGAACTGGCGCTGTGGCCGCAGGTCTGCGCGGAGCTGTCCTGGCTGGCCTGGCTCGCCGTGCAGACCCGCGACTACGCCCAGGGTCGGGAACTGGCCGAGCGCGCGTACGACCTGGCGGTGGAACAGGGTTCGCCCGGCGCGCTGGTCTTCGCGGAGATGAGCCTCGGGCTGGCCGCCCGCCGCGACGGCAAACTCGACCTGGCCGTCACCCACCTCAGCCACCTCGCCGAGCTGGGCCGGGGCGAGAGCCAACCAGCGCTCTATTTGCCGATGGTCCTGGTGGAGCTGGGCTACGCGGTCGAGCAGGGCGGTGACCCGGATGCCGCGCTGGCCCTGCACGTCGAGGCGTTCGAGACCGCCGAGGCGATGGCCACGATGCGAGACGCGGTCGGCCCCCTGGAGGGGATGGCGGCGGCGGTGCGCTCCCCCGAGGTGGCCGCCCGGCTGCTGGGCGCCGCGGCCGCCGCCCGGCTCGCCACGCAGTCCCCCGCCGCACCGGCCGAACGCGACGACACCGACCGGACGACCGAGCGCCTGCGAGCCGAACTCGGGCCGGAGCGGTTCGACGCGTTGCTCGCCGAGGGCGCGAAGCTGAGCCCGAGCGAGGCCCGGGCTCAGCTCTGATCTGGTCAGGCCGGCGTCTTCGGCGCGTACGAGGCGACGATCACGCCGCTCTTGTGCACCCGGGTGTCGACCAGGTCGAACGAGGCCTTGAAGTCGGTCAGCGGCACCGTCAGGTTGGCGCCGCCCTCCAGCACCGGGTGGATCCAGAACCGGACCTCGTCCACCAGGCCCGCCCGGATCAGCTGCGCGGTGACCGAGCCGAAGCCGTACTGGATGATGTTCTTGCCCTCCTGGGCCTTGAGCGCCGTGACCGCCTCGACCAGGTCGCCCTGGAGCACCTCCGTGTTGTTCCAGGTGGGGTCGGTGAGGGTGGTCGAGGCGACGTACTTCTTGACGTTGTTGAAGAACGCGGCGCCGGTGCTCGGGTCGCTCTCGTCCATGTTCGGCCAAACGGCGGAGAAGCCGTCGTAGGTGGCCCGGCCCATCAGCATCGCGTCGGCCTCGGTGGTCTGCGACCCGGCGAGGCTGGCGGCCTCCTCGTCGAAGTACGGCATGGTCCACATCGGGTTGTCGATGATGCCGTCGAGGGTGATGTAGGTCGAGTTGATGAGCTTGCGCATCGGGATCTCCTGGTTGTCTGTCGTGTTCTCCGGTGACACCCAGAACTCTGCCGGAACCCGCTTACGATTCGCTTCAGGTGCCCTTACCGGCATCCCCGGCCGCGTCGGAAGCCGCGCCGGGAGCCGCGTCCGGTAGCGGGTCGGTCAGCGGGATGGGCAGCGCCTGCGGCGTCACCGTGCCGCCGCCGGTCGAGTGCGCCGGTGCGGGGCGCTCACCGGTGCGGCTGTGCAGGCGGCCCTGCCCCGCCGGCCCGGCACGCCGGGTCACCTCGACGGTCACCATCCGCACCGGCGCGGGCGGCGCGGTGAAACGCCCGACACCCCACCGCACCCAGATCGGGATCCGACCGGCGTCCGCCTCGGCGCGCAACTTCTGCACCGTGCGGGCCCGGTCGGTGTGGTCGACCTCCACGACGACCGGCGGGCCGTCCGGGCGGGCACACGCCACGTCCAGGACCGAGTGCCGCTGCTCCAGGGGCGGCGGCAACGGCAGCACGCTCGGGGCGCGTCGGTAGACCCGCCAGCCCTGGGCCTCGGCCCACCGCACCACCGAGTCGATCACCCGTGCGGTGACCTCGTCGGTGCCCAGGTCGACGAAGGTCAGGTCCGCCAGAGCGCGACCGAGGTCGGACGCCAACCGCTCGCCCTGCGCCGTGACCTCCACCGGCGCAGGATAACGCCTCAGCCGACGGTGGTCGTGGCCGCGGCGAGGTGCCGGGTCAGCCAGGCGGTGGTGGCCGTACGCGCCGCCTCGGCGTTGGCGCGCGTCAGGAAGTCGTGCCCCTCGCCGGCCAGCACCAGGTGCCCGTGCGGCACGTCCCGCGCGGCGAGGGCCCGCGCCACCTGCGCCGACTCGCCCGCCGGCACGTTGGTGTCGTTGGCGCCGTGGATGAGCAGCACCGGCACGTTGAGCCGGTCGACGTGGGTCATCGGGGATAGGTCACGCAGCAGCTCCGCGTCGCGCCGCGGGTCGCCGTACTTGCTGACGGCGGCGGCGGCGATCCACGGCTCGGTGCCGGCGTAGAAGGTGTGGAAGTCGGAGATCCCGCACTCGGCGACCCCGGCGGCGAACAGGCCGGGGAAGTTCACCAGCACCGCGAGGACCAGGTAGCCACCGTAGGAACGGCCCAGACAGCCGAGCTGGCCGGGGCGGGCGACGCCGCTGTCGACGAGGAAGTCCGCGCAGGCCGCCACGTCGGCGATCGCCCCGTACCGGCCGGCGAGGTTGTCGGCGGCGACGAAGGACCGGCCGAAGCCGGACGAGCCGCGCACGTTCGGCGCGAACACGGCGACGCCCTGCGCGACGAGAGCCTGGAACAACGGGTTGTAGCAGGGGCGTTCCTGCGCTTCCGGGCCTCCGTGCAGACTGATCGCGGTCGGCCAGGGACCCGGCCCGGCCGGGCGGTAGAGCCAGCCGGAGAGCGGCAACCCGTCGCGCGCCCGCAGGTCGACGAGGTGCGGCGCGACGCCGCCGTCGCCCGTACGCGCCACACCGGTGTCCGGCCGCAGCGGGCGCAGCGCCCCGCTGCTCGGGTCCACCAGCCAGACCTCCCGCGGCTGCACCGGCCCCTGTGCGGTGAGGCAGAGCAGGTCACCGCCGGCGGCGAAGACGGCGTCGTCGAGCACCTCGCCCGGTGCCACCACGGCTCGCTGCACCCCGCCGGCGACATCGAGCAGGCTCACCTCGCTGCGGCCACCGTAGGTGTTCCACAGCAGCGCGACCCGCCGCCCGTCGGCGCTCGGCACGGCCTGCTCCAGCTCGGCGTCCGGTCGCCCGGCGAGCCGGGAAGGCGGCTGCTCCGGTCGGGTCAGGTCGACCCGCACCAGCGCGGCGAGTTCCGAGAACGCGTCGGTGCGGGCCAGTACGCTGGTCCCGTCCGGACCGAACCAGCCCTGGTCGGTGCTGCCCTGGCCGGTGTCCGGGAACAGTCGCCGCCGCTCGCCGGTCGCCACGTCGAGCACTTCCAGCCAGCGCGCGTTGCGCGGGCCGCGGCGCAGCAGGGCGACGCCGGTGTCCGGGGTGACGTCCAGGAGCGTGAGCAGGTCACTCTCGGCGAGCACCCGCCGGTGCCCGGTGCCCGCGTCGACCAGGACGGCCCGACCGTGCTCGTCGGTCTCGGTGACCATCAGGACCGCGCCCCCGGGCAGCCAGCCGGCCATCGCGGCGCTGCGGCGGCCGAAACCGGCGACCTGGCGGCGTCCTGACCCGTCCGGGCGCAGCACCCACAGCTCGGTGCGGGGAGCGCCGCCCGGGGCGACGACGCAGGCCAGCCACTGCCCGTCCGGGGACCAGCTCAGCGCGAGCACCGGGTCGTCGCCGGTGGGCAGCGCGACAGCCTCGGCGGCGTCGACGTCGCGGACCCAGACGCCCGGCGCGCCGGCCCGGTCGGAGAGGAACGCCACCCGGCGACCGTCGGGGGACGGCGCGGGCGCGTGGTCCTCGCCGGGAGGCAGCGGCGGTGCCGGCCGGTGGCCGACGGGACGCGTCCGCCGGGTGGTCAGCGGCACCTCGGTCCGTACGCTCATCTAAACCCCGATCCGCTGCAACCAGAGCTCCAGCAGCCCGAGCTGCCAGAGTGCGTTGGAACCCAGCGTGGTCCGCTGGGCGTTGGGCGTGTCCAGCAACTCCTCCAGGTAGTCCTTGCGGAACAGGCCCCGCTCCCGCGCCGGCCGGGCGGTCAGCGCGTCGCGCACGTCGTCGAGCAGCGGGCCGGAGAGGTGCCGGATGGCGGGCACCGGGAAGTAGCCCTTCGGCCGGTCGATCACCTCGTCCGGGACGATGCCCCGGCTGGCCGCCTTCAGCACGCCCTTGCCGCCCTGCGCCAGCTTCATCCCGGGTGGGCAGGCGGCGGCCAGCTCGACGACCTCGTGGTCGAGGAACGGCACCCGGGCCTCCAGCCCCCAGGCCATCGTCATGTTGTCCACCCGCTTGACCGGGTCGTCGACGAGCATCACCAGGCTGTCCTGCCGCAGGGCCGCGTCCAGCGCGGTGTCCGCGCCGGGTGCGCCGAAGTGGGCGGCGACGAACTCCAGGCTCGCGTCGTGGTCGAGCATCCACTCGGGCGCCAGGTGCCCGCCGAGCGCGTCGTGGCGACGGTCGAAGAACACCCGGGCGTACGCCTCGACGGCGTCCGCCCGGGCCACGTTGGCCATCGGCGGGTACCAGTCGTAGCCGGCCAGGATCTCGTCGGCGCCCTGGCCGGACTGGACCACCGTGATCCGCTGCGAGACCTCCTCGGACAGCAGGTGGAACGCGACGCAGTCGTGGCTGACCATCGGCTCGCTCATCGCCGCGATGGCGTCGTGCACGGCGGGGACGAACCGGCTCGCGCCGATGCGGATCTGCTGGTGGTCGGTGCCGTAGTGACGGGCCACCAGGTCGGAGTAGTGGAACTCGTCGCCGCTCTCCCCCGCCGCCGCCTCGAAGCCGATGCTGAAGGTGGCCAGCCCGGTCTGACCCTGCTCGGCCAGCAGGGCGACGATCAGGCTGGAGTCGAGACCGCCGGAGAGCAGCACGCCGACCGGCACGTCGGCGACCATCCGCCGGCGTACGGCGGTGCGCAACGCCGCCATGAGTCGCTCCTGCCACTCGTCGGCGGACATCGGATCGGCCGCGGCCCGGGTGAACTCCGGCCGCCAGTACAGGGTGTCGGTGCTCCGGCCGGCCGCGGTGACCACCCGGACGGTGGCCGGTGGGAGTTTGCGGACCCCGGCGAGGATCGTGCGCGGCGGGGGCACCACCGAGTGGAAGCTCATGTAGTGGTGCAGCGCCACCGGGTCGAGGTCGGTGTCCACGTCACCGGCGGCGAGCAACGCCGGCAGGGTGGAGGCGAAGCGGACCCGGCCCGACCCCTCGGCCAGGTAGAGCGGTTTGATGCCGAGCCGGTCGCGGGCCAGCACCAGGGTGTGCGTGGCCAACTCGACCAGGGCGAACGCGAACATCCCGTAGAACCGTTCGACGCAGGCCGTCCCCCACCGGTGGTACGCCTTGAGGATCACCTCGGTGTCCGAGGTGGACCGGAAGGAGTAACCGGCGGCGATCAGCTCGTCGCGCAGCTCCCGGTAGTTGTAGATGCAGCCGTTGAAGACGACGGCCAGACCCAGCTCGTCGTCGACCATCGGCTGGGCGCCCGCGTCGGACAGGTCGATGATGCGCAGCCGTCGGTGCACCAGGGCCGCCGGCCCCTGCTGCCACCGGCCCTCACCGTCCGGGCCCCGGGAGGCCAGGGCGGGAAGCATCCGCTCGACGGCCGCCATGTCCGGTGGCGTCCCGTCGAAACGGAACTCGCCTCCGATACCGCACATGCCACGCACCTCTCGTCGGCTCGGATCCGCTCGGGCCGCTGACCGGTCCAGGCTTGGCGGACCGGGTTGCGTCCCGATGACGGCTGGGTCAAGCGTGGGTTACACCGACGGCTGCTCGTCCCCACCGAGCAGCCAGGTGTCCTTGGACCCACCGCCTCGGGACGAGTTGACGATCATGCTGCCGGCCGGCGCGACCCGGGTCAGCGCCACCGGCGCGACCTCGGCGGTGTCGCCGAGGAACACGAAGGCCCGCAGGTCGACATGGCGGGGGGCGAGAGCCGTGCCGTCGAAGACCGGGTGGGTGGTCAGCGTGATCATCTCCTGGGCGATCCACCGGTGCGGGGCCGCGAGGATCTGCTCCCGGACGGCGTCCAGTTCCTCCGCCTCGGCCCGGGGGCCGATCACCACCCGGTCGCCGCCGTACCCGTCGACCGGCTTGAGCACCAGCTCGTCGAGCCGGCCCAGCACCTCGGCCCGCTGCTCGGGCAGCCCGCACAGGTACGTCGGCACGTCGCCCAGCAGAGCCTTCTCACCCAGGTAGTACTCGATCAGCCGGGGCACGTACGCGTACAGCGCCTTGTCGTCGCCGACACCGTTGCCCAGCGCGTTGGCCAGCGTGAGCCGCCCGGCGTGCACCGCGGCGAGCAGCGGCCAGCCCAGCGGCACCCCGTCGGCGCCCGGCGCGTGCAGCAACGCCTCCTCGTCCATCCGCAGGTAGATCACGTCCACCTCGCTGCGGCAGCCCTCGCGGACCAACCGGACCCGGCCCTCCTCGACCAACAGGTCGTTGGTCTCGGTCAGGGGCACGCCCATCTCGTCGGCGAGCAGCCGGTGCTCGAACCACGCGGGATCACCGGGACCACTGCTGAGCACGACCACGGCGGGGTCGTCGGCAGCCGCCGGCGCGGCGGCGACCAGCGCCCGGTACAGCATCGCCGGCGTCTCGTCGGCGGGCAGCAGATCGGCCGGCACCGGCAGCTCCGGCAGCACCGCCTGGGTCAGCCGCCGGTTCTGCACCGCGTAGCCGATCCCGGAGGGCACCCGCAGGTTGTCCTCCAGCACGTACCAGCCGCCGTCCGGGTCCCGGACGAGATCGGTGCCGGACACCTGGGCGCGGGTCCTCCGCCGGCCCATCAGCGCCCCGGTCGGGCGCAGACCGGGAGAGGACTCCACCACCCAGGCCGGCACCACGCCGTCGGCCACCGCGGCCCGGTCCGCGTAGACGTCGCGCAGGAACGCGTCGAGGGCGCGGGCGCGCTGCACCAGGCCGGCGCGCAGGGTCCGCCAGTCGGCGGCGGGCACGACACGCGGCACCAGGTCGACGGGGAAGAGCCGGGTGCTCGCCTCGCCGGCCACGCTGAACGTCACCCCGCGGGCCCGCTGCTCCTCGTCCCGGTCGTTCTCCCGTTGACGCAGGCCGCCGGCGCCGAGGCCGCGCAGGGCGGCCAGCAGCGGACGGTACGCCGGCTCCGGGCCGCCCGGCCCGAAGACCTCGTCGGACGAGTCGGTGTAGGTGGGCAGGACGGGCAGCGGCGACACCCCGGGCAGGGGCTCGCGGACCCGTCCCCGGGTCTCGTCGAGGAGCAGGTCGACCACGTCGGCCAACCGGCCGCGCCGCTCGTACGCCCGCCGCTGCCGCGCGGCGGAGCTGCCACGCTCCAGCGCGTACCGGGTCAGCTCACTGACCTGCTGCCAGTCACCGGTCGCCTCCAACTGTGGACGCAGGTCGGTCACCAGACGGCGGACCGCCTCGGCGGCCGGCACCGGCCGGGCCGAGCGGGGCAGGTCGAGCAGGTCACCCTCCAACCCGGACCGGGCTGCCCGCCAGACGGCGGCGCGCAGCACCGGTGGCCGTACGCCGGTGCGCTCCACGCCGGCGCGCAGCGCGGCGACCTCCCGCCGGACGAGCGCCCGGAACAGGCCGGTGAGCAGGACGATGGTCTCCACGTCGGAGTTGGCGTCGGTGATCCGCAGTTCCACGGTGGGCACGTGGGCCGACGGCCGGACATCGAAATAGATCATGGCGGGGTCGGTGATGGTCTCGGAGGAGATCAGCTCGGCGACCAGCGCCTCGTGGTCCGCTGCGCTGGTCACCTCGCCCGGGTCACCCGCCGTGGGCCAGCGTTGCCAGACCAGCGACCGGACGCTGGCGTAACCGCTGTCCTGTCCCATCCAGTACGGCGAGCTGGTGGAGAGAGCGAGCAGGACGGGCAGCCACGGCTGGACCCGGCGGGTGACGGCCACCGCGAGATCCCGGTCGGACACCCCGACGTGCACCTGCGCGCCGCAGATCAACTGTTCCCGGGCGAGCATCTGGTACTCGTCGAGCATCCGGCGGTAGCGGGAGGTCGGGGTGACGCTCGGGTCGCCGTCGGCGCGCAGCGGCACCGTACCGGCCGCCACGATGCCCAGCCCGGCCCGGTCGGCGACCCGGACGGCGAGCTGACGCAACCGGGTCAGCTCGTCGCGGATCTCATCGAGGGTGCGGCAGACCTCGGTGTTCGTCTCCACCACGCTGCGGTGCAGTTCGGCGGTGAACGAGGTCGCCGGCAGCCGGTCGAGCAGTTCACCGGCCCGGGGCACCAGTTCGCGGGTGTGCAGGTCGACGACGTGGAACTCCTCCTCCACGCCGATCGTCGCCAGGTCCGCCGGGTCACCGTCGGCCAGGGACGCGACCGGGCTGTGGCGGGGCGTGGGCAGTGTCCGGCCGTTGCCGGACCGGCCCGTCGACCCGTCGAACGTCGGCACGTTCGTGGTGTTGTCGGCCATGCTCACCCCGGTTCGCGTGTCGGTGCTCTCGGCTGTCCGACGAGCGTTCCCAGGGTTGGTACCGGGGGTGTTTCCGGCGCGTTAAGGTGACGCGCCGGTCTCCGCACGCCCCGCGGCGCGCAGCCGCTCCCGTCGAATCGACGGGCATGGCGATGTCGGGGTATCCCGCCGATCCGGATACCCCGACATCAGTGAGCCCGTGTGGATCACGGCCTGGGAGCGGCAGGGGTCACCTCATGTTGGCCACCACGAACGGCGCGTGGCCGTGCAGGTGGTTGTTCCACCCGCCGGTCACCGGCGCTCCCGGGCTGAGCAGGTTGGTGGTGTCGGTGCCGACGTCGAGTTTCCACGCCGTCCAGGAGATGCCGTTGGTCTTCATCCAGTCGATCCAGGACTGCGCCTCCGGCAGGCAGGAGCGACCGTCGAGGCCACCGTCGGCGTGGCTGGCCCCCCACTCGGTGACGAACAGCGCCAGCCCCGCGCGGATCGCGGCGTCGCCCTTGGCGCGCAGTGCCGCCCCGTGGGTGCACGAGTAGAAGTGCAGCGTGTACATCAGGTTGGTGCCGGCGACCGGGCTGGCCGCCGCGACGTCCACGTCCTGCGACCAGGTCGGGGTGCCGAGCACGACGATGTTGTCCGGGTCGGCGGCGCGGATCGCGGAGACCACAGCCTGGTGGTACGGCTTGATGACGCTGGTCCAGCTCACCTGCAACGGCTCGTTGTAGGGCTCCCAGATCACGTTGGGCAGATGACCGTAACGGCGGGCCAGGTCACCGAAGAACGCCACCGCCTGGGACTGGTTGTTCTGTGCCTCGTGGGCGTGCCAGTCGACGATCACGTAGACCCCGGCGCTGACCGCGTTGTTGATGATGGTCTCCACCTGCGTACGTGCCTTGTTAGGGTCACTGAGGTACGCGCCCGCCGGCTCCACACCCATGGCCGCGCGGATCACCTGGAGGTTCCAGGTGTCCCGCATCCAGGTCAACGCGGAGAGGTTCTCGGCGTACGGTGCGGTCTCCCAGTTGAGCCACATGCTGCTGACGCCCCGCAACTGCACCCGCGCGCCGGTCCGGTCGCACATCGTGGTGCCGCAGACCCGCAGTTGCCCGTGCCGCTCGACCGGGGTGCCGGTGGTCGGCGGCGGAGTGGTGGGTGGTGGGGTCGTGGGCGGCGGCGTGGTCGGTGGCGGGCCACCCGCGCAGGACGCGCCGTTCACGGTGCAGTTGACCGGGGTCCCGGAGCCGTTGACGAGGAAACCGAACGAGGTCGAGGCGCCGGCGGCGAGGGTGCCGTTCCAGGACACGTTGGTGAAGGTGTAGCGGCTGCCGGAGGTCGACTGCTGGGCGTTCCACGACTGGCTGACGGTCGAGGAGGACGGCAGGTCGAACTCGACCCGCCAGCTGGTGATCGGCGCGGAGGTGTCGTTGGTGACGGTGACCTGCCCCTGGTAGCCACTGCCCCAGCTGTTGGTCACGGCGAACACGGCGGTCGCCGCGCTGGCCGGGGAGGCGGCCAACGCCACCCCACCGGCCAGCAGGCCGGCGACGGCCAGGGTCGTGACAAGTCTCGGTGCGCGCATGCGGAACCCGCTTCGGATCGACGGTGGTGGTCGGAGGCGGGGCGGCGCCTTCGCGCACCATATCGATCAATGCCGATGGAGACAAGGCGCTCAGGCCGCCCTGCGTACCCGGTAGGCCAGGTGGGTGACGCCGTCGCCCTCGACGAGGCTGATCGGACCGTCCAGCTGAAGTGGTGCGATCTTCAGGTCGGCGAAGAGCGGGATGCCCGCACCGAGCAGGACCGGGACGAGCTCGACGTGCACCTCGTCGAGCAGGCCGGCCTCGATGACCTGGGCCGCGATGGTGCCGCCGTTGACACCGACCTCCTTGTCGCCGGCGATCGCCTTCGCCCGGTCGATGGCACTCTCGATGCCGTCGGTGACGAAGACGAAGGAGTCGTTCTCCGGCTCCCAGCCCTCCGGCACACTGTGCGTGACCACCACGACGGGCACGTCCAGCGGATGCCGGCCACCCCATCCACTGGTGATGTCGAAGAGCCTCCGGCCGACGACGAGCGCGCCGGTCCGCTCGGTGAGAGCCCGCAGGTGCCGGGCACTCGCGGCGGACGTCCGGAAGGTCAGCTCGGGGTCGGCCGTCGGCGTCTCGACGTCGCCCGTCTCGTACCACTGGAACAGGTACTCGAAGCCACCGTGGGACGCGTCCGCGATGTAGCCGTCCAACGACATCGTCGCCCAGGTCGTCACCTGCGTCATCGATCCACTCCTCGGTCCGTGCCGTGTCGGCTCGTCGGTGAGACCGGGTGTGCCCGGCCCTCACCCCATGGTCGAACCTGGGGCGGCATTCCTCGACACGTGCGGCGAGATTTTCGCGGCGCGTCGGCTGTCGTAGCGTGGGACGCATGCGAACCACCACGCTGGGCAGCGCAGGTCCCGAGGTCGGCGTCATCGGCCTCGGGTGCATGGGCATGAGCCACGGTTACGACATCAGCGGCCCCCGCGACGACGACACCTCGATCTCGGTCATCCACCAGGCTCTCGACCTGGGTGCCACCCTGATCGACACGTCCGACGTGTACGGGCCCCACACCAACGAGGAGCTGGTGGGACGGGCACTGGCCGGCGGCCACCGGGAGCGGGCCGTCCTGGCGACGAAGGTCGGCCTGGTCGCCACCTCCCCCACCGGCGGTCCCGGCAACTCGCCGAAGATCGGCAACAACGGCCGTCCGGAGCACATCCGCGCGGCGATCGACGACAGCCTGCGCCGGCTCGGCACCGACCACGTCGACCTCTACCAGTTGCACCGGGTCGACCCGGAGGTGCCCATCGAGGACTCCTGGGGTGCGATGGCGGAGGTCGTGGCCGCGGGCAAGGCACGCCAGATCGGGCTGTCCGAGGTGACGGTCGCGCAGATCGCGCGAGCCCAGGCGGTGCACCCGGTGGCGTCGGTGCAGTCCGAGTTGTCGCTGTGGACCCGCGACCCGCTGGCCGAGGTGCTGCCGTACTGCGCCGAGCAGGGCATCGCGTTCCTGCCGTTCTCCCCGCTCGGTCGCGGTTTCCTCGCCGGCCGGTTCACCTCGTTCGACGACCTGCCCGCCGACGACTTCCGCCGTGGCCTGCCGCGCTTCCAGCAGGACGCGCTGCGCGCCAACCTCGCCATCGTCGCCCGGGTCCGGGAGGTCGCGGACCGGGCCGGCGTCACGTCCGCGCAGGTCGCGCTCGCGTGGGTGGTCGGCCAGGGTGACCAGGTCATTCCGATCCCCGGCACCAAGACCCCGAAGTACCTGGCGGACAACTGCGCCGCCGGAGACGTGCGGCTCGGCGCCGAGGATCTGGCCGACCTGGACGCCCTGCCCGCGCCCGAGGGCGGTCGCTACTGACAACCCGGCGGCCCGGCCACACTCAGCCGGGCCGCCGCACCGCCACCGGCGGGCCGAACCTGACCCCGACGCCGGGCGAGTAGAGCACGCTGACCGGCGGCCCGACCGGCGCCGGCAGCCCGGCGGCGGCGATCAACTCGTCGTCGAGGTGCAGCAGCTCGGCCCGGTGCAGCGGCCAGCGCGGATGCCAGTTCGGCAGGTGCAGCGTGCGCCCGTACGCCCGGGTGTGCAGCCCCCAGCGGGCGGTGACGAAATGCTCGAGGGGCGTCGGGTCGGTGACCTGCTCCCCCACCCGCACCACCATGCGGCTCGTCGTGCCCGCCGGGCCGGGCCAGCGTCGCCGGCACCGGTAGGTGAGGCGGTCACCGTCGCGGTCCATCCGCATCGAGGACCAGAGGTACGGCAGACGCAGCGTCGCCCGTGCCACCAGCACCGGCACCAGGCGGGACGCGTCCAGCGACCGGAACACGACGGCCCGCCGACCGAGGTCGTCGACGGAGTAGAGCCGGACGTTGGTCTCCCAGAACGTGCCGAAGTACGGCACCCCGGGACCTCGCCCGAAGCCCAGCCCGACCATCCGGAAGCCGATCAGCCCGACGTGGCTGACGCCGTCCAGCGTGTCCGGACGGGTCCCGACCGGCAGCAGTGGTGCGACGAGCGCCGGGTCGACGGCCCAGTGCAGGAAGGTGAGGTGCTCCCAGCGCTGGCCCAGGATCGCCCAGGGGAACGACTGCCGGGGCGAGTGGTCGACCGGTTCGATGTCCACCCCCTCATCGTGCCCTGCCTCAGGCGTGCGGACCGACGCTCACCGTGCCGACGGTCAGCGTGGCTCGGCCTTCCAGGATCTGACCGACCCGCTCGACCTCCTCCGCCAGCTCTCGCCGGCGACCGGCACCGAGCGCCCGCAACGGCTCGACCGTGATGTGGATGGTGCGGCCGGAGCGACGCGAATGCCAGACACCGGCGACCGTCCCGTCGACCAGCAGCACCGGATGGTTGCCGGCCTGCCCTCGGGCCAGCGCCCGCTCGGCGGCCGCGCCGGGAAAGAGCAGGTCGCGCGGATGACAACCCACCGCGTACGCGTCGAAGTAGGGCAGCAACCGCACCCCGGACGGCTGGTCGTCGGGGAAGTCGGTGTCGCCGGCGACGACCCAGGACGGCGTGCCCGCCACGGTCACCTCGGTCAGGTCCAGTGCGTCGAACAGCGACGTCGCCCATCCCGGGGGCACCGCCATCCACCGGGCGAAGTGTGCCGGGGTGGCCGGCCCGTACGCGTACAGGTAGCGGCGGACGAGATCGGCCAGCGCGGCCCGGCCGGCCAGCGGCACGAACCCGGGCAGCCACCGGGCCGGGCTGGTGTACGTGGTGGCACGGCCCCGGTTCGGCCCGAAGCAGATGACCCCGCTGCGGCTGGCGGCCGCCATCGCGGCGATCCATCGCGGCCAGGTGTCCTGGAACGCCTCCATGACCCGTTCGCCGGCCCACGGGCCGGTGCGGGCCACCACCTCCTCGGTCAACTCGGCGGTGGTCAGCTCGGCGTCGGCCACCGCCTCGGCGATCGCGGCGAGCACCTGCTCGGTCTGCTCCGGGGTCAGCAGGCCGCCGCTCTCCGCTGGCGGCACGGGCAGCGCGCTCAACGCACCGGCCCACATCGGCAGGTCGGCGGCGGCAAGCAGGTGCACGGTGCCGCGCGGGCCGCGACTCTTGACCAGCGTGCGGTCAGTCCACAGTGCCTGGCGCACCAGAGCGCGGGTCGCGCCCGGCACCCGCAGGCCGACGGACAGCTCGGCGGCGGAGGCGACCTGGGCGTGCGCGCCGCACATCGTCGACACCACGCCAGCGACCGCGTCGGTGTCCGGGTCAGCTCGCTGGTCGGTCGACGGCGCAAGCGCGTGCCGGTGCAGCCGCCGAGCCGACACCTGCGCCCAGCTCAGGTCGATCATCGCGGGCCTCCACCGACGGCGCGGACGCCGGTCGGGCCCGACCACGGGACGTCGACACCGCAGATCCTCATGCCGCCCACGTTACGACCGGCGTACGTCACTTTCCGCAGGCGAAGGCACCCTCGGACGGCTGGCCTGGGCTCTCCCCCGCCGTCGGCCCGGGGAGCCGCATCCTCACCCGTCGTAGGCTGGTACCGGTGTTGGACCCTGTGCAAAACGTACAGACCGCCACAGGTAGGACAGCCGGTGACGTATCGGAGGGCGTACGCGTGACAGAGGGTGACGCAAATCTGGTCGCACTCGCGCAGGCGGGCGACGCGGCGGCCCTCGGGGTGCTCCTGGCCCGTCACGAGGCCGAGATGCGGGCCGTCGCGCTGAGCATCCTCGGTTACGGACCGGACGCCGAGGACGCGGTGCAGGACGCCATGGTGGTGGCGCTGCGTCGCATCGCCGAGGTCCGCGACCCGGCCGCCGTCGGCCCGTGGCTGCGCGCCATCGTCCGCAACAACAGTCGGATGACGCTGCGCGGGCCCAGAGCCGTCCCGGTCGCCGAGCCGGAGTGGTTCGCCCGACCCGCCGACACACCCACCCCGGAGGAGGCGCTGGACCGGGGCGCGATGCGCGACTGGGTGTGGCACGCCATCGGGCAGTTGTCCGAGCCGGACCGGCTGGTCACCCTGTTGCGCTACTTCAGCGACGCGTCGTCGTACGAGCAGATCGCGGCCGTGTGCGGGGTGCCGGTCGGCACCGTCCGCAGCCGCCTCAGCCACGCCCGTCGTGCGCTCGTCGGCGGCCTCCGCGCGGCGGGGAGCGCAGCGCACACCGACGTCACCGCGACGACCGAGTCGCGGTGGCGGGAGGGCCGCGACATGATCGCGACGGCGATGGGCGGCGACTTCGACCGGGTGGTCCGCGAGAGCTGGTGGCCGGACGCCGAGATCATCGTGCCCGGTGGCCCGCGCGGCGGTCGCGACCTGGCGATCCAGGGAATGAACGGCGACCTGACTGCGGGGGTACGCCAACGGCTGCGCAACGTGGTGGCCAGTGGCGACGTGCTGATCTGGGAGACCGACCTGATCAGCCCGCCCGACGACCCGGAGCACTGCCCACCCTCGGCGCTGTGGTTGCAGGTCCTGCGCGAGGGGCGGGTGCGCCAGCTCACGCTCTTCCACCCCGTTCCGGCGCTGGCCTGAAAAACTTTCCCCACCGAGCGAACTTTTCCGTCCTCCCACGCATCTGGTCCGCGTCATGCGTCAGTTGCCGTGCCGGCGTACGCCGCACGGGTCTCGGAACGGGAGATAGTTCATGGGTTCCACCAGCCACGACGTCAGCGCCCTCGCACCGGGCGCCCACAGCTTCACCGTCGACGGCGTTCGGCAGGTCTACCACGTCGCCGGCACCGGCCCGGTGTGCGTGGCGCACTCCGGCGGCCCCGGCATCGAGTGGGCCTACCTGCGCACGCCCAGCCTGGAGGAGCACTTCACGATGGTCTACGTCGAGCCGGTCGGCACGGGCGCCTCGGGCCGCCTCGACGACCCCGCCGACTACCGTCTCGACACGTACGTCCGGTTCCTGCACGCCGTTGTCGAGCACCTCGGCGCACCCCGGGTCCACCTCCTCGGGCACTCGCACGGCGGTTTCGTCGTCCAGCGCTACGCCCTCGCACACCCGGACCGGCTCGCCGGTCTCGCCCTGTACGACACCTCACCCGTCACCGGGGCCGAGTTCTGGGCCGAGGCGATGGCCGGTCTGGCCGCGTACCCGCAGCGGCACCCGGACCGGCCGGAGGCGGCGGCGGTTCCGGCCGCGTTCGGGCAGATCGGCGCCGCGACGGACGACGAGTCGTTGGGTGCCGCCCTGCGTGCCGCCCTCCCGGTGTACTTCGCGGACTTCTGGGGCCGAAAGGACGAGTTCGTCCCGTTCCAGGCCGCCGTACGGATCTGGTCGGCCCCGGCCGGCGCACAGGACCCCACGCCCTTCGACGTACGAGACGACCTCGGCGAGATCGCTGTGCCCGTCGTGGTGATCGTGGGGGCGTACGACTTCATCTGCGGCCCCCGCTGGGCCGAGCAGGCGCACGCAGGCCTCAAGGACTCTCGCCTGGTCGTGCTGGAGCACAGCGGGCACTTCGGGCACATCGAGCAGCCGACGGAGTTCACCGCCGCCGTGGTGGAGCTGCTGAGCCGCTGATCGTCGCGCGCTGCTGAGCCGCTGATCGTCGCGCGCTCCCGAGCCGCTGGTCGTCGTGCGCTCCCGAGGTCCGTTCGTCACAGCGGGCAGGCCTCGGGTCGCGCTGGCGTTGGACGGTCATAGGCTGGGCACCTTTGGTGCACCGTGACGAAGAGGAGACCGCCGTGAGCCAGACCGAACGGATGGATTCCGTCGACGAGTGGAACGTGGCCGAGGACGACGGGGTCCTGGACGCCTCGGACACCCTGGACGACGACCGCGTCGGCGACCCCCTCGACACCGGCATCGTCGCCGAGGACCACTGGACGGCGGCGAACCGGTTCGGCACCACGCCGGCCGAGGAGCGGGCGGGCGAGTCCCTGGAGCAGTACCTCGCCCAGGAGGTGCCGGATGTCGACCCGTACGCCGAGGGCGGCGACGACGAGGACGAGCTGACCCGCCGGGGGTACGACGCCGAGGCGCGCGCCGGCCGTCTCGTCGCGTACGACGAGGGCGTCCGCGAGGACGACGAGGCCGAGTCGGTGGCGTGGGACGCCGGCATCGACGCGGGTGCCGCCAGCGCGGAGGAGGCGGCGGTGCACGTGGTCGAGGACCCGGACGGCCCCGGCGACGGCCCGTTGCGCTGACCCGAACCCGACAGCGCCGCGCTCACCATCCGTGGATGGTGAGCGCGGCGGGCGGTGTGGTCAGTGGATGACGACGGGCGTCTTGACCGGCTCGCCCTGCGATTCGTCGAGCTGCGCCGGCTGACGTCGGCGCGGCAGCAGGGCCGCCGGGATGAACGTGAGCAGGACCAGGGCGAACGCTACCCAGAACGTGTTGGCGAACGACGAGGCGGCGAAGTCGAGCCCACGTTGGATGATCGACGGGTCCACCGGCATCTGCTGGAGCAGCTCCGGCCGCTGCTGGGAGGCGATGGCCAGCCCGGCCTCGGTGACCGGCTTGCCGCTCTCGTCCACCAGGCCGGGGATCGTCCGCGAACCGTTCAGCTCGTTGGTGAGGATCACCGACATCACGGCGGCGCCGACCGATCCGCCGATCTGCTGGAGGATGTTGACCAGCGTGGAGCCGCGTGCCACCTCCTGAGCCTGCAACGTCCGCAACGCCGACGTCATGATCGGCATCATCGTGCCGCCCATGCCCAGACCCATCACGAACAGCGACCCGCCGAGCAGCCAGTACGAGGTCTGCGGGTCGACCTGGGTGAAGCCGAAGAACCCGGCGACGATGAGCGCCAGCGCGAACGGCACGGTGCGCCCGATCGGCACCCGGTCGGCCAACGTGCCGGCGATCGGCATGGTGATCATCGCGCCGATGCCCTGCGGGGCCATCAGCAGACCGGCGGCCAGCGTCGTCTCGCCGCGCACCTGGAGGAAGTAGCTCGGGAACAGCAGGCCGGCGCCCATGAACGCGATGATGAACACGAACAGCGTCAGCGACGCGATGGTCAGGCTGCGGTTGCGGAACAGCCGCAGGTCGAGCAGCGGGTGCCGAGGCTTGAACGAATAGAGCACGAACGCCACCACCAGCGCGCCGCCGACGAGCATCGGGGCCCACACCTTGGCCTCCGCGAAGGTGCCCACCTCCGGCAACGACGAGACGCCATAGAGGAAGAGGGCCAGGCCCGGCGAGAGCATCAGCATACCGACGAAGTCGAACGACTCGGACGGCTCGGGGGCGTCCTTCGGCAGCGCCATCTGCGCGTAGATCAGCCCGACGACACCGATCGGCAGGTTGATCAGGAAGATCCAGTGCCAGCTCGCGGTGTCGATCAACCAGCCGCCGAGGATCGGGCCGCCGATCGGCCCGAGCAGCATCGGGATGCCGAGGACGGCCATCAGCCGGCCGATCCGGTGCGGCCCTGCCGCGCGGGTCATGATGGTCATGCCCAGCGGCATGAGCATGCCGCCGCCGAGGCCCTGAAGCACGCGGTAGCCGATCAGCTCGCCGATCGTGTCGGCAGTGGCGCAGAGCCCCGACCCGATGGTGAACAGGGCCAGCGCCACCATGTAGAGGCGTTTGGTGCCGAACCGGTCGGCCGCCCAGCCGCTGAGCGGGATCACGGTGGCCAGGGCAAGGGTGTACGCGGTCATCGTCCACGCGACGCGGGCGTACGTCGCGTCGAACTCGCTCTGGAAGGTGGGCAGCGCCACGCTGACCACCGTCACGTCGAGGATCGACATGATCGCGCCGAGGACGACGACGCCCGCCACCTTGAGCACCGCGGCGTCGAGTTTGTCCGCTGTCGCGATGGATTGCTGTGTCACGAACGCTCCTGAAGTCGATTGAGCCGGCCAATGGTGGGCGGTGGCGGCGATGCCGCGCCTACCGGGCGCGGGGCGCGACGTGCCAGGGCAGCGACGCGCGCAGGAAGACTAACTGGAGGATGTGACGATTGGCCGCCTGATTTCGTGACCGCGCGGCCCTGCATCCGAACGGCCGTGCGACTGTGGCCGGACGTCGGGGTGGCGATCAACCGGCAGAAACCGCGAACCAGGGACGGGTCGCGGTCCGGGTCAGCGCGACTAGGGCCAGGGATCGGCTGCGCGGCGACCACGCGGTCCCCATCGTGACGGTCGGCGCGTCCACCAGCGGCACAGCGGCGAGGTCGGAACGACAATCGCGCTGATCCCCAGCGCGAACAGAGCAATTGGGTACGAGACCGCGACCGACCTGTGTGCCGGGTCCTGGTCGCGCGTCTCCCACCGCCACGACAACTGAGCGTCAACGAGAGCAGCCGACCCTGGTCGCGCCCCTCCCACCGCCACGACAACTGAGCGTGAGTGATGGCAGCCGACCCTGGCCGCGCGCCGCGCACCGCTGAGCGTGAGTGATGGCAGCCGACCCTGGCCGCGCGCCGCGCACCGCCACGACCGCTGAGCGTAAGTCGGGCCCTGGTCGCGCGCCTCGCACCGCCACGATCGCTGAGCGTAAGTCGGGCCCTGGTCGCGCGCCTTGTTTGCATCGGTGGCCGCCTGAAATCAGGGCGTGCTGCGCTGGTCACTCGATCGGCCTGCTGACCGGGTGTTCGTGCTGCTCACGTTCGTGGGTGGTAGTGGTTGCGGCGGGGGACCTGTTCGGGGTCGAGCCAGGCCGGTGGCACGAATTCAGGGTGGCCGTCGCCTGCCAGGCGCACGGCCCAGTCGCTGTGGTGCAGGTGCCGGTGATGGTGGCCGCAGAGCAGGACGGCGTTGGTGAGGCTGGTGTCGCCGCCGTCGGCCCAGTGGTGGATGTGGTGGGCCTCGCACCAGCGCGGTGGTCGGTCGCAGCCCGGAAAGGCGCAGCCCCGGTCCCGTAGCACCAGAGCTCGCCGGAGGGCGCCGGTGATGAGTCGACGTTGCCGGCCGAGGTCAAGTGGTTGGCCGGCTCCGCTGAGGACGGCGGGAAGGATGGCGGCATCGCAGGCGAGGCGGCGCACGGCTTCGGGGGTGAGGTGCAGGCCGGTGTCGAGGACACCGCTGCCCAGTTGCCGGGTCAGCCCGTCGTAGCTGGTGGTGACGACGATCTGGGCGGGATCACCACCGTGCTCGGGCAACTCTCCGGTACGCAGGGCGAGGCGGCACACGTCGCTGAGAGCGTCGTGTCGGCGTTGGCCGGGAGAGCGCTGGTCGTCAGGCCCCGAGGGTGCGCTGAGTGGGTCGATGGCCGCGCGGAGCAGCCCGGCGGTCGCGGTGTCGAGGATGCCGGTGAGTCGCAGGCGGCCGTCGGTGAGGGTGGAGAGGGTGACGTGGCGGTCGCGGGTGGCGCGGCGGGCTTCGTCGTCCAGGGCGGCTTTGGCGGCGGCGTCGGCGATGTCGGGTGCGACGTGGTCGAGGATGCGGGTGCTGAGTTTGCGCAACAGGGTGGGGTCGAACTGCCCGGCCCACTCGACGAGCACTCCGAGGGATTTGTCAGCTGCCTCGGGACCCGCGGCGGTCTGCACGCTGTCGACCGTGTCGGCGATGACCCGGGCCTGGTCCACGGTGATGTGACCATCTGCCAGTGCGTGGCGTACGCCAGGGTTGCCGGCGTCCAGGACGGCGGCGAGGTCGACGAGGCGGCGGGCGGCCGGGATGGTGAGACGCAACCGTTCGCGAAGCCAGACCGCGGTGGAGGAGGCACCCTGCGTGGTGGCGGTGCGTCGGCCGTCGAGCTCACGGATCAGGGCCAGCTTCACCGCGGCGAGACGCTGCTCGATGCGGTGCGCGGTGTCAAGCGCGGCGATCAGCTCGCCCTCGGGCTGCGCCCAGGTGGCCGTGTCGGCGCAGGCAGCGATGGCATCCTCTGCCTGCGACAACTCCTCGACCATGACCCGAGCCTAGAACAGGCGTACGACACTGTCAGTCATCATGATCGATCCACCGCAGGCCCCGTCATGCCGTCGCCGACCCATGGGAGACGCCACCCGTGACCCTGGTCGCGGGCCAACGACGGGCTGCCATGCCCGGCAGAGACCTAGTTGTCGCCAATGCTGGCGTCGAGGGCAGCCTGCTCCACTCGCTGGCGGTGGTCCAGCCACCACGACTCGTCCACAGAGGGCAGGTTGTCGTGCCCGGGCAGCAGCCCGGCGGCGCCGTCGATGAGTTCGCGCACGATGTCGGCGTGGCCGGCGTGCCGTTGGGTTTCCGCGATGACGTGGACCAGGACGTGGTGCAGCGTGACCGGTGCGTCACCCCACCACGGCACGCGGCCTACCTCGTCCAGCGCGAGGGCATCGATGGTGGCGTCGGCGTGGGCGATCGCGCGCCGGTACAGGTCGACGATCTCCTCGCGGGTCTCATCCGCGCTCGCCCACATGTCGGCGTTCGTCTCCGCCCCGTCGCCGACATACGGCAGCTCCTGGTCGAACGGTCGGCCGAACACGACGCCGAAGTAGAGGATCTCCATGGCCGCCGCGTGCTTCACCAGGCCGAGCAGGTTGGTCGCGGTCGGGGTCAACGGACGCCGAATGTCGTACTCGCCGAGCCCGTCGAGCTTCCACAGCAGCGTGTCGCGGCCGCCCTTCAGGTAACTGCGCAGGTCTGCCTTCATCGCGGCACTATGGCATCCGGTCGGGTGTCGGCGCCGCCCCAAACGATCGCGGACCTCACGGTCGGGAGGACAGCACACCTAGACGGTGACCACCGGCACGGCGGCGGTCAGCGCCCAGTCGTGCCCGATGTCGGCGGCGGCGCGCAGCAGCCTCGGCAGATGCTCTTCCCGCAGGGTCTCCAGCGAGGTCTCGGCCGCGTGCACGGTCACGTTGATGGCGGCGACGACACGCCCGTCGCCGTCGCGTACGCCGGTGGCGACGGACCGGATTCCCGGGGCCAGGTCCTGGTCGGCGAGGGCCCAGCCCTTCGCCCGCACCTCCCGCAGCACGGCGTCGAGGTCGCCGGGTGAGGGCTGCCAGCGTGGCGTGATGCCGGAGCGGGTCGGCTCGGCGAGCACGGCGGTCAGGGTCTCCGGTGGCAGCGCCGCGAGCAGCACCTTGCCCATCGAGGTCGCCGGGGCCGGGAAGCGGGTGCCGATGGTGACGCCGAGCGTCACGATCTTCGGGACGGCCACCCGGGCGACGTAGACGATGTCGCTGCCGTCCAGCTGGGCCATCGAGGTCGACTCGTTGGTCTGCGCGACCAGCTTCTCCATGTGCGGGCGGGCCACGTCCCACATGTTCAGCGCGTTGACGTACGCCATCCCCAGTTCCAGGACGCGCGGGGTGAGGGTGTGGCCACGGCCGACCGCGCGGACGTAGCCCAGCGATTCGAGCGTGATGAGGATGCGTCGGACGGTGGGCCGGGCGAGGCCGGTGGCGGCGGCGATCTCGCTGAGCGTCATCGACGGGCAGGCCGGACGGAAGGAGCGCAGGACGTCGAGGCCACGGGCGAGAGCCTCGATGAAGTCGGGCCCGGCGCCCCTTCCGTTGTCACTCATGACCTAATGCTTCCATTGCGCCGAGCCGGCGTCCCACTCGGTGTACTGGTAGGGGTTCTCCAGGATCGCGGTCTCCGGGACGTCCGGGTTCATGCCCCGCTGCCACGCCTCCTCCCCCATCGTCTCGCGGAGGTGGTCGATGGTCGACGCCACCGCGGCCCGCGCGGCGGCGAGGTCGACGCCGACGAGGCGACCGTCGCGCTTGACGACCCGCCCACCGACCAGCACGGTGTGCACGTCGCCGCGCTGGGCCTGGAAGACGACGTGACCGTGCGGGTTCAGGATCGGGAACATCACCGGCGAGGCGTCGTTCTTGATCAGCACCACGTCGGCCTGCCGGCCGGCGGTGAGGGCACCGATGGTGGAGTCCATGCCGAGCGCGCGGGCGCCGCCCCGGGTGGCCCACTCGACGACCTGCTCGGCGCGCAGGTGACAGTGGGTGATGGTCTCCTGTTTGGCGTGCGCCTCCAGGTGCTCGCGGGAGCGGTCCGCGCCGAGCGTGCTGCGCATCGCCGAGAAGAGGTCACCGCTCCACCACACGCTGGTGTCCATCGACAGCGACACCGGGATGTCGTGGTGGCGCAACTGCCAGGTGGGCGGGTAGCCCTGGCCGGCGCTCTGCTCGCTCTCGGTGGAGACGGAGACGGAGCCGCCGGTCGCGGCGATCCGGTTGTACGAGTCGTGGGTGAGCGTCGCCGCGTGCACGTAGACCGTCGACGGGGTCATGAAACCGTTCTCGTGCATCAGTCGGATGCCGTCGTCGTTGGTGGCGCCCCAGACGCCGGCGTGCGTGGTCACCGCCGCGCCCAACTCGCGGGCCACCTCGAAGGCTGCCCGCTCCGGGAAGGCCGGGTCGCCGGTGACGTCGAACGCCATCTGGAAGCCGGCCAGCTTGCCGCCGTCGATGCGGCGGCGGTGGAAGTCGCGGAACTCCGGCGAGGTGGCCCACTGCCACGGCCCCTGCTGGATGTTGCCGTAGGCGAGCACGAACCGCCCGTCGACCGCCTCCAGGGCGTCCACGGCCGCGTCGGCGTGCTCGGGAGTCTGGAGCCCGTGTGACCAGTCGACGGTGGTGGTGACACCAGCGTCGATCGCCTCGATCGCACCGAGCAGGTTGCCGGCGTAGACGTCCTCGGGGCGGAACAGCTTGCCGGATTCGAGGTAGTACCAGACGAAGTACTGGGTCAGGGTCCAGTCGGCGCCGTACCCGCGCATGGCGGTCTGCCACAGGTGCCGGTGGGTGTCGACCATGCCCGGCATGAGGATGCCGTCGGTGGCGTCGATCTCCAGGGCGTCGTCGGGCGCGGTGAGGCCGACGCCGACCTCCGCGATCCGGTCGCCGACGACCAGCACGTCGGCGCCGGGCAGCACCGTGTGGGCGTCGTCCATGGTGAGAACCAGGCCGTTTCGGAAGACCACCGGCCGGTCGGTTGCGCTCATCGCCACCCATTCCTTTCCGGGGTACGAGGGGAGCCCGGACTCTTGTCCGCTGTGCGGCCAGCCCGAGTGGCGCAAGTGTGCTCCCGGTCACGAGACGCGTCAAGAGCATGTTTCCGCGCGATCAACACACCGTTGACAGGCACCGTGCGGTGTCGCAAGCTGTGCGGGCGGACAGGTGTCCGCAGAACGGGCGGAAACATGGTGCAGCAATCGACGGGGCCACTGTCCGGCCTGCTCGTCGCGGACTTCTCCCGGATCCTCGCCGGGCCGTACGCGACGATGCTCCTGGCCGACCTGGGCGCACAGGTGATCAAAGTGGAGAGTCCCGGTGGCGACGACACCCGCACCTGGATGCCGCCCACCCGTGACGGCGTCTCGACCTACTACCTCGGCATCAACCGCAACAAGCGGTCGGTCGCCCTGGACCTCAAGGAGCCCGCCGACCTGGCCGCCGCGCAGGAGCTGGCCCGCCGCGCCGACGTGATGATCGAGAACTTCCGGCCCGGCGGCCTCGCCCGGTTCGGCCTCGACTACGACAGCGTCGCCGCGAGCAACGACAGGATCGTGTACGCGAGCATCAGCGGTTTCGGCACCGGCGCGGGTCGGGACTTCCCCGGCTACGACCTGATGGTGCAGGCGATCTCGGGCCTGATGAGCCTCACCGGCGACCCGGACGGCTCGCCGTACCGGGCCGGGATCTCCGTCTTCGACGTGATGGCCGGGCTGCACGCGAACATCGGCATCCTCGCCGCGCTGCGCCACCGTGGCGAGACCGGGCGGGGTCAACACGTCGAGGTCAACCTGCTCAGCTCGGCGCTGTCCGGTCTGGTCAACCACTCCAGCGGCTACGTCGCCGGCGGCACCGTCCCGTTCCGGATGGGCAACGCGCACCCCAGCCTCTTCCCGTACGAGCCGCTGCCCACCGCCGACGGCGAGCTGATCGTCATCGCCGGCAACGACGGGCAGTTCCGCAAACTCTGCCAGGTGCTCGACCTGCCCGGCCTGCCCGACGACCCGCGCTTCGGGCGCAACCAGGACCGCACCGCCAACCGCGAGGAGCTGCGGCCGCTGCTCGTGCAACGACTCGCCCAGCGGACCAAGGACGAGTGGTTCCGGGACCTGCTTGCCGCGGGGGTCCCCTGTGCACCGATCAACACCATCGACGGCGGCGTGGCACTCGCCGAGGAGTTGGGGCTCGACCCGGTCGTGGCCGTCGGTGACGTGCCCGGCGTCCGCAACCCCATCACCTTCTCCGACACCCCGGCGCGCTACGAGCTGCCGCCGCCTGGGCTCGACGAACACGGCGAGGAGATCCGCGCGTGGCTGAAGAGTTGAGCTTTCCGACCGGGATCGGCACGTCCGACCCGACCACCATCTCCCTGCTCGGGCAGGACCTGGCCGGCGACCTGATGGGCGAGGTCGGCTTCGGCGAGCTGGCGTACTGGCTGGTCGCCCGCCGCCGGCCCACCCGGGGTGAGGTACGGGTCTTCGAGGCGGTGCTGGTGGCGCTCGCCGACCACGGCTTCACCCCGACGGCTATCGCGGCCCGGCTGACCTACCTGTCGGCGCCAGAGTCGTTGCAGGGCGCCCTCGCCGCCGGCCTGCTCGGGGGCGGCTCCCGCTTCCTCGGCGTCACCGAGGACTGTGGACGCTTCCTCGCCGACACCCTCGCGGGGGCCGGCGAGGTGACCGACTACGACGCGCTGGCGCTCGACGCGGTCACCCGGGCCAAGCAGGAGCGCCGGCTGGTCCCCGGGCTCGGGCATCCGGTGCACAAGGAACAGGACCCGCGCACGCCCGTACTGATCCGGATCGCCACCGAGGAGGGTCTGCACGGCCCACACCTGCGGCTGTTCGAGGCGATCGGGCGGGTGCACCCGCAGGTGCTCGGCCGGACCCTGCCGCTCAACGGCGCCGGGGTCTGCGGCGCGGCGCTCGCCGACCTGGGGCTCCCCGTCGAGATGCTGCGCGGTTTCGCCCTGTTGGCCCGCGCGGCGGGGCTGCTCGGGCACCTCGCCGAGGAGCGGCGTCGCCCACTCGGCATGGACATCTACCGCGCCGTAGACCGCAACGCCGTCTACGAGCCCTGATCCCCTCCGCTGCCAGCGAAAGGAGCCCAATGGCCACCGTCGTCGCGGTCATCGCCTCCACCCACCACCCCTTCTACTATCGGGCCAGCACGGCCACCGGTGAGGATCGGCCGCCGTTCGCCGACGAGTGGACCAGCAAGATCCTGGCTTTCCGGGAGACGTTGACCCGGGCCCGGCCCGATGTGCTGGTGATGGTCGGCTCCGACCACTTCCACCAGCTCTGGCTGGACAACATGCCGCAGTTCCTGGTCGGCAAGGCACCCTCGTACGACGCCAACTGGTACAACGAGGAACGCGAGTTCGGGCTGCCCCGGATGCTGCTCAAGGGGCAGGAGGACCTGTCCGGGCACATCCTGCGGGCCGGGCTCGACTCCGGTTTCGACCTCGCGTTCAGCAACGAGCTGCGCATCGACCACAGCATCACCTGCCCGATCATCACGCTGCGGCCCGAGGCCGACCTGCCGATCGTGCCGATCTACACGAACATCTTCGCGCCGCCGCTGCCGCAGCCGAAGCGCTTCGTGCAGCTCGGCGAGGCCATCCGGGAGATCGTCGAGTCGTGGCCCTCGCACCTGCGGGTGGCCGTCATCGGCACCGGTCACCTGTCGTTGGAGCTGGGCGGCCCCCGGCAGTTCGGCCCGCACGGCCCGGACCCGGAGTTCGACCAGCGGGCCGTCGAGTGGATCGCCAACGGTGACCTGGACGGCTGCCTGCGGGAGGTCACGCTGGACAGCCTGCACTCACCGGGCAACGCCACCCACGGCTTCATGGACTTCATGCTCATGATGGGTGTGGCCGGGGCCGGGGCGAAGGCCGACTACGTCGACACCCTCGATCTGTTCCACACCATGGAGGCCTACTTCACCTGGTACCCGAACGGAGCGCCGGCGGCATGAGCAAGTACCTGCTGAACAAGTTCCTCTTCATGGTCGACCGGGACCCGGAGCTGGTCGAGCGCTACCGCAGCGAGCCGCGCGAGCTGGTCGCCTGGTGGGAGGCCGAGTGCGCCAACACCGTGCTGAACTGCCACACCGGCGAGGCCAGCACCTGGTTGCGCTTCGACGACGTGGAGCGGGAGGCGTTGGCCACCCACGACCACGTGAGACTGTTCGAGTTGGGGGCACACCCCTTCCTCACCCTCACCCTCTTCATCGCCCTCTTCGAGCGGGACAACACCGAGCCCCTGGAGTACCAGAAGTCCTTCGGCGCACGGCTGGCGCACTTTCCGATGCCGTACCCGGACATCGCGACGTGATCCGCGCGGCGCTGATCAACGCCTGCGGCACGCCGCCGACGATCACCGAACGGCCGGCGCCCCTGCCGGCCGACGACGAGGTGGCGGTCACCGTCGAGGCGGTGCCGATCACCCCGCTGGACCTGCTCTGCGCCAGCGGCACCAGCTACTTCGGCACGCCGACCACCCCGTACGTGCCGGGTGTGCAGGGTGTCGGCCGGCTCGCCGACGGCTCGGCCGTCTGGTTCGGCACGGCGGCCGGAATGCGGTCCGGCGTCGACGGCAGCATGGCGACCACGGTCGCGGTGCCCTCCGTCGACGTGGTGGCGCTGCCCTCCGGCGTACCGCTGACCCTGCTCGCGGCCCTCGGCCTCTCCGCGGTCGCCGCCCACGCGGCGCTGACCCACGGCGGCGGCCTGACGGCCGGCGAACAGGTCGTCGTGCTCGGGGCCGGGGGTGTGGTCGGCCAGGCCGCCGTCCAACTCGCCCTGCTCGGCGGCGCCCGCCGGGTCATCGCCGTGGCCCGCTCGGCCGCGGCACGGGCCCGCGCGGAGGAACTCGGCGCGGCGGTCGCCATCCCGCTGCTGCCCGACGACGACGTCGCGTCGATGGCCGACCGACTCCGTGAGGTCGCCGACGGGCCGGTCGACCTCGTCCTCGACCCGGTCTTCGGCGTCCCGGCGGCGGCGGCCCTGCGGGTGCTGCGCCCCGGCGGCCGGCTGGTCAACCTGGGCAGCGCGGCGGGGGCCACCGCGCCGATCGAGTCCGCCGTGCTGCGCGGCGGCTCCCTGCGCCTGGTCGGCTACACCAACAACGGGTTGTCGACCGCGCAACGGGCGGCGTCGCTGGGCGTGGTCGCCGGGCACGCGGCGGCGGGGCGGCTCACCGTCGACCACGAGGTCGTGCCGTTCGACTCGGTCGCGGACGCCTGGACCCGGCAGGACGCCGGCACCGCCGCCGGCCGGATCGTGCTCGCCCTCTGACCCCGCCGGGCCCCAGCCAGGGACCGCGAAACCCTGGATAAGGCGCACCTGGTTGGGGGTCCGGGCCGGTGCGACGGTCGGTCCATGACACCTTCCACCTACGCCGTCACCGGTCACTGGATCGGTGGCGAGACCGTCGCCGGCTCTGCCGGCACCCTTCCCGTCGTGAACCCCGCCACCGGCGAGGTCGTCGCCGAGACCCCGGCCGGCACCGCCGGGGACGTCGACCGTGCCGTCGCCGCCGCCCGGGCGGCATTCCCGGCCTGGGCGGCTACCACGCCGCAGCACCGGGCCGACGTACTGCGCCGCCTCGGCGCGGGCCTCGCCGCCCGGTCCGAGGAGATCGCCCAGGCGATCACCGCCGAGATGGGCTCTCCGATCGGGATGTCCCGGACCGCCCAGGTCGGTTTCCCGGCCGCAGTGGTCGAGTCGGTTGCCGGCCTGGCCGACGACTTCGCGTGGACCGAGGAGGTCGGCAACTCGCTGATCGTCCGTGAGCCGATCGGTGTGGTCGGTGCGATCACACCGTGGAACTTCCCGTTGCAGCAGATCGTCTCCAAGCTGGCCCCGGCGCTGCTTGCCGGCAACACGATGGTCTTCAAGCCGTCCGAGAACGCCCCGCTGACCGCGCGGCTCCTCGCCGACGCGGCCGCCGAGGCGGGCGTACCGGCCGGTGTGTTCAACATCGTCTACGGCACCGGCGCGGTCGTCGGCGAGGCGATCTCCGCCCACCCGGACATCGACATGATCTCCTTCACCGGCTCCACCCGGGCCGGGCAGCGGATCTCCGCGGTGGCCGCGGCGACCGTCAAGCGGGTCGCGCTGGAGTTGGGCGGCAAGGGCGCGAACATCATCCTCGACGACGCCGACCTGCCGACGGCGGTCACCACCGGCGTGATGATGGCGTTCGCCAACGGCGGTCAGGTGTGCGGGGCGTGGCCGCGGATGCTGGTGCCCGCCTCGCGCCAGGACGAGGTCGTGGCGTTGGCCGTCGAGGCGGCGAGGCAGTTCACCGTCGGCGACCCGAAGGACGAGGCCACCCGGGTCGGTCCGATGGCCTCCGAGGCCCACCGGCAGAAGGTCGTCGGGTACATCGAGCGGGGCAGCACCGACGGCGCCCGGCTGGTGTTCGGCGGGCCGGACCGGCCGGAGGGCCTGCCCAACGGCGCCTACGTCCAGCCGACGATCTTCGCCGACGTCGACCCGTCCTCCGCGATCGCCCAGGAGGAGATCTTCGGGCCGGTACTGACGATCATCCCGTACGCCGACGAGGACGAGGCCGTGGCCATCGCCAACGGCACCCTGTACGGCCTGACCAGCGGCGTCTTCGGTGAGCCGGAGCATGCCCTGGCCGTGGCGCGGCGGCTGCGCGTGGGCCAGGTCGACGTGAACGCCGGGCACTGGAACCCGCTGGCCCCGTTCGGCGGCTACAAGCAGTCCGGCAACGGCCGCGAGTTCGGCCGTTTCGGTCTGGAGGAGTTCCTGGAGACCAAGTCCATCCAGCGCTGACCGAACCCGGCCTGCCCGCCCGGCTCGTTCTCAGCGACCTCGTCCGTAGTCCCGCCGTCGAGCTTGGGCCGCTGCCGGTCGGGCGGTCGGCGGTCGGCGGTCG